>DATKON010000165.1:0-29327 GCA_035524575.1 Rhizomicrobium sp.
CTTTGCGCGGGGGAGGATTTTGGAGAGAGCTGACATGGCCTCGAAAACCCGACCCTTCGCGCCGTTCGAGTGGATGATCGCGCTGCGCTATCTGCGCCCGCGCCGCAAGGAAGCCTTCGTCTCCGTCATCTCGCTCATCTCGCTGGTCGGCATCGCGCTCGGCGTCGCCACGCTCATCGTCGTGATGGCCGTGATGAACGGCTTCCGCCACGACCTGCTCGCGCGCTTCCTCGGCCTTCAGGGCCACATGACGGTGCAAAGCAATTACGGCGGCATCAGCAATTACGATGCGCTGGCCGCCAAGCTGCGCGCAGTGCCGGGGGTTCAGCACGTCACGCCGCTGATCAACGGCCAGGTGATGGGGTCTGCGAACAACATGTCGCTCGGCGTCTATGTCCGCGGCATCAGGGCCGCCGATATCCGTGCGCTCGGCGATATCGGCCGCTCGCTGTCCGAAGGGGCGCTGGCGCATTATCACGGCGACGCGGTGCTGATCGGCGAACTGATGGCGCGCTCGATGCGCCTCGTGCCCGGCGATCGCATCACGCTGATCGCGCCCCACGGCGATGTCACGCCGTTCGGCGTCACGCCGCGCGTCAAGAGCTATCTCATCGCCGGCACCTTCACGACCGGCATTGCCGATTACGACCGCGCGCTGGTGTTCATGCCGCTCGACGAGGCACAGGCCTATTTCAACGTGGGTGACCGCGTGACCTCGCTCGAAGTGATGGTCGACGATCCCGAGCGCGTGAACAGCCTGCTCGAGCCGATGCAGCGCGCGGCCGGGCCGCTGATGCATATCTCGACCTGGCAGGACATGAACCTGACGCTCTACAACGCCGTCGAGGTCGAGCGCGACGTGATGTTCCTGATCCTGTCGATGATCATCCTCGTCGCCGCGCTCAACATCATCTCCGGCCTCTATATGCTCGTGAAGAACAAGAGCCCCGACATCGCGATTCTTCGGACGATGGGCGCTTCCCGCGCCGCCATCATGCGCGTCTTCTTCATCTCGGGCATGTGCATCGGCATCGCAGGCACGCTCGCGGGGTGGGGGCTCGGCGTGCTCGTCGCCGTCAATGTCGAGCCGATCCGGCAATTCCTGTCGCGCGCGCTCGGCATCGTGCTGTTCCCGCCCGACATCTATCATCTGACGCGGCTGCCGGAGATCATCGATCCGGGTGAGGTCCTGTCGGTGATCGTCATGGCGCTGTCGCTTTCGTTCCTCGCGACGCTCTATCCGTCGTGGCGCGCGGCCTCGCTCGATCCGGTCGAGGCGCTGCGCTATGAATGAGATCTTCCGCGACGCGACCTTGCGGCTCGATCACGTGGCGCGGCGCTACGTCGAAGGCGAGGGCACGCTCGAAGTCTTCAAGGATGTCAGCGCGCAATTCGTGCCGGGCGAGCTCGTCGCGCTGGTCGGCCCCTCCGGCGCCGGCAAGTCGTCGCTGCTGCACATGGCGGGGCTGCTCGAGAAACCTTCGGCCGGCGAAGTCTTCGTGAACGGACGCGCGGTGTCGAAGCTTTCCGACGACGAGCGCACGCGGCTGAGGCGGGAAACCATCGGCTTCGTCTATCAGGCGCATCATCTGCTTCCCGAATTCGATGCGCTCGAGAACGTCATGCTGCCGCAGATGATCGCGGGCACTTCGCGCTCCGAAGCAAAACGGGAAGCGGCGCGGCTTCTCGAGATCGTAGGGCTCGGCGCCCGCCTCGATCATCGCCCGTCGCAGCTCTCCGGCGGCGAGCAGCAGCGCGTGGCGATCGCCCGTGCGCTCGCCAACAAGCCGAAGCTTCTCCTGGCCGACGAGCCGACCGGCAATCTCGATCCCAAGACGGCCGGAAGCGTATTCGACGCGCTGATCAAGATCGTGCGCAGCGAAGGCGTCGCCGCAGTGATCGCCACGCACAATCTCGAGCTCGCCACCAGGATGGACCGCGTGCTCCTTCTGCACGAAGGCCGGCTGGTCGACGGCTCGAAGCTGGTGGCGAAGGTGTGACATGACCGTCACGCGCGCCGCTTGCGAACAGCTCGATGCGCGCGATCCGCTGGCCTTCGCGCGCGAGCGCTTCATCGTGCCCGACGGCGTGATCTATCTCGACGGCAACTCGTTAGGCTGCCTGCCGAGGACGACGGCGCCGCGTCTTGCGCAGCTTGCGACGAAAGAATGGGGCGAAGACCTCATCACCAGCTGGAACAAGAACGACTGGATCGGGATGCCGGGCCGCGTCGGTGCGCGCATCGCACCGCTCGTCGGTGCGGACGCGGACGAAGTCATCGTCGCCGACTCCACCTCGGTCAATCTCTTCAAGCTGGCCGCCGGCGCCCTGCGCCTCAACGCGCCGCGGCGCGTGATCCTGACCGAACGGCGCAACTTCCCGACCGATCTCTATGTGCTGCAGGGGCTCGCGGAGTTTGCGGGTGCCGAGCTGCGCACGGTGGCGCGCGAAGAACTTGCCGGTGCGCTGGACAAAGATGTCGCGCTGCTGGCGCTCACCCATGCCGATTTCAAGACCGGCGAGATCCACGACATGCGCGCGCTCAACGCAGCCGCGCACAAGGTGGGCGCATTGACGCTCTGGGATTTGAGTCATAGCGCCGGCGCGATGGAGCTGTTCCTCGACCGCGACAACACCGATCTCGCCGTCGGCTGCGGCTACAAATATCTCAACGGCGGACCCGGCGCGCCGGCCTATCTTTATGTCGCCAGGCGCCATCAGCAGGATCTGCGCCAACCGCTGTCGGGCTGGATGGGCCACGCGGCGCCGTTCGACTTCAGCGAAACCTATCGTCCCGCCGACGGCATGCTGCGCCACCTCTGCGGCACGCAGGCCGTGCTCAGCATGGCGGCGCTGGAAGAAGGCGTGAAGACGTTCGACGGCGTCGACATGAGCACGGTGCGCGCCAAGTCGCGCGCGCTGGGCGATCTCTTTCTCGATCTGGTCGAAAGCCGTTGCGGCGATTTCGGTTTTGCAATCGCGTGTCCGCGCGACAGCCAACGCCGCGGCAGCCAGGTCTCACTCTGCCATCGCGAGGGTTATGCCATCATGCAGGCGCTCATCGCCGGCGGCGTCATCGGCGATTTCCGCGCGCCCGATTTCATCCGCTTCGGCTTCGCGCCACTCTACAACCGCCACGTCGATGTGTGGGATGCGGTGGATAGGCTGGCGACGATCATGCGTGATAGTGTGTGGCGGGAAGCGCGATTTCAGGGTCGGCAAAGCGTGACCTGATCGAAGGGGCTATATGGCATTCAGATTTTTCTGCGGTGGTATTTTGGCGCTGGCGGTCACCGCATCGGCGCCCGCGGCGCTTGCTCAAGCTGATCCGCTCGCACAAGCTTTCCGCAATTGCACTGACGGCAACGTCACGCTCGAGAAGCGCCTTACGAACTGCAAAATTGCGATCGCAGCGAAAGGTCTTGAACCGGTGGAAATCGGATTTGCCTATATCGATCTCGGCCTCGTCTATCAGGAGATGCACGACGACGACTCGGCGCTGGCGGCCTTTAACAAGGGACTTGAGGCCAGTCCGGGACAATGGCAGGGACTCGCGGACCGCGCCTATCTGTACCTGCGCCGCAACGATCTCGAGCATGCGCTTGCCGATTACAAGGCGCTCGACGGGACTGATCCTGACGGGGCGGTCGTCAACATCAAAAACGTCGGCGAATACCGCCCGGTCACGAACGGCGAGGTACATAACTATGACTCACCAACTCGTGATAGTGAGGCTCGCCGCGATGCCATCGTAAAGGTGCGCGACGGCATCGCGGTCGCTTTCGCGAATCGTTGCCGCGCAAAGGCGGTCAATCCGGCGGATGCCGCGACCGCGATGACCGATTGCGAAACGGCGCTGTCGATTTCGCCGAATCTGCCGGCTGCGCTGGTCTCGCGCGGATTCGTCGAGTTCGTGAGAGGAGATTATCGCGCGGCTGCGCGCGATCTCGCTTACGCGCCGCCCGACGCAGCGGTCCCGATTTACCTGCGTGGCGTGGCCAGACATCGTCTATCGGATCCGGCCTATGGAGCGGACATTGCCGAAGCCGAAAAAATCCGCCCAGGTATTACGGCGCAGATGACGTCCGGGGGCCTCGCGCCGTGAAGACGTTCTAATTGATCCAGAACGCCAATACTCAAAATTCTTCATGGGTTAGACGTCCCGGCCTGAGTTGCGGCGATTTCGGTTTTGCAATCGCGTGTCCGCGCGACATCCGACGCCGCGGCAGCCAGGTCTCGCTCTGCCACACGCACGGCTACGCCATCATGCAGGCGTTGATCGCGCACGGTGTGGTCGGCGATTTCCGCGCTCCCGATTTCATCCGCTTCGGCTTCGCGCCGCTCTACAATCGGTATGTCGATGTGTGGGATGCGGTGGATAGGCTGGCGACGATCATGAAGGGCGACGTGTGGCGGGAGCCACAATTTCAACAAAGAGCGGCGGTGACATAGGGCCTCTTGTGGGGGGCGACATGGGCCCAAGGCTTGCGACCATCGCCGTGGTGCTCGGCGTGCTTTGTTCAGGACAATTGGCGCGGGCCGATATTTCGCCCTCGCCGTCGACGGACAACGATTTGCCGACGCGGATCGAGATCCAGTCGAGCTGGGGCGGACTGGGTGCGGCGGGCAACACCGTCGTCGTGATCGAGAAAGACGATGGCCGGTACCGGTTCACGGCCACCGAGAAGGTGAGATCGTTCGGCCGGAATGGCCGGCAGCCAGGCGAACATCAGCCGCAATCGGGCGTGCTTGAGGCCTCAAAAGTGCGGGCGCTCGTCGCCGCGCTTCGCGCGAAACCACTTCCGGCGCCCGATGTCGCCAATCTCGGAATAACCCGCGAATGGTTGGAGCAGCAGCTGACTCGCAACCATATCGGAGAGCGCATCGCAGACGGTGCGCCCAGTCAGCGGGCGCTTTTCCGCAGCGTGTTCACCAGCCCGGAGCAGATACAGAAATTGCTGCCGGAGGTCGCGAAGTCGTTTCATACGGACGACTATCCCTTCATTTCCGTTGCGGCCAGGATCGCCGATGGCGAAACGCTGATGGCGTGCGCGACGGGGCAGAACCTGTCGATGCTGCCCTGGGTGTTGAGCGGGTCCTGCGCGCATTTCGATGCGGACGCGGGACCGCGCACAGTTTCCTACAACGCCGATATTTCGCGGGCAGTCGCTGCGCTGATGCCATCCGATGCGACCAACGCATCCCGCCTGCGCGGGGAAGAAACCGCGCTCGAGATCGAGCAGGCGGTCTACGGCGCGATCCAGGACCAATGGAACCTCCTCGGTGCGGAAAGCAAGCCCGGCGTGCACGACGCGTTGGAGTTGTTGCGATCGCGCTTCATCGTGCGCACGGCGGATGTCAACGGCTACGTCTCCAAGACATATGGGACCGACGGGATGGAGGAAGAGAATCTCCACGCGGTCCTCTCCGGTCCGCAATTTCCTTCGAACGTCTCCTACGCACTCGCTCTGTCGTACAAGGACGGAAAGGTCGACGGAGCCGATGCATTCCTGAACCGCGCATACGCCCCCAGCGCGCGGCTCTTCTCCGTTCCCTGGCTCGTCAAATTCATTCGGCAGCATCCGGACGTGAAGGTCCGGGTGTCCTACGCGCACAACGCATCAATGGACGACAAGGCGATGCGAAACTTTTCCGCGGACATGCACAAGATCGGCCGCGACGACCTTATCGCCGAGGTCGACCCCGTGCGCGATCAAGCGACGCTCCTGATGACAGGCCGGGAGTGGCCCGAGACCTATTGGATCGTGTTACCCGACCGCCGGCTGATCCTGTGGCGCTTTGGCGGGCCGTCCGGCTTGTTGAAATGGTCACCCTCCGATTTTGCGGCGAAGAGCTGCGCGGACAATCTCGATATTGCGGGCGGCTGCGTCGGCGCCGTGGTCTCGGCCTCGGGCGAACTGCAGAAGTAACAAAGGACCCGAATCCCCATCCGCACGTTGAGTGCTGGAACTCCCTTGAGGACGACGCATGGCGCGGACGAATGGCTTGCTGATTTTGGGTGTCATCCTGGTGATCGTCGGTCTCGTGGCGCTCGCCATTCCGGAATTCACGACCCGGCAGACCGACCAGGTCGCCAAGCTCGGCCCCCTGAATGTCCAGGCGACGCACGACACCACGCATGTCATTCCGCCGCTCCTGAGCGGCGGCGTGCTCGTGCTCGGCATCGTGCTGGTGGGGGTGGGGGTCGCGCAGCGGCGCTAGGCGGCGCGGCCGCTGAAATCCCCATCGCGTGTGGGGTGTTCTTTTTTCGTTCTTGACGGAACGGACAGGGAACGCTATATCAGTCTCCCAATAAGGAGGCGGACATGACGGCTTGGATGCGGGATGCGGCGGCGACGGCGGGTTTGCTGGTGTTCATGGTGAGCGCATTCGGGCTCGCGACCTTCGCCCAGGCGGCGATCGCCTGAGGACATCTCTCGGCTTCTGTGGATGAACGCGCGCGGCTGCCTCGGAAGGGGTGGCTTTGGCGTCGATACTCCTCCCAACAAAGAATCGGTGGGCTATGGCGGGTGAGTTTGTTCATTTGCGGGTCAAGAGCGCCTATTCGCTGCTCGAGGGCGCCGTGCGTCCCACCGAACTGGCGGATATGGCCAAGGCGAACGGCATGCCGGCCGTGGCCGTCACCGACGTCAACAATCTCTTCGGCGTCTTCGAGATTTCGGAATCGCTGGTGAAGAAGGGCGTGCAGCCCATCGTCGGCGCGCTGGTGTCGGTGGAACTCGATGATACACGACAGGTCGCCGGTCTCACGCGTTCGGAACGGCCTCCGCTACTGCCGTTGCTGGTCCAGAACGAAGCCGGTTACCGAAATCTCGCCAAGCTGCTGAGTGTCGCCTATCTCGGCGCCGAGCCTGGCGAGTGGCCGCATGTGAAGGAAGCTGCGCTCGCCGCGCACGCCGAAGGCCTCATTGCGCTGACGGGTGGTCCCGGCGGTCCGCTCAACAAGCTGATCGGCGAAGGCCAGCCGCAGGCCGCCGGCGAATTGCTCGACCGGCTGAAGGCGATTTTCGGCGACCGGCTCTATGTCGAATTGCAGCGGCACGGCCTCGCCGAAGAGCGCGCGGCGGAAGATGTCCTCGTCGAACTGGCTTACGAAAAGGACCTCCCGCTCGTCGCCACCAACGACGTCCATTTCGGCAAGGCCGACATGTACGAGGCGCACGATGCGCTGCTCTGCATCGCCGACGGCACCTTTGTGTCGCAGGATGATCGCCGCCGCCTCACGCGCGAACATCGCTTCAAGACCGCAGCCGAGATGGTCGCGCAATTCGCCGATCTCCCCGAGGCCGTCGAGAACACCATCGAGATCGCGCGGCGCTGCGCCTTCCGCCCGAAGAAGCGCAATCCGATCCTGCCGCAATTCGTGCCGGAGTCCGGATTGTCGCCGGCCGACGAACTGACGGCGCAGGCCGAAGCGGGCCTCGCGCGGCGTCTCAAGGAGCACGGGCTGTTCGCGGACGAGAAGGTCTACAAGGACCGTCTTGCCTATGAGCTCGGCGTCATCATCCGCATGGATTTCCCGGGCTACTTCCTGATCGTCTCCGATTTCATGAAATGGACGCGCGGACAGGGCATTCCCGTCGGCGTGCGCGGCTCGGGCGCCACCTCGCTCGTTGCCTGGGCGCTCGACATCACGGGCCTCGATCCCATCCGCTTCGGGCTTCTGTTCGAGCGCTTCCTCAATCCCGAGCGTATCTCGATGCCGGATTTCGACATCGACTTCTGCCAGGAGCGGCGCGACGAAGTCGTGCACTATGTGCAGCACAAATACGGCAAGGATCGCGTGGCGCACATCATCGCGCTCGGCTCGTTGCAGGCGCGCGCGGCGGTGCGCGATGTGGGCCGCGTGCTGCAGATGCCGCTGGGTCTCGTCGACCGCATCGCCAAGCTCATCCCGAACCCGCCGGGCAAATCGATCTCGCTCAAGGAAGCGATCGAGAGTGAGCCGCGTCTCGGCCAGATCGCGGAGCAGGAGCCGATCGCGCAGCGGCTCTTCTCCATCGTGCAGAAGATCGAAGGGCTTTACCGCCACGCCTCGACCCATCCCGCCGGCGTCGTGATCGGCGATCGTCCGCTGGACGAGATCGTGCCGCTCTATCGCGATCCGCGCTCGGAAATGCCGGTCACGCAGTTCGACTACGAGGACGCGGAAAAGTCCGGCCTCGTGAAGTTCGACTTCCTGGGGCTCAAGACGCTGACCGTCATCGCCAAGGCGGAGGAACTTCTCAAGAAGCGCGGCATCATCCTCAACACGCAGACCATCGATTTCGACGACAAGGCGACATTCGAGATGCTGGCCAGGGGCGACAGCGTCGGCGTGTTCCAGCTGGAAGGCGCGGGCATGCGCGACCTGATGCGCAAGATGAAGCCCGACCACATCAACGATCTCGTGGCGCTGGTGGCGCTCTATCGCCCGGGTCCGATGGATTCGATTCCGAAATACATCGCCTGCAAGCGCGGCCGCGAGAAGCCGGAATATCTCCATCCCTCGCTCGAACCGATCCTGAACGAGACCTTCGGCGTGATGACGTATCAGGAAGACGTCATGCGCATCGCCCGCGAGCTCGGCGGCTACACGATGGGCCAGGCCGATCTGTTGCGCCGCGCCATGGGCAAGAAGATCGCCAGCGAAATGGCGATGCATCGCGAGACCTTCACCAAGGGCGCCAAGGAACGCGGCGTGTCGGCCTCCGTTGCCGAGCAGATCTTCGAGCAGGCGGCGAAGTTCGCCGGCTACGGCTTCAACAAGGGTCACGCCGCCGCCTATGCGCAGGTCGCCTATCAGACTGCCTATCTGAAGGCCAATTATCCGGTCGAATTCCTCGCCGCGTCGATGACGCTCGATGCCAGCGTGACGGATCGCCTGAACGTGTTCCGTCAGGAAGCGCAGCGCTTCGGCATCAGGGTCGTCCCGCCCGACGTCAACCGCTCGGAAGCGATCTTCACCTGCGATGCCGAGCAGAATCTCATTTTCTATGCGCTCAGCGCCGTCAAGGGCGTCGGCCGGCAGGCGATGGATCATCTGGTGCAGATCCGCGAGGAGGGTGGGCCGTTCCGCTCCATCAGCGATTTCGCGCGGCGCGTGGATTCCAGGCTGATCAACAAGCGGGCCTTCGAAAGCCTCGTGCGCGCCGGCGCCTTCGATCAGCTGTCGCGCAACCGCCGCCAGCTCGTGGAGTCCGCCGATGCGATCCTCAACGAATCCGCGCGCGTCGGCCGCGATCGCGAGAGCGGACAGTCGACGCTGTTCGGCGAAGCGGCGGAGTCCGGCGACGCGCTGCGTCTGGCGCCGGTCGACGACTGGCTGCCGCACGAGCGCCTGACGGAGGAATTCTCCGCCATCGGCTTTTATCTCTCCGGCCATCCGCTCGACGGCTACGAAGCCTCGCTGAAGCGGCTCGGCGCCATCACCATCGGTGCGCTGCATGAGGATCGCCGCCGCTCGGGCTTCAAGGCCGTGCTTGCCGGTACGCTCATCCGCAAGCAGGAGCGCCGCGGCAAGAACGATCAGCCTTATGGTTTCCTCACCCTGTCCGATGCCACCGGCATGTTCGAGGTGATGGTGTTCTCCGAAGTGCTGATCGCCTCGCGGCCGCTGCTGGAAGCCGGCAAGTCGCTGGTCCTCGATGTCGGTGCCGACTGGATCGACGAAGAACTGAAACTGCGCGCGCTAAGGATACAGGACATCGACAAGGCGACGTCCGACGCGGGCGAGGGCTTGCGCATTTTCCTCGAGGACACGCGGCCCCTGAACGCCATCGCGAGCCAGTTGCGCAACGGCGGCAAAGGCATCGTCACCTTCGTCGTGCCGGGCGCGGAGGGCGGCGAAGTCGAGATCCGTCTGAAGGACCGCCAGCAGGTGACCGGCGCGCTGAAGAGCGCGATCAAGTCGCTGCCGGGCGTCGCGGCGGTCGAGAGCGTGTGATGGGGGAGCGGATGGGGATCGAACCTTTGCTGGAGCCGCGCGACGCGGCGCTGCTGTGGCTGCGCGGTATCACCGCGGTGGCGCTATGCCTGATGCTGTTCGTGGTGGCGGCGACGGCATCCGAGAAGGATATGGTGATGAAAGATCATGCGACCGGCACCTTTGAGGTGAAGATGGCGTCCGAGACCGTCGCCGGCAAAACGCCGGTGACCGGCGTCAGCCAGATGTCGATCGACAAGACGTTCCACGGCGATCTCGAAGGCACCAGCCGCGGCTCGATGATTTCCGCCGGCGACCCGAAAGCGGGCGAGGCGGGCTATGTCGCGCTGGAAATGGTGACGGGCACGCTCAAGGGCCGCGCCGGCAGCTTCGCACTGATGCATAAGGCGACGATGTCGGGCGGCGGCCGGGCGATGGACATCACCGTCGTCCCCGGCTCGGGCACCGACGCGCTGAAAGGCCTCGCCGGCACCTTCGTCATCCGCATCGACAACGGCCAGCACTCTTACGACTTCGACTACACCCTGCCGAAATGATCTCGCTCCTCGACATCGCGAAGATCGTAGCCCGCCTGTGCCGCCGCTTCGCGGGCCTGTCGGTCCGGCGCCGCGCCGGGACAGCACGTATACGGACGAATTCGCCCCTGCGTGCCCCTGTTTTTCGTCTTGCCTCGCGGCTGCGGATTGCAGGAAACCGGCACCATTCCTGGCTCAAATGGACGCGCCTCGCGGCCGCGCAATTTTTCGCCCCTGTTTTTTCCCCTGATAGCAGGGGAGAAGCGACAATGGCTCCGAAGCGGAAATTCGGGCGCCGGTTACTCCGCCACCACGTCGCCCGAGCCGCCGAATTCCTTCGGGAAGTCCTTGAGCTTCGGCAGGCCGTCCTTCATGTGCAGCACCGTCTCGCCGTAGTTGACGTGCAGGCCCGGCTCGAATTTCAGCGACGGGATCGTCGCGGCGAACACGTCAACGACGCCGAGACCGGGATGGTTGGTCATCACATGGCCGCCGCATTTGGTGCAGAACTTGCGCTCGCTGCCCGGCGTCTTCGCGAAGGTCGCAAGCGAGCCCTGGCCCTTGGTCACTTTCACGTCCGCCGGCTTCCACAGGCTGAAGGCGTTGACCGGACCGCCCGACCACGAGCGGCAGGATTCGCAATGGCAATAGCCCATGCCCTGGACATCGCCCGACACTTCGATCGCCACCTCACCGCAGAAACATTTGCCTTGATGCGCCATGGCTCGCTCCTCTGATCGTCCCGATGAAATCATCATGGCCGCGACGCGCTCAATTCCGTCCGAGGTAATGGCTCAGACGTTCGCCGCGGCCTTGCCCAATCTTTCGAGACCCGCTTCCAGCAATTTCGGATCCTGTGCGTAGCAGATGCGTATATAGGAGTCGGCGAGGGCGTCGCCTTCGTAACTGAAGGCCGAACCGGGCGCCACGCCGACGCGTCCCTTGAGGACCAGTTCGCTCGCGAAGGCGAGGCTGTCCTTCAGACCGTCGACGTGCAGGAATCCGTAGAACGCGCCTTCCGGCCTGATCCATTTGAAGCGGTTCTGGCTGTCGAGGAATTGCTGCACGACATCGCGGCCTTTGATGCAGCGCGCCAGCATCTCGAACCGGAACGCATCGCCCTCAGGTGACAGCGCCGCCAGCGCGCCATATTGCGCAAACGTCGTGGCGCCGGTGTTGTTCGCCGCCGACATCATCCACATCTGCGTGTCGAGCGATTTCGGATGAATGAGCCAGCCGATGCGCCAGCCGGTCATCGCCCACGGCTTCGAGAAGCTGTTGACGACGAACAGCGCGTCCTCGTCGTCGGCGATCTGCAGGAACGACGGCGCGTGCGGCGTGCCGTCATAGACGAGGGTGCCGTAGACTTCGTCGCTGATGATCGCGATGCCTTTGGCCCGCGCGAATTCAAGGACCGCGCGCTGCTCGTCGCGCGTCATCGTCCACCCGGTGGGATTGTTCGGGCTCGAGATGAAGATTGCCTTGGTGCGCGCATCGCACGCATCGAACAGTTTTTCGAGATCGAGCCGCCAGTGCGGTGTCGCATGCGTCCAGTCGTCGTCGAGGCTGACGAAGCGCGTGGCCGCGCCGCAGATCTGCGCTGCCTGCACGATGTTGGGCCAGATGGGCGAGATGGCGACGATGTTGTCGCCGGTGGTGACGACCGCCTGGAGGGCGGTGACGACCGCAAGCATCGCCGCGCCGGGCACCGTGATGCGCTCGAGGGGCAGCTCGACCTTCGTCGTCCGCCGGTGGAACGCCTGCAGCGCCTCGCGCAGCGAAGGGATGCCGCGGGCATTGGCGTAGAAGGTCCGCCCCTCGTCGAGGGCCTTCTTGGCCGCCTCACGGATGAAGGTGGGGGTCACAAGGTCCGTTTCCCCGAACCACAGCGGGATCAGGTCCTTGTCGCCCAGTCCCAGAAGGGCCACGGCGCCGATGCCGTTGGGCTTGAGACTCTTGATGTCGGGACGGATGGGAGACGCGAACGGGCGGACTTGGGTCATAATCCGTTTCCAGCCCAGAGCGCTTGCGTCCGTCAAGGGAGCTTCCTATAACCCCCGCCATTCCGCACGCGCAGGGCGGGTCGGAGGCGAGTTGCCTGCCGGTCCATCCGGTGCCCTTCGGGGCTCAATCCCTCGCGTCAGGTTGAACCGGAAAAGGAGAATTTTTCCAATGGCTTTGCCAGACTTCACCATGCGTCAGCTGCTCGAGGCTGGCGTCCATTTCGGCCACCGCACGCAGCGCTGGAACCCGAAAATGGCGCCGTATATCTACGGCTCCAGAAACGACATCCACATCATCGATCTGACCCAGACCGTTCCGCTTCTGCATCAGGCCCTCGTATCCTTGCGGGACGTGGTGGCGGGCGGCGGCCGTGTCCTCTTCGTGGGCACCAAGCGCCAGGCGTCGGAGCCGGTGGCCGCGGCGGCCAAGCGCTGCGCACAATATTACGTGAACCACCGCTGGCTCGGCGGCACGCTGACCAACTGGCAGACGATCTCGAACTCGATCCGGCGCCTGCGCGGCATCGAGGAGACGCTCGGCTCGGCCCAGAGCTCGGGCCTGACCAAGAAGGAGCTGCTGCAGCTCCTGCGCGAGCGCGACAAGCTCGAACGCTCCCTCGGCGGCATCAAGGAAATGGGCGGCCTGCCCAACATGCTGTTCGTGATCGACACCAACAAGGAAGAGATCGCGGTCCAGGAAGCCCGGAAGCTCGGCATCCCGGTGACGGCGATCCTCGATTCCAACAGCGATCCGGACGGCGTGACCTATCCGATCCCGGGCAATGACGACGCGGCCCGTGCGCTGGCGCTGTATTGCGACCTCGCCGCGCGTGCGATCATCGACGGTCTGTCGGAAAGCCAGGTGGCGGCGGGCATCGACACGGGCGAAGCCGAGGTGCTCCCCGATATCTCGTCGCGCGCCGGCGAAGGCGCCGAAGCCGTCGCTTAAGACTATCCTTTACGGAGCATACTCATGGCGAACGTCACCGCCTCCATGGTGAAGGACCTGCGCGACAAGACCGGCGCAGGCATGATGGACTGCAAGGCCGCCCTGGCCGAAACCAATGGCGACCTCGAAGCGGCCGTCGACTGGCTGCGCAAGAAGGGCCTCGCCAAGGCCGCCAAGAAGGCCGGTCGCGTCGCGGCGGAAGGCCTCATCGGCGTCGCCGTCGGCGGAGATTCCGGCGCCCTCGTGGAGGTCAATGCGGAGACGGACTTCGTCGGCCGCAACGAGACCTTCAAGGAGTTCGTCACGCGCGTCGCCGAATTGGCGCGCGACGTCGGCGGCGACGTCGAGAAGCTGCACGAGACGCCGCTCGCAAAGGGCGGACCGAAAGTGAAGGACGCCGTCGCGGAAATGGTGGCGAAGATCGGCGAGAACATCGCCGTGCGTCGGGCCGTTGCGCTGTCCGTCACGCCGGGCGTCGTCGTGTCCTATGTGCACAATGCCGCCGACGGCTCCAAGGAGCTCGGCAAGATCGGCGTGCTTGTCGGTCTGCGCTCGACGGGCGACAAGACGAAGCTCTCGGCGCTCGGCAAGCAGATCGCCATGCACGTCGCGGCTGCGGCGCCGCTGGCGTTGACCCCCGAGCATCTCGCGCCCGAACTCGTCGAGCGCGAGCGCGACATCCAACGCGAGCTCGCTCGTCAGTCCGGCAAGCCGGAGAACGTCATCGAGAAGATGATCGAAGGCCGCATGCGGAAGTTCTACGAAGAGTCCGTGCTGCTTTCGCAGGTGTTCGTCATCGACGGCGAGACGCCGATTTCGAAGGTGCTCGAGAAGGCGTCGAAGGAATTGGGTGCGCCGGTCGAGATCGCGGGCTATTACCGCTTCGCGGTGGGCGAGGGCATCGAGAAGATCGAAAGTGATTTCGCCGACGAAGTGAAGCAAATGGCGGGCCGCTGAGAGGGACCGAGATGGTTGCGACGCCGAAGTACGGCCGGGTGCTTCTTAAGGTCTCCGGCGAAGCGCTTCTCGGAGCGCAGAGCTTCGGCATCGATATCGGAACCGTCGACCGCATCGCCGCCGACATCAAGGAAGCGGTGCAGGCGGGCACGCAGGTTTGTCTCGTAATCGGCGGCGGCAATATCTTTCGCGGGCTTTCGGGCGCCGCGAACGGCATCGATCGCGCCACCGCGGATTATATGGGCATGCTGGCGACCATCATGAATGCGCTCGCGATGCAGGCGGCGCTCGAGCGCGAAGGCGTTCCGACGCGGGTCCAGTCCGCCATTCCCATGATGAGCATCTGCGAGCCCTATATCCGCCGGCGCGCCATCCGTCACATGGAGAAGGACCGCGTCGTCATCTTCGCGGCGGGCACCGGCAATCCCTTCTTCACGACGGACACGGCGGCGGCCTTGCGGGCTGCGGAGATGAACTGCCAGGCCATGCTCAAGGGCACGCAGGTCGACGGCGTCTATACGGCCGACCCGAAAAAAGTCCCGGATGCCAAGCGCTTCGAGACCTTAAGCTATCATGAAGTGTTGTCGCGCGATCTTCAGGTGATGGACGCTTCGGCGGTGAGCCTGTCGCGCGAAAACAAGATTCCGATCATTGTCTTCTCGATTCAGACTCGGGGAGCGCTGGCTGCCGTCCTTCGCGGGCAAGGCCGGGCTACAATCATCGAGGACAAGGCATAGGAGCAGCATCATGGCCGCCTTCGACAAAGAGGATGCCAACCGTCGCATGAACGGGGCAGTCGCCACGCTGAAGTCCGAATTTGCGGGCCTCAGAACGGGCCGCGCCAGCGCCGGGCTTCTCGACCCGGTGTCGGTCGAGGCCTATGGCAACGCCGTGCCGATCAACCAGGTGGGCACGGTGAGCGTGCCGGAGTCCCGGCTCATTACCGTCCAGGTGTGGGACAAAAGCCTGGTCAAGACGGTCGATAAAGCCATCCGGGACGCCGGTTTAGGCCTCAATCCTCAGGCAGATGGCCAGCTCCTCAGGATCCCGATCCCGGAACTGAACGAGGAGCGGCGCAAGGAACTTGCGAAGCTCGCCTCGAAATATGCGGAACAGGCTCGGATTGCGGTCCGCAATGTCCGGCGGGACGGCATGGAAGTGCTTAAGAAGCTCGAGAAGGACCACAAGATCGGGCAGGACGAGCACCATAAATTTGCCGAAGAAATGCAGAAACTTACCGACGCGCATATCAAGGATATCGACCAGTTGCTGCATGCCAAAGAACAGGAAATCATGCAGGTCTGACGCGTGAGGTGTGAATAGATGGCCGCTCCCAGCCCTGAGCAGGGGAAACTCCCCCGCCATGTTGCCATCATCATGGATGGCAATGGCCGCTGGGCGCGTAAACGCCATCTGCCGCGCGCCGCCGGCCATGTCCAGGGCGTCTCGGCGGTGCGCAACATCGTGAGGGCGGCCAGCGATGTCGGCCTGGCCAATCTGACCCTCTATGCGTTTTCTTCCGAGAACTGGAAGCGGCCGCCGACGGAAGTCAGTCACTTGATGGGATTGTTCCGCGCCTATTTCCGCGACGACATGGCCGATCTCGTCGCGCGCAACGTGCATATGCGCGTCATCGGCAATCGCAGCCGCGCCGACAGCGACATCCTTCGCATGATCGAGGACGGCGAACAGCGGACGGCGGCAAACACCGGGCTCAATCTCGTCTTTGCATTTGATTACGGCGCGCAGGAGGAAATCGCCAACGCCGCGCGGGCCCTCGCCATCGCCGCCGCCAAAGGCGAGATCGATCCGAACTGCATCACGCCGGACTATTTCGCGACCCGGCTTCTGACGGACGGCATGCCCGATCCGGATCTCATCATCCGCACGAGCGGCGAACATCGTCTGAGCAATTTCCTGCTCTGGCAGTCGGCCTATGCCGAGCTTGCCTTTGTCGACACGCTCTGGCCGGATTTTACGCGCGCGCAATTCCTGGCCCTGCTCGATGCGTATGCCTGTCGCGAACGTCGTTTTGGCGCCGTCTCCTCGGAAGCCGTAGCATGAGCTCGGCCCATCACGCCTCCGGGCTCGGCGCGGCACGCGCCGGGCGGCCTGCGCCGCAGTCCCGCAAAACCAAATCGCCGATCGCCAACGAGCTTCTCGTGCGCATCCTGATCGGTCTCGTGCTGGCGGCGATCGGCATCGCCGTGACGCTCGCCGGCGGCTCTCTCTTCGCGGGATTTGTGGCGCTCGCATCCATCGCCGCGGCGCGCGAATGGCATCGCATGGTCGGCCACGAGCGTTATGCGCGCGAATGGATTGCGACGGGCTCGGCGCTCACGGCGGCCATTGTGGTCACGACAATCTCCACGAGCGTCATCGGACCGATCGCAATTCTCGTTGCCGGCGCAACCCTGGCGGCGGGGTTCGGCGCCGCGCGCGGCGCACCGGTCAAATGGGCCGGACTTGGCGCTCTCTATATCGGCATTCCGGCCTGCGCGCTGGTGGCGTTGCGCGAGCATGTCCATCACGGGGAATGGATCGTGCTTGGCGTGCTCCTGGTGATCTGGTCGGCGGATACCGGCGCACTGGCAACGGGGCGCATCTTCCGCGGACCCAAACTCATTCCGTCGCTGTCGCCCAGCAAGACCTGGAGTGGGCTGATCGGCGGCCTGATCATTCCCGCCGGTCTGGCGGCGGCTTACGTGGCTGCGTTCAGCGGCAGCCCGGTGCGCGGCTTCGTCGTCGGATTTGTGCTCGCCGCCGTGGGTCATGGCGGCGATCTCTTCGAGTCCTGGATCAAGCGGCGCGTCGGCCGCAAAGACAGCGGGGAGTCCATTCCGGGCCATGGCGGCGTTCTCGACCGTCTCGACTCGACGCTTTTCGTGGCGCCGCTGGCGTTCATTCTCGTCTTCACAGTCGGCGTATCGCAGCTCTTCGGAGTCTCAGCGTGAATTTTGCAAGCCCGCGCCAATTGGCGGCTTTGGATCTCGCGGGCCTCACGGCCCGGCGGCTCACCATTTTGGGGAGTACAGGCTCGATCGGTCTGTCGACGCTCGATGTGGTGCGTCACGCGCGCGCCGAACATGGGCCGGACGCGATGCCTATCGAGGCGCTCACCGCGCGCGACAAGGTGGACGTACTTGCAGAACAAGCGCGGGAATTTCGGCCGCGTCTTGCTGTGATCGGAAAGAACGACCTTCTGCCAAAGCTGAAAGAGGCGCTCGCCGGCACGAATGTGGAAGTCGCCGCGGGCGATGAGGCGATCGTCGATGCCGCGAGCCGCCCTTCTGACGTTGTCATGGTCGGCATCATCGGTGCGGCCGCACTGGCGCCGACGCTTGCCGCGGTTCGCCGTGGCGCCACGATCGCGCTGGCCAACAAGGAATGCATTGTCGCGGCCGGCGACATTTTCCGCGACGCGCTGTCAAAATCTCGCGCAGTGGTCATTCCGGTCGACTCCGAACATAACGCCGCGTTCCAGGTGCTCGATTTCGCGCAGTCGCACGCTGTCGATCGCGTGACACTCACTGCGTCAGGCGGGCCGTTCCGTTCGTGGTCGCGCGAGCGCATGGAAAAGGCGACGCCCGAACAGGCGGTCGCACATCCCAACTGGTCGATGGGCGCCAAGATCTCGGTGGACAGCGCGACGCTGATGAACAAGGGCCTCGAACTGATCGAGGCGCATTTCCTCTTTGCGATGCCCGCCGACCAGCTGGGCGTGATCGTACATCCGCAGTCGATCATCCATTGTCTTGTCTATTACGCTGACGGCTCGACGCTTGCGCATCTGTCCGCGCCCGACATGCGTACGCCGATATCCTACGCGCTGTCCTGGCCGCAGCGCACGCAGTCGCCATCCAAACGTCTCGATCTTGCGACAATCGGACAGTTAACATTCGAAGAGCCGGATATTCGTCGCTTTCCATGTCTCGGCGTCGCACAGGATTGCTTGCGCGCGGGCGGTCTCGCCCCTACGATCCTGAATGCTGCGAACGAGGTTGCGGTGGAGGCGTTCCTTGCGCGCAGAATCGGGTTTCTGGATATTGCGACCGTGATCGCGGAAACGCTGGCCGACAGGCGCGCCGGCTCCGTTAACGCGTCGGATATCGACGGCATTCTGGCGGTCGATCGTCTGGCACGCGACATCGCCGGCGAAACGTGCCGCCGCATGGCGGCCTAGTGAACAGGGAATGGTGCGGGCGTGAATATAATCTCACCTTTCTTGAACGTCGCCGTGGGCTTCGTTGAGAACGTCCTGCCGTTCTTCGTACTCATCACGCCTGTCATATTTTTCCACGAACTCGGCCATTTTGCGTTCGCGCGCCTTTTCGGCGTGCGCGTCGAGACGTTCTCGATTGGTTTCGGTCCCGCGATCGTCAGCTGGCTGGATCGCAAGGGCACGCGCTGGAAGATCTCGTGGATTCCGCTCGGCGGCTACGTGAAGTTCTTCGGCGATCTCGACGCCGCAAGCACGCCGGATCGCGAGGCCGCGGAGAATATGACGGCGCAGGAGCGCGCGGTCGCATTCCCGTTCAAGCCGCTCTACCAGCGCGCACTCATCGTGGCCGCGGGGCCTGTCGCCAATTTTGTGCTGGCGATAGGCATCCTCACCGCATTTCTCTGGCTGTCACCCACAGTTTTCGCGCCGGCGTCGATCAGCAAGGTGCTGCCTGGCAGCCCCGCTCAGGCAGCGGGCTTCAAGGCCGGCGACACGATCATCGACATCGATGGCCGGAGTGTCGGGTCGTTCGACGATGTGGTGGCGACGGTCGCGATGCGGCCGGGAGAGCCCCTGACTGTAACGGTGGCGCGCGCCGGCAAAGATATCGTTCTGCACGTGACGCCGCGCCTTGCTATCGTCAGGGATCCGTTCGGCGAGACCGAAAAGCTGGGACGGCTGGGCATCCTGGGCGTTAAGCCGCAGATCGTTCATCTGGGCTTCGCCGGCGCGCTGTCCGAGGCTGGCCACACGACCTGGCTGATCGTCCAGACGACTTTGGACATGGTGAGCCGGATATTCGCCGGCAGCTCCGCCGTCAGCCAGCTTCACGGGCCTCTGGGGATTGGCAAGCTGGCCGCGCAGGTTGCCCAGATCAGCCTTCTCTCGCTCATCAAACTCGCCGCCTTCATTTCCGTAAGCATCGGCCTGGTAAACCTTTTTCCGATTCCACTGCTCGACGGAGGCCACCTTCTGTACTATGGATTCGAGGCGGTTCTGGGGCGTCCGTTGGGTGCGCGTGCCCAGGACGTGGGGTTCCGCTTGGGGCTTGCTGTCATACTGGGGCTAGTGCTTCTCGAAACCTGGAATGACCTAAAGCTATTTTGAATCGAACTTGCGTCCGCGGTCATTCCAAGTGTCCGCTGGCGGGAATCATGAGACGGCTGGATGAACCTGCTCGCCTATCTTTCCCTTCAGCGCCGGCGCGCCGCGCTGGCTATGTTGCTGTCGTCCGTTGCCGTTACACCGGGATTCGGCCAGGCACTCAACCCGCAGCCCCATATGGGCGCGTCTGAAACGACTGCGCCGCAAGGCCCCCCGATCCAGCATATCGCGGTCACGGGCACACAGCGCATCGAGGCGGCGACCGTTCTTTCCTACGTCACCGTCCATGTCGGCGATCCGTACGACGAACAAGCCGTCGACAGATCCCTGAAGACATTGTTCGCGACCGGTCTTTTCGCCGACGTAAAATTCAATTGGGACGGTTCGACTCTGACGATCAACGTCGTCGAGAACCCGATCATCAACCAGGTCGTGTTCGAAGGTAACGACAAGGTCTCGGAAAAGGACCTGACCAAGGAAGTGCAGATGAAGCCGCGCACGGTCTTCACGCGCTCCAAGGTGCAGGCCGACGTCCAGCGCATCATCGAGCTCTATCGCCGAAACGGCAAATTCGCCGCCACGGTCGACCCGCAGATCATCCAGCGCCCGCAGAACCGCGTCGATCTCATCTTCTCGATCAACGAAGGTCCGACGACAGGCGTCGCTCGCATCTCCTTCATCGGCAACAAGGTTTTCGACGACGATACGCTGCGCTCGCAGATCGCGACGGAAACTTCGGAATGGTGGAAGTTCCTCGCGTCCAACGACAACTACGATCCGGACCGCCTGACCTTCGATCGTGAGCAGCTGCGGCGCTTCTATCTGAAACAGGGCTATGCAGACTTCCGCGTGGTTTCCGCCGTCGCCGAGCTGACGCCGGACCGCGAGAACTTCTACATCACCTTCACGGTCGACGAAGGCCAGCTCTACCATTTCGGCCACGTCATCATAAATTCGAAGATCAAGGAGCTGTCGCCGCGGGTGCTGCGGCCGTTGATTCCGATCAAGGACGGCTCGGTCTACAACGCCGAACTCGTCGACAAATCGATCGATATTTTGACAAATTCGGCGGGTTCGAAAGGCTACGCTTTCGCGGAAGTCCATCCGCGCATCCGCCGCAATCGCGAGAACCGCACGATCGACGTCGTGTTCGATGTCGAGCAGGGCAGCCGCGTCTATATCGAAAAGATCAACATCACCGGCAACACGCGTACGCTCGACAAGGTCATCAGGCGCGAGTTCCGTCTCACCGAGGGTGACGCCTTCAATCGCGTGCTGGTCGACCGGTCACGCACGCGCATCAAGTCGCTCGGCTTCTTCAAGGACGTAGACGTCAAGACGACGCAGGGCTCCTCGCCCGATCGCACCGTGCTGAATGTCAGCGTGACGGAACAGTCGACGGGCGAACTTTCGCTGGGCGCCGGTTATTCCTCGCAGAGTTCCTTTGTCGGTCAGTTCAGCTACACCGAGCGAAACCTGTTCGGCAAAGGCCAGTATCTGAAAGCGAGCCTTGAGCTTTCGACCTACGAAAAACAGGCAGCGCTCAGCTTCACCGAGCCCTATTTCATGGACCGTCCGCTGACGGCCGGCTTCGACATCTACAAGACCATCCTTTACTTCCAGCAGGCCGACTACACCGGCGACACGACGTCGGCCGGCGTTCGTCTAGGCTTTCCGACGTCGGAATACGGCGCAGTGGGCTTGCGCTATACGTTCAGCGTGTCGAGCCTGACGCCCTTCCTTGGCGCGGGAACTGTCATCCAGGAAGCAGCCGGCACATTCGACACCTCGGCCGTCGGCTACAGCTACAGCTACAACACGCTTGACGATCCCATAAAGCCGCGGCACGGCTTCGTGTTCGGCTTCAACCAGGATTTCGCGGGCTTCGGCGGCAACGAAAAGTTCATCCGCACGGAAGACTCGTTCAGCATCTACTATCCCGTTCTCTGGGATAAGTTCGTCGCGAGCTTCAAGCAGACCGGGGGCTACATCCAGGGCTGGGACGGACAGAACGTCATCCTGAACCAGCGCTTCTTCAAAGGCGGCGACAGCTTCCGCGGCTTCGCGCTCGCCGGCGTCGGTCCCCGCGAGCTCAACACGGGCGGTCAGAACGCATTGGGTGGCGACGCCTATGTCATCGGCACGACGGAACTGCGGATTCCGGACTTCCTGCCGGCCGACTACGGCATCTCCACCTCGCTCTTCAGCGATTTCGGCACTGTCGGCCACCTGGACAGCGGCACCTCCGGCATCGGCGTCAGCAATATCGGCGGCTGCGTCAAAGGTTCCGGCATTCCTTGCATTAAAGACAATCTGGCCTTACGCGTCTCCGCCGGCTTGGCGATCGCTTGGAAATCGCCTTTCGGGCCCGTACAAATCGATCTTGCCATGCCGATCGTCAAACAGCCTTACGACGCTCCCCGAATTATCTGGTTCAGCGCAGGAACAGGACTCTAAATCCCATGAAACTCTCGACTTTCGCTTCGCGGTCCAGCTTGACCGCGACGGGACTCGCACTCGCGATCGCCCTTTTTGCCGCGCCTGCGCTTGCCCAAGGCAAGCCTGGCCCCGCACCGCAAGGCGCTCCGGTCCCCAGGATTCTCGTCATCGACCGCGCCGCGTTGCTGCGCAATTCAAGGGTCGGACAAAGCATCGCCCAGCAGGTTCAGGCGCTGACCAGACAGGCCGAAACGGAACTCAAAGGCGAGAACGAGGCCCTGCGCAAGGAAGGCGCGGCCCTCCAGCAGCAGGTCGCGATTTTGGCGCCTGATGTGAAAGCCCAGAAAATCAAGGCTTTCGAGGCCAAACAGGCCGCCTTCCAGCAGAAGGTGCAGACACGCCAGAACCAGATCCGCTACGGCGTCGCGATTGCCCAGCGCCAAGTGGAATCGGTTGCCGGTCCGATCGTGCAGGGCCTGATGACCGAGCGCGGTGCCAATCTGATGATCGATCGGCAGGCGATCGTGGTCGGCGCGCCCGGCCTCGATATCACGCCGATTGCCATTCAGCGCCTCGATCAGAAGCTGCCGTCGGTGAAGGTCCAGCTCGCCAATCCACCCGCGGACCTGGCGCAGAGCATGCAGCAGCCGCGCTGACAGGAGGCCAGGGCGCCTTTCTTCGGAAGGGCGCCCAAATTGCTTCGAGATGGCCGATCCCCGCTTCTTCGATAACCATGGGCCATTTCCGCTGGCAGAGCTGTGTGCGCAGATCGGCGCCACAGTCGATGCCGGCGCCGATCTCAAGGCCCTTGTCCACGATGTTGCGGCACTGGAAGGCGCGGGCGCCGGACAGCTTGCGTTCTGCGCCACCAAAGCGGCCGCGCGAGAGCTCGCGAAATCCCGGGCCGGCTTCTGCATCGTCGACAAGGAGGCCGCAGGAGCACCAGCACCGCAAGGCATGACACGCATCGTGTCAGGCTCCGCCCTACAGGCCTTCGCTGCGGCCGCGCGGCTTTTCTATCCGAACCATATGGCCTCCGGCTGGGCGCCCGGCGAGAGCGTGCATCCGACCGCGCGGCTCGGCACAGATGTTTCGCTTGCGCCGGGAGTCGTCATCGGACCCGGCGCAGAGATCGGCGATCGCACGCGGCTTGGCCCCAATTGCGTCATCGGCCGCGGCGTGGCGATCGGTCGCGATTGCGAACTCGCCGCCAACGTCACGGTCACGCATGCGCTCCTCGGCGATCGCGTGCACATCCTGCCCGGCGCACAGATCGGCCAACCCGGTTTCGGCTTCGCCTCCGGCCAGACGGGCCATGCCAAGATTCCCCAACTGGGCCGTGTCATCGTTCAGGACGATGTCGAAATCGGCGCCTGCACCACCATCGATCGCGGCGCGCTCGGCGACACGGTGATCGGCGAAGGCACCAAGATTGATAATCTTGTGCAGATTGGGCACAACACGAAGACGGGACGGCACTGCATCATTATTTCCCAGTCCGGCATTTCCGGCAGCTGCGAACTCGGCGATTTCGTCATTCTGGGTGGCCAGGTCGGGATAGCGGACCACGTCCATCTCGGCGACGGTGCGCGGGTCGCGGCGAAGTCCGGCGTGCCGCCCGGCGACTATCCCGGCGGGACGGATTATGGCGGCTATCCGGCTCGGCTGGCGAAAGACTGGCGGCGCGAAGTCGCCGCTCTGGTCCTGCTCGCGAAGCGTCGCAACAAGGATCGCAACGGGTGAGATTTGACGATGTCCGATGAGCTGACGTTCGATGTCGAGCACATCAAGAAATTGCTGCCGCATCGCGCGCCGTTTCTTTTCGTCGAGCGGCTGACCGACATCCGACCGGGCGAGAGCGCCACGGGCCACAAGGCGGTCTCCTATAACGAGCCGCATTTCATGGGGCATTTCCCGCATTTCGCGGTCATGCCGGGCGTTCTCATTGTCGAAGCCATGGCGCAGGCGGCGGGCGCGCTCGTCGTTCATACGCTCAATCTCACGAGCGACAACCGCATCGTCTATTTCATGACCATCGACAAGGCGCGCTTCCGTCATCCGGTTCGGCCGGGCGACATGCTGCGCTTTCCGGTGAAGGCGCTGAGGCGGCGCGGGCCGGTCTGGAAGTTCGCCGGCGAAGCCTTTGTCGGCGACAAGCTCTGCGCGGAGGCGGAATTCAGCGCCATGATCCGCGGGACCATGCAGGATGGCGATGAAAATTCATCCGACGGCACAGATTGATCCCGGCGCAAAGCTGGGGGCCGATGTCGAGATCGGTCCTTATTGCATCGTGGGTCCATCGGTCGTTCTGAGCGAAGGCGTGAAGCTTCACAGCCATGTCGTCGTCCACGGCAACACCGAGATCGGCGCGCGTACGCAGATCTTCTCGCATGCGGTTTTGGGCGGTGAAGCGCAGATGCGCTCGAAAAAGCCGTCGCCCGAGCGGCTGGTCGTCGGTTCCGACAATGTCATCCGCGAAACCGTCACCATTTCGACCGGCAGCCATTCCGGGCGCGGCATCACGACGATCGGCGACCGCAACTATCTGATGGCGGCGAGCCATGTGGGTCATGACTGCGTGGTCGGCAATGACGTGACGCTGTCGAACGGCGTTCAGCTGGGCGGCCATGTCCAGGTCGAAGACGGCGTAATCATGGGCGGACTGGCTGCGGCGCAGCAGTTCGGCCGCATCGGCCGCTACGCGTTCATCAGCGGCCTGTCCGGCGTTACGACCGATGTCATTCCCTACGGCATCGCGATCGGGCTTCATTGCCGGCTCGGGGGATTGAATCTCGTCGGCCTCAGGCGCCGCGGCATTCCGCGCGAGAACATCCACGCCCTGCGCGCTGCGTTCCGCGCGATCTTCCTCGACTGGAAGGGATCGTTCCAGGACAAGGCGAAGCGCGCGCAGGAGACGTGGGGCCAGTACAAGGAAGTGGCCGAAGTCACAGGCTTCATCCTGGCGCCCGCCAAACGCCCTATCTCGCCCGCGCGCAGAAAAGGCGCCGATATGGACGAGGAATGACGGCGCTCGGCATCATCGCGGGCGGCGGCGATCTTCCGATTGCGGTCGCCGAAAGCGCCGTCGATGCGGGCAGGCCGGTTTTCGTGATTGCGCTCAGGGGCTCCGCGGATGAAGGCATCGCGCGCTTCCCGCATGAATGGGCCGGCATCGGCGAAGTGGGAAAGACGCTGAAGCTGCTGCGCGAGCATCAGTGCACGGACATCATACTTGTCGGCCGTGTGGCGCGGCCACGCTTCTCCGACATCAAGGTCGATACAAAGGGCCTCATGCTGTTGCCGAAAGTGATCGCGGCAGCCCGGCAGGGCGACGATGCGCTCCTGAAGACGCTTGTGTCCTCCTTCGATGCCGAAGGCTTTCGCACCGTCGGTGTGGAAGAGGCGGCCCCCGGACTGCTGGCGCAGGCCGGCGTCTATGGCCGCGTTCAGCCTTCGGCCGATGCCAGGGAGGACATCGCCATCGGCGTGAAGGTCGTGCGCACGCTGGGCGCGCTCGATATCGGCCAGGCGGCAGCGGTCTGCGACGGGCTTGTGCTCGCGGTGGAAGCAGCCGAAGGCACGGATGCGATGGTCGCGCGTGTCGCGACCTTGCCGGCGGCGATCCGCGGTGTGCCGGAGAACCGGCGCGGCGTGCTCGTCAAAGCGTTGAAGCCGGCGCAGGACAGGAAGACGGATCTGCCGGTGATCGGCGTCGCCACCGTGCGCAATCTCGCCGCGGCAGGCTTTGCGGGCCTCGCGATCGAAGCGGGACGCTCGCTCGTCATCAACCGCCGCGGCGTGATCGAGGCCGCGGATGCGGCCGGCGTTTTCGTGATGGCGTTCGCTGCCGACACGTATCCTCCTTAATTCCCGCTTGTCATGGCCCGCGACTGCGGGCCACCCAGGTGATGCTGACACGATCGTGAAAGATAGACCCCGTTTCATTCGGCCGGTTCCACGCGAACCACAACTGGGTGGCCCGCATCTGCGGGCCATGACAGCTTTGGGTGTGCCGTGAAAAAGACAACGACCCTCATGCTTGTGTGCGGCGAACCGTCCGGCGATCAGCTGGGCGCGGAGCTGATGGCGGGGCTGAAGAAAGCTGCAGGGGACTCCGTGCAGATTGTCGGGGTGGGCGGCGCCGCGATGACGGCGCAAGGCCTCGACAGCCTTTTTCCGCTCGACGACACCGCGGTGATGGGACTGCGCGAAGTCGTGCCGCGCATTCCGGCGATCCTCCGCCGCGTGCGCGAGGCGTCCGATTTTGCCCTGCGCACGCGACCCGACGCGGTGGTGCTGATCGACAGTCCGGATTTCACCCATCGCATCGCCCAGCGCCTGAAGCGCATCGACAAATCGATCCGCACGGTGAACTACGTGGCGCCCCAGGTCTGGGCGTCGCGGCCTTATCGTGCGAACCGCATGGCGCATTACTTCGATCTCGTGCTGGCGCTGCTGCCGTTCGAAGCGCCGTTCTTCGAGAAACACGGCCTGCATGCGACGTTTGTCGGCCATCCCGTAATCGAACGCGCGAAACGCATGACGGGCGGAGACCGGTTGCGCGCGCGGCTCGGCATTGCAGCCGACGCCAAAGTGCTCGCCGTCCTGCCCGGCAGCCGCATGAACGAGGTCAGGCTCCTGATGCCGCCGTTCCGCGACGCCGTCGCGAGACTTGCGCGCGAGATACCGGGCCTTGTTTGCCTGCTGCCGACCGTGCCGCATGTCGCCGCCGCCGTGCGCCATCGCGCCGCAAACTGGCCCGTGCCGCTGCACATTCTCGATGGCGAGGACGACAAGTTCGCCGCGTTCAATGCGGCCGACGCGGCGCTCGCCGCCTCCGGCACGGTGACGACCGAGCTGGCGCTTGCGGGCACGCCGATGGTGGTCGGCTACAGGCTCGGCTGGCTCACCTTCGCGCTGGCGCGCGCCTTCATCAATGTGCGCTTCGCAACGCTCGGCAACATCATCCTCGACCGGGCCGCAATCCCCGAATTCATCCAGCAGGACTGCACGGGCGAGAACCTGGCGCGCGCACTGCGGCCGCTGCTGGGCGACACGGCGGAGCGGCGCAGGCAGATCGAGGATCTGAAACTGATCGGCACGACGCTCGGCGTCGGCGGCGAAGAGCCGAGCCTCAGAGCCGCGCGGGCGCTGCTGGCGTTCGTCGACAGGCCGGCCGGCGGTTGAGGGAGCATCCGCTTCTCCCCTGCTATCAGGGTGAAATTCAGGGTGGAATTTTTTGCGGTCTCGCCGCGATGTGCATCCGGTGCCGTTGCGACGGGCCTTTCCGGCATTCCGCGCCCCGGTCCCATGACGAAGAACAGGGTGGCGCAGGGCCAATTCCATCAGCACACGGATGAAATGCGCGAGACGGCGGAGGAGGGCAGGCACGAGCGCCAAGGGCGGACCTTATTAGACCAAATCAGTCTTATATACCAATATGGTTCATACGTGTCAAGCAGAATTTCTTCCTTTTATCTCAATGACTTAACTTGGTCTAATCCTCCCCCGAACGAAGTTCGGGGGAGGGGGACCGCGCAGCGGTGGAGGGGGCTGACACGGGCGAGACAGGCGTCGCGATGCCCCCTCCGTCTTGCCACGCTGCGCGTGTCAATCCACCTCCCCCGAACTATGTTCGGGGGAGGATTGCGATGTGCTCGCTTCAATCGCGAATAGTCGGGCTCTAGTCCATCGCCTGCGGCGGCGCGGGCAGGATCATGCCTTCGTAGAGATAGAGATCGGGCCGCGCGGCATTGCCGTCGCGCAGGCGCGTCAGACTGTGCGGCGAAAGCGAAATCCGGCGCGGCGGCGCGAAGCGCGTTCCCGGGATTTCCACGACGGCTTCCGCGAAGGGCCGTCCGTCCTCGAAGACGAGGCGGGCCGCGGCATAGGTGACGGCATTGTCCGCCGTCGGGAGCGGGATGATGACCACGGATTGGCGCTCAGCCATCATCCCCTCACGTGACGTCTGATCAGCGCTTGGACACCGGCACGTAGTTGCGCTCTTTCGCACCCGTGTAGAGCTGCCGCGGACGGCCGATCTTCTGGTGCGGATCCTCGATCATTTCCTTCCACTGCGCGATCCAGCCGACGGTGCGCGCGAGCGCGAAGAGGGCCGTGAACATGCTGGTCGGGAAGCCCAGCGCCTTCAGCGTGATGCCGGAATAGAAATCGATGTTCGGATAGAGCTTCTTCTCGACGAAATAGTCGTCCTTGAGCGCGATCTTCTCGAGCTCGAGCGCAACCTTCAGCAGCGGATCGTTGTGCATGCCGAGCTCGTCGAGCACCGCATGGGCCTGGACCTGCATCGCCTTCGCGCGCGGGTCGTAGTTCTTGTAGACGCGATGGCCGAAGCCCATCAGCCGGAAGGAATCGTTCTTGTCTTTCGCGCGCCGGATGAATTCCGGGATCCGGTCGACGGAGCCGATCTCCTCCAGCATCTTGAGCGCCGCTTCATTGGCGCCGCCATGCGCCGGGCCCCAGAGGCAGGCAATGCCGGCCGCGATGCAGGCGAACGGATTGGCGCCCGACGAGCCCGCGAGGCGCACCGTCGAGGTCGAGGCGTTCTGCTCGTGATCGGCGTGCAGGATGAAGATCGTGTCGAGCGCTTTGGCCAGCACCGGATTGATCTTGTATTCCTCGCACGGCACCGCAAAGCACATGCGCAGGAAGTTCTCCGTGTAGCCGAGATTGTTGAGCGGATACACGAAAGGCTGGCCCACGTGATATTTGAACGCCATCGCGGCGAGCGTCGGCATTTTCGCGATCAGGCGGTGCGAGGCGATCTCGCGCTGGCGCGGATCGTTGATGTCGGTGGAGTCGTGATAGAAGGCCGAAAGCGCGCCGACCACGCCGCACATGATCGCCATCGGATGCGCATCGCGCCGGAAGCCGCGGAAGAACGACGACAGCTGCTCATGCACCATCGTGTGATAGGTGATGGCCTTGTCGAAGCCTTCCATCTCCTTCTTGCTCGGCAGTTCGCCGTGCAGGATCAGATAGCAGACCTCGAGGAAGTTCGAATGTTCCGCGAGCTGGTCGATCGGGTAGCCGCGATACAGCAGCACGCCCTGGTCGCCGTCGATATAGGTGATGTCGCTCTCGCAGCTGGCGGTCGAGGTGAAGCCGGGATCGAAGGTGAATACGTCGGCGTCGCCGTACAGCTTGCGCACGTCCACCACGTTAGGCCCCG
>DATKON010000166.1:0-2062 GCA_035524575.1 Rhizomicrobium sp.
CGGTCGCGGCCGGGCAGATGACGCCCGAGGCGGGGGCGGCGGCGCTCCAGGACGCCGCCGAGCAGCAGTAGCGGCAGCTTCGAATTCCCCTCCAGCCCCGCCGCCCGACGCGACGGGGCCGGCCCTGATGCAACAAAGCGAGGCTCGGCTTCGTGACGGCGATTCAGACGGCCTATGTCGAACCCTCCCGGCGGATGTCCGCCAACGGCTGGGCGATTGTCGTCATCTTCCTGCCGCCGGCGCTTCTGCTGTTCACCGTGTTCGTCGCGCTGCCGATGGCGCAGGCCGCCTGGTACGGCTTCTTCAACTGGGACGGATATGGCCCGCCCGAGAAATTCATCGGGCTCAAGAACTACGGCTACCTGTTCAACAACGCCACCTTCACCCGCTCGCTCTTCAACAACGTTCTCGTCATCGCCGCCTCCCTCCTCGTCCAGCTGCCGCTCGCGCTCGGCGTGGCGCTGATGGTGGCCGGGCGGATCCCCGGCGCCGTCTGGTTCCGGATGATCTTCTTCCTGCCTTATATCCTCGCCGACGTCGCGGCCGGCTTGATCTGGCGCTTCATGTTCGACGGAAGCTACGGGCTGTCCAGCGTGATCACCGGCGCGCTCGGCCTCGCGCCCTATTATCTGCTCGCCGACAAGACCTGGGCGTTCAGCGCCGTCCTGATCGTCATCCTTTGGAAATATTTCGGCTTCTATACGATGCTTTACGTCGCCGGCCTGCAAAGCATCGACAGATCGCTGCTCGAGGCGGCCGAGATGGACGGGGCGAGCCCGTTCCAGCGGTTCTGGCATATCACTCTGCCGCTGCTCGGGCCGATGATCCGGCTGTCGATCTTCTTCTCGGTCGTCGGCTCGCTGCAGCTCTTCGACATCATCGTGCCGCTGACCGGCGGCGGTCCGTTCGAGACGACCAACACCATGGTCTCCTTCCTCTATTTTTTCGGCATCACGCGAATGCGTTTCGGCTTCAGCTCGGCGGTCGGCGTCGTGCTGTTCATCATCTGCGTGACTTTCGCCTTCGGCTACAGACGCCTCTTCATGCGCGATGACTGAGACCTCGATTGCGATCAAACACGCCGCTGCGGCGGCGCATGAACCTACGGGCCGTCGCCCGGGCGCTTTGGCGAGCGTCGCGCTCTTAGCCGCGCTCGTCGTCCTTGCGGGCACGGTGCTCGTGCCGATCCTCGCCACGGCGCTGAACGGCTTCAAGGATCTCGGCGATCTGCAGGCCCATCCCTTCGCCCTGCCGCACGCCTGGGTGTGGAAGAACTATTGGGAGATCCTGACCGGACATCGCTATTGGCAGGTGCTCGGCAATTCGCTGCTGATTGCGGCTTTCACCGTGGCGCTCACGCTCGCGCTGTCGTCGATGGCGGCCTTCACCTTCGCCCACTTGCGGTTCTTCGGCGACCGCTTTCTGCTGAACTATCTGCAGCTCGGGCTCCTGTTCCCGCTCGCGACGGCGATCCCGCCAATTTTCATCAAGGTCCGCGACCTCGGCCTTCTCGATTCCTATTGGGGCGTGATCCTGCCTCAGGTCGCCTTTGCGCTGGCGATGAGCGTCCTCCTCTTGCGCAACGCCTTCAAGCAGCTTCCCGGCGAGCTCCTGGACGCGGCGATGATGGATGGGTGCGGTTACTTCCGCTTTTTCTTCTACATCACGCTGCCGCTCTCGGGGCCGATCCTGTCCACGGTCGCCGTGATCTCGTTCGTCGCCAGCTGGAACGGCTACCTCCTGCCGCTCGTCGTGCTCGACAGCGAGTGGCGTTACCCCTGGACGCTGGGACTCATGGCCTATCAGGGCCAGTATTCGACCTCCTGGCAGCTGGTGCTGTCCTTCATCACGCTCACCATCCTGCCGGCGATCCTGATGTTCCTCATGGCGCAGCGCTACATCGTGTCCGGGCTCACCGCCGGGGCAGTCAAGGCGTGAACGACGAGCCGCCCCGGCCCGGAGCCGGAGGTTGACGCAAGCGCCCGCTTGGCTGATCGTCGGGGGGAAAAAGGGAGGATGCGATGACCGCCATCAAGGGACACGTCCCGCCTTCGCGCAGGCC
>DATKON010000167.1:0-19956 GCA_035524575.1 Rhizomicrobium sp.
GCGTTCCTCCTGCGCCACGACAACCTCGGCGGAACGCGCGCAAGAAGCCTTCTGAAAGCGGCGCATGATCCTGGCGACAGGCTCGGTATCTCTGTGCCTCACTGCCTCTGTGGTTCAACTTCTTTGCCGACATCTGCGGCGTCCCTGAAAGGACGTACACGGATGATCATACCCTGTGCATCTCGGACACCGGCACCGCGCAAACTGCGCGTCCCGGAAAGATTCACCACAGAGGCAGTGAGGCACTGAGAGAGCGAGGGCGTCCCAAAGAGCACGTCCCGCTTTTCCAGGTTCGCCTGCGCGCGTTCCTCCTGCGCCACGACAACCTCGGCGGAACGCGCGCAAGAAGCCTTCTGAAAGCGGCGCATGATCCTGGCGACAGGCTCGGTATCTCTGTGCCTCACTGCCTCTGTGGTTCACTTTCTTTGCCGACATCTGCGCCATCCCTGAAGGACGCACACGGATGATTACACCCTGTGCGTCTCGGACACCGGCACCGCGCAGGCTGCGCGTCTCAGAAAGATTCACCACAGAGGCAGTGAGGCACCGAGAGAGCGAGGTCGTCCCCAAGAGCACGTCCCGCTTTCCAGGTTCGCCTGCGCGCCCCTATACAAGCTGCACAGGACCGTGATCGTCGCAGTGCGTCCCGTGCGGATGATGCAAGTGCCCGCGCACCAGATAATCGGTGTGGTTGCCGTGCGGAACCGCTTCGTGCCCGCAGCCGGGACCGTGCACATGTTCGCAATGCAAGTCCGGCGTGCAGCGGTCGGGCGTGCTGGAAGTTACGCCGATGACGTGCTCGTCGACCCGGCCGTTGCGCACATGCTGCAAATGGCCGTCCTGGAGATAGTCTACGTGGCCTTCGTGGCGGACCGCGATGTGCCCGCAGCCGGGCCCGTGTTGGTGGGATTCTCGACCGGAATGCGCCATAGCTCAGGCTCCTTTCGCGAGAGGCACGACAAGAAAACGCATATCCGTCATCAATGTTGCCGCACCGTTCGCATGCGCCGTTTGATCAAATGGTGGTAGCATTTCGGTACAACGAAAAACTGGGTCTCGGACACCGGCACCGCGCAGGCTGCGCGTCCCAGAAAGATTCACCACAGAGGCAGTGAGGCACTGAGGGAGCGAGGGCGTCCCAGAGAGCACGTCCCGCCTTTCCAGGTTCGCCTGCGCGCGTTCCTCCTGCGCCACGACCGATCTCGGCGGAACGCGCGCAAGAAATTCCCTCGAAAGGGGCGCACAGTCTCGGGGCGAGCCGCGATATCTCTGTGCCTCACTGCCTCTGTGGTTCAACTTTCTTTGCCGACACCTGCGCCATCCCTGAAAGGACGTACACGGATGATTTCCACCCTGCGCGTCTCGGACACCGGCACCGCGCAGGCTGCGCGTCCCAGAAAGATTCACCACAGAGGCAGTGAGGCACTGAGGGAGCGAGGGCATCCCAGAGAGCACGTCCCGCTTTCCAGGTTCGCCTGCGCGCGTTCCTCCTGCGCCACGACCAACCTCGGCGGAACGCGCGCAAGAAATTCCCTTGAAAGGGGCGCACAGTCTCGGGGCGAGCCGCGATATCTCTGTGCCTCACTGCCTCTGTGGTTCAACTTTCTTTGCCGACACCTGCGCCATCCCTGAAAGGACGTACACAGATGATTTCCACCCTGCGCGTCTTGGACACCGGCACCGCGCAGGCTGCGCGTTCCAGAAAGATTCACCACAGAGACACAGAGGTACTGAGAGAGCGAGGGCGTCCCAAAGAGCACGTCCCGCTTTTGAGGTTCGCCTGCGCGCGTTCCTCCTGCGCCACGACAACCTCGGCGGAACGCGCGCAAGACGTCTTCTGAAAGCGGCGCATGATCCTGGCGACAGGCTCAGTATCTCTGTGCCTCACTGCCTCTGTGGTTCAACTTTCTTTGCCGGCATCTGCGCCATCCCTGAAAGAACGTAAACGGATGATTTCCACCCTCAGCACCCCTGCTTTTCGCCTTGCCTCCGGACGCCGGCGCAGGGGAAAGTCCGATCACGCAAGGCCCGGACGCACGCGCCGCGCGGGACAGATTTTTTCGCCCCCTGATCCTGACCCCTGATACCAGGGGAGCTCCCGCGGCGCTTGCCGCCCACGAACTATCTTCCTAACGTATCGGACCCGCCGGATTCGGGAGCGGGATAAAGGGGCGGAAAACCATGAGAGCTTTCACGCTGGCGGCGCTGTTCGCCGCGGCTTGCCTGTCAGTCACCGCAGCGGCCGTCACGGCCGCGCCGGCGCAAGGCACCAACCCGGCCGCCGATGTCGACGGCGCGCGCATCGCCCATCCGGCCGCAGGCGAATGGCTGGACAACGGCCGCTCCTATTTCGAGCAGCGCTTCTCGCCGCTGAAACAGATCAACACGGCGAACGTGAAGGACTTAGGCGTCGCCTGGGAATACCGCACCTATTCGACGCGCGCGCTGGAAGGCTCGCCGGTCGTCGTCGGCGGGGTCATGTATGTCACCGCGGCGTGGAGCAAGGTCTGGGCGCTCGATGCGAAGACCGGCAAGGAGATCTGGGCCTATGATCCGCAGGTGCCCGGCGCCTGGGGCCGCTATGCGTGCTGCGACGTGCCGAACCGCGGCGTCGCGGTGTGGAAGGGCGCGGTCTATGTCGGCACGCTCGACGGCCGTCTCGTGAAACTGGATGCGGCGAACGGCAAGCCCGTCTGGGACATCAACACCATCGATCGCAAACGCGCCTACACGATCACCGGCGCACCGCGCATCGTCGACGGACTCGTCGTCATCGGCAATGGCGGCTCGGAATTCGATGCGCGCGGCTATATCAGCGCCTATCATGCCGACACCGGCAAGCTCGCCTGGCGCTTCTACACCGTGCCCGGCGATCCCAGGAAGAAGCCGGAAAATCCCGCGATGGCCGCCGCGATGAAGACGTGGTCGCCGGCGTCGCGCTGGTGGAAGATGGGCGGCGGCGGATCGCCGTGGGATTCGATGTCCTACGATCCCGCGCTCGATCTTCTCTATGTCGGCACGGGCAACGGCGCGCCGTGGGACAGGAACGACCGCTCGCCCGGCGGCGGAGACAATCTCTATCTCTCCTCGATCCTCGCCATCCATGCGAAGACGGGACAGCTCGCCTGGTATTACCAGACGACGCCCGGCGACACGTGGGACTTCGATTCCACCTCGCACATGATCCTCGCCGACCTGACGATCGACGGACGGCTCCGCCACGTGCTGATCCAGGCGCCGAAGAACGGCTTCTTCTATGTGCTCGATCGCGCCACCGGAAAGCTCATCTCGGCGAAGCCGTTCGCGGTGATGAACTGGGCCACCGGCATCGATCCGAAGACCGGCAAGCCGATCGAAAATCCCGGGGCGCGCTACAAGGACAAGGTCACGGTGGTGATGCCGCAGGAAACCGGCGGCCACAACTGGCAGCCGATGGCGTTCAGTCCGGAGACGGGTCTCGTCTATATCCCGGCGATGGACGGCGCGGCGATCTTCGCGCCGTCGGAGAAATTCGTCTGGAAGCCGCGCGCGTGGAACACCGGCAACGATTTCGCCGCGGTCTCGAAAGCGGTGATGGCGGCGATCCAGAGCGGCAAGCCGCCGCCGCCGTCGACCGGCTACATCAAGGCGTGGGATCCGGTCGCGCAGAAGGAAGTCTGGCACCAGCAGCTGGGCGGCAACTGGAACGGCGGGTTGCTCGCGACGGCCGGCGGTCTTGTCTTCGGCGGCGGCGCCGACGGCATCTTCGCGGCCTACAATGCGAAGACCGGCGAGAAGCTGTGGTCGATCGATCTGAAGACCGGCATCCTGGCGCCGCCGGTCAGCTACGCCGTCGACGGCCAGCAATATATCGCGCTGCTGGCGGGCTGGGGCGGGGCAGGCGGCCTTGCGAGCCTCAAGGACCCGACGACAGCCGTCGTCAGGACCGGGACCAACCAGGGCCGACTCTTCGTCTTCAAGCTGGGCGGCAAGCAGCAGGTCGCGGCGCTCCAGCCGGAGGGCAATCCGAATGTCGAGCCGCCGCCGCAGACGGCCGACGCCGCGACCATCGCTAAGGGCTTCGATGCGTTCCACCGGAACTGCACCGTCTGCCACGGCTTCTTCGCGGAGTCCGACGGCGTGCTGCCGGACCTGCGCACCGTGCCGCCGGAGATCTGGAGCCAGTACGACAACATCGTGTTGGGCGGTGCGCTCGCCGACGGCGGCATGGCCTCGTTCAAGGATCTGCTCAAGAAGGACGACGTGACGGCCATCCGGGCCTATGTCCTCGACCGCGCACATGCGCTCTGGGACGCCAAAAAGCACCCGCAGAAGGCGGCGAAGTAGACGGCGGAGGCCCTTCCTTGCTCCGCCAAAGGCCAGCCGCTATCTAGGCCGTCCCCGCGAGGACCGGGGATCGAGGCCAGATGAGCACGGAAAAGACCACCCGCCCCAAGGCGCGGCTGCCGCGAGGCTTCCGCGACCGCACCGCCGCCGAGATCGCGGCCGAGCGGGCGTGCCTGGCCACCATCGCGCGGGTCTATGAATCCTACGGCTTCGAGCCCCTGGAGACGCCGGCCTTCGAATACACCGATGCGCTGGGCAAGTTCCTGCCCGATGTCGACCGGCCCAACGAAGGCGTCTTCTCGCTGAAGGACGACGACGGCCAGTGGCTGTCGCTGCGCTACGACCTGACGGCGCCGCTGGCGCGCTACGTGGCCGAGAACTTCCAGCACCTGCCGAAGCCCTTCCGCCGCTATCAGGTGGGACAGGTCTGGCGCAACGAGAAGCCTGGCCCGGGGCGCTATCGCGAGTTCACGCAATTCGATGCCGACACGGTCGGCTCGTCGTCGCCGTCGGCGGATGCGGAATTGCTGATGATGGCCGCCGATGCGCTGGAAGCGGCCGGCCTCAAGCGCGGCGAATATGTGATCAAGATCAACAGCCGCCGCTTGCTCGACGAAGTTCTCTCCGCCGCCGATGTGGCTGCAACGCAGCGCGGCGCGGTGCTGCGCGCCATCGACAAGTTCGACCGGCTGGGCGAACAGGGCGTCGTGCAATTGCTGGGTGCGGGCCGCAAGGACGACTCCGGCGATTTCACCAAAGGCGCGGGCCTCGATGCGAAGCAGACCTCGCTGGTGATGGAATTGCTGACGGGCACGAAGGATCGCTTCGCAACCTCGCAGGCGCTGCAGGAGCTGGGCACGATTCTCAATCTCGTGCGCGCCGCAGGTTGCGGCGACGACCAGGCCGTCATCGACACCAGCGTCATCCGCGGCCTCGAATATTACACCGGCCCGGTGTTCGAAGCGCAGCTGACATTCCCCGTCACCAACGAAGCGGGCGAGAAGATCGTGTTCGGCTCGGTGGTCGGCGGCGGGCGCTATGACGATCTCATCGCCCGCTTCACGGGACAGCAGGTGCCGGCCGTCGGCATCTCGATCGGCGTCAGCCGGCTTCTGTCGGCGCTGCGCGACCGCCGGCAGCAGGCGCTGTCGCCGCTGGTCGTCGTGCTGGCGCTCGACAATGTCGAGTCGAGTTTCGCGATCGCCGCCGAATTGCGCCGCGCCGGCATCCGCAGCGAGGCCTACACCGGCACACGCAAGTTCGGCGATCAATTGAAATATGCCGATCGCAGAGGCGCGGCGATTGCGGTCATCGAAGGCTCCGACGAGCGCGCCAAAGGCGAGGTGACGCTGAAGGACCTGGCGCTCGGCGCCGAGATGGCGAAATCGGTCGAGAGCAGAGCTGCCTGGGTGAAGGATCGTCCGGCGCAGAAATCGGTGAAGCGCGCCGATCTCGTGCATGAACTGCGCGCCATGCTCGGCGGAGGCTGATCCATGGCGGCCTTTCCCGATTACGATGCCGCTCGCCTCGCGGCGCTGGACGCGCAAGCCGACGCGATCCTCGGCGTCTTTGCGAAGCACGGTTATGCGCTCACCGATTGCTCGGTGCTGCAGCCCGCGGAAATCTTTCTCGACCGGGCCGGCGAGGAAATCCGCAGACGCACCTTCGTGCTCACCGATCCCGCGGGACAGGATTTGTGTCTCAGACCCGATCTGACCATCCCCGTCTGCCGCGCGCATCTGGCGTCGGGCGGCAAATATCCCGCGCGGCTCTGCTACAACGGCCTCGTCTTCCGTCACCAGCCGGCGGAGCCCGAGCGGCCGACGCAGTTCTACCAGGCGGGCGTCGAGCTTCTGGGCCATGACGATCGCGCCGCCGCGGAAACAGAGATCCTCACGCTGACGGTCGAAGCCTTGCGTGCGGCGGGCCTCAAGGATTTCACCGTCAAGGTCGGCGATCTAGGCCTGTTCAATGCCTTCGTCGATGCGCTCGATATCCCGCCGCAATGGCGCGGGAGATTGAAGCGCCACTTCTGGCGGACCGGTTATTTCGAAGCGCTGCTGGAGCGCCTCTCGCGCGGCGCCTCCAGCGACGCGCAGCGGCTTCTCGCGCATCTGGGCACGCTCGAGCCGAAGGAGGCGCGTCCCGCCTTCGAAGGCCTGATGGATCTGTTGAGCGCACGGCCGCAGGGCGCACGCACGCGCGAGGAGATCGTCGATCGCCTGATCGAACAGGCGGCCGATGCATCCGCGCTGCGGCTCGATTCCAATATCGCGGAGCTGATCGGCCAGCTCCTCGCCATCACCGGCGATGCGCATGCCGCCATCAAGCAGATTGAAGCGCTGGCGAAGAAGGCGGGCGTGTCGCTGGCCGCGCCGCTCAGCGCGATGACCAAGCGTCTCGAAACGCTCAAAGCCCTCGGCATCGGCGACAAGCAGGTGAGCTTCGCGGCGCGCTTCGGCCGCAACATGGAATATTACACGGGCTTCGTCTTCGAGCTGTGGGCGCGCGACGCGGAAGGCCCCGTGCAGATCGCCGGCGGCGGCCGTTACGACACGCTGGTGGAGCAACTGGGCGCGAAGAAGCCGGTTCCGGCGATCGGCTTCGTCATCCGCACGGAACGCACGCTGGGGGCGCGCGGCGCACAGGCGAAGGGCGCGAAATGAGCGCGTCGCTGATCGTCGCCGTGCCGTCGAAAGGCCGCCTGCAGGAGCAGGTCCAGGATTATTTCGCCGATGCCGGCCTTGCGATGAAGCAGGCGGCCGGAGCGCGCGGCTATCGCGCCACGCTGTCGGGCCTTGCGGACATCGAGGTGCGGCTCTTGTCGGCGTCGGAAATCGCGGACGCGCTGACCGCGGGCGATGTGCATCTCGGCATCACCGGCGAAGACCTGATCCGCGAGTCGCTGCCGGCGCTCGAAGGATCGATCGCGCTTCTGAAGCCGCTGGGATTCGGTTACGCCGACGTCGTCGTTGCGGTGCCGCAGTCCTGGATCGACGTCTCGACCATGGCCGATCTCGACGATGTCTGCGCGGCGTTTTACCAGCGCCATCGCCGGCGCCTCAGGATCGCCACGAAATTCGTCGGGCTGACGCGCAGCTTCTTCGCCAAGGCCGGCATCTGGGATTACCGCATCGTCGAAAGCGCGGGCGCCACGGAAGGCGCGCCGGCCGCCGGTACCGCCGAAGCCATCGTCGACATCATGACCACAGGCGCGACGCTCGCCGCCAACAACCTCAAGACGCTGGAAGACGGCACGATCCTCAAAAGCCAGGCGCAGCTCGCCGCCAGCCTCAGGGCGGAATGGTCCGAGGACGCACGCGCCGCGGCGGTCACGCTCATCACGCGGCTGTCGGCGCGGGAACGCGCGAAGGCTTCGCTGGTGTTGCGCGTGCGTCTCGACGGCAATCCGGATCAGGCTCTCGCGGGCCTCACGAAGGCGACGGGAGCTTCGATCCTGTCGCGGCCGTCGGCAGGCAACGTGGCGGGCGAATGCGCCATCCTCTGTCCGCGCGATCGGCTGATGGCCGCGATCGAGCTGCTGCGCAAGCACGGCGACGGCGCGGTCACGGCGCAGGATGCGGACTATGTGTTCGTGAAGGACGATCCGCTGATCGCGGCGTTTGAATCCGCGATTGCAAGATAGCTGCGGCACGAGCAGCTCGCGAAACGGAGTGGACTTAGGCCGAATGTTGCTCGTTGAAGTTGGACTGAAGGAGATCGGTCTTGGCCTCTACCACGAAAGCTTTCGACGGCCTCGCGGCAAACTACGAATCATTTCGACCGAATTATCCGGTTGCACTTCTCGATCAGTTGAAGGTGAACGCCACACCGATTCCGCATGGCTACATAGTGGATGTCGGCACGGGCACGGGGATTTTGCTGGATCAACTCCATTCAACATTTGGGCAAAATTTTCAATATGTCGGAGTAGAGCCAAATCACGACATGATTGTACGGGCGCGCAAGACGATCCACATCGGCACGACAATTTTGGTTGAGGCGAGCGCGGAGTCTATGCCCTTGCCGGATGCGAGCGCGGCAGTAATTACAGCTGCGCAGTGTCTTCACTGGCTGGATCGGAAGAAATTCCTTGCGGAGGCTGCGCGACTCCTGGCGAAAGGAGGAACGTTGGCCGTTCTCTACAACGAGCGTGACTCTTCGAATTCATTCATGTCGGGCTACGAGCACTTTGTGGCCGAATTCAATGCTTATAACGACAGCGCGACTGGAACCGAACGCGCGGGTTTGGGCATCGCTCTTCTCCGCGACGGCACGTTTCGGAGAGAACTCGCGGAAACTCCGCGAGTTGACGGGCTGAAGGAGTTTCGTCATGCGTGGCGTCGGGACATGCGGCCGGATGAATTTGTCGGTATGTGCCTTTCAACCGTGCAAATGCAAAACGTGATTCGATCTCTTGGCGAGCGCGAAGCCTTGGGAAGGTTACGGAGCCTGATCGAGCGGTCTTGTACCGGCGGCGACACTTTCTCAGTTCCCTATGTCACCACACTCCTTGCGGCACGGATGCGGTAGGTCGTCGATTGGCGAGGGGTTCTTTCGGCCGTACCGGAACAGTCCTAGAACTTGCGCAACGCTTCCGACAGCCGCAGCGCATCGTCCTTGGTGTGATAGATCCCGAAGCCGATGCGCAGCCGGTCGCCACGGCTGTCGGTGATGATGTTTTTCGCAAGCAGCTTTTCGACGATTTCTCCCGCGCGTGGTGTGCGGAAGGCGAGGAAGCGGCCGCGATGCGTTTCATCAGGAACGACAAGCATCGACGACGCGATCGGCGCCTTCGTTTTGTCGAGTGCATCGAGAAACGCGCGTTCGAGGCCGCGGACATGCTCGAGCATTTGCCCGACGGAGCGGCTTTCGCTTTCGAGCCAGTCCTGCACCGCGTTGAAGCGGTAAAGCGCCGACACATCGAACGTCGCGCCGAGGAAGCGGCTGCCGTCCTTCGCGTAGCCGACACCTGCCGCGCCGCCTTCGAGCGCCTCGAAACCCGCATACCAGCCCGTATCGCGGGGCCGCGCACCGTAGCCGGGCGGACAGTGCAAAAAGCAGCAGCCTTCGCCGGCCATCGCATATTTGTAGCCGCCGGCGAGATAGAAGACGCGTTTCGCGATGGCCGAAACGTCGACCGGCACGGCCATGAAGGCGTGATAGCCGTCGATGACGATGAATGTCTCGGGCTTGCGTACGGCCGCCACGATCTTCGCCGGATCGTGCACGGCAAAGCCAGAATCGAAAAAGACCTGGCTGAAGAAGACGAGATCGTAATCGTCTTTCGCCGCGGCCTCGGCGAAGCGCGCTTCGAAGGTGTCGAACGGCCCCGTCGCAACGCGCGTGACCACGGCGCTACCGTCCTCCTCGCTCCGCGCAATCTGCCGCGCAAAGCTCATGAACTCGGAGGAGGTCGTCAGCACACGCACCGGTCTGTCCGCCGGAAAGCACGAGAGGAGGCGCACGACAAAGGAATGGGTGTTCGGCCCGAAGGCGATGGTCTTCGGATCGGGCAGGTGGAGAACGCGGGCCACATGCGCCTGCGCCGCCGGGATCACCTCGGCAAAGACATGATCCCATTTGCGGTCGAGCAGGCGCGCCGCATCCAGCCACGCCGCTTCGTGCCCGCCGAAGCTCGCATCGGGCCAGGGATGATGGCTATGCGCCGCGAAATGCAGCGCCCGCCCCGGCGTGCGGTCAAACCCCATCATGTCGCGACCGGAAAATTACTGCGGCGATTTGGGCCCATTCTTGATGTCCCAGTCGTTCAGATGCTCCGCTTTCCAGCGCATCATCATGTAAATGCGCGAGCGGCCCGACGGGTGATCGTAGAAGACAAATTCTTCGAGCGGCGTCGGCTCGAGCTTCCTGTACTCGGCCAGCATCAAGGTCGCCTTGGCGAAGCCGTCCGGCTGACGCACCGCGTTGACGCCGAAAATGTCGGCCTGCGCTTCCGCTGTCCGCGTGATGGTGTTGCGCACGGGCGTCGCAACGAGGAAGAAGATCGTGAAGAGCGCCATCAGTACGGGCAGGCCTGCCGGATCGTCGATTGTCGTAACACCCCAACGCTTTCCGTACCTTCGCACCAGGATACCGAAACCCCAATGAACGAAAGCAAAGCCCACAAAGAACAGAATCCCGAACCAGCTTGTCAGCAGCCATACGTGATCGAGCACATAGTGACCCATCTCGTGGCCAAGCACTGCGACGATCTCGTCTGGCGTGCAGCGATTGAGGAGATTGTCGTTCATCGAGATGCGCGTGGTGCCGAACATGCCCGACACATTGGCGGAGACACGCTTGGTCTGCCGCGAGGCGTCGAACTCGTAGACGTTTGTGGCGGGAATGCCTTCGGAGCGTGCGATCGAAAGGATTCGGTCCTTCAGGGCGCCTTCGTGCAGGGGCTGATACTGGTTGAAGACAGGCGCGATGAAGACCGGGTAAATCGCCGAGCCGATGAGCATGAAGGCGATTGTGACGACCGTGCCCCAAATCCACCAGGTCCGCGGCGCGCGGCGGATTACCGAGTAGAGGACCGTCGCGAAGATCGTGACCACGATGATATTGATGCCAAAGCCTTTGCCGAAATCGCCGAACCACTGCATGAAATTCTGGTTGGAAAGCCCGTAGGCATGCTCGCGGAAAAAGTCCTCGTAAACAGTGAGTGGAAAGGTCATCGCGATGGTCAGTATGGTGTAGGCGATCACATAGATCGGCACCTGCCAGAAGCGCGACTTCGTCTGTCGTTGCGCGAAATCGCGGATGCGCGCGGAAATCCCCAGCCACAGAAGAATGGCCGAGACGATGATCGCGTAGACGGCGTCGACCAGGATCAGCACATAGCCGCCTTCAAAATAGGAATCGGATTTGGCGCGGGCTTCGCCCTTGACCTGCGAAAGATAGGCTTTCGTCGCCTTCCAGGCGTCGAAGCCGGCCTGCGGCGAGGCGATCGGCGCCAGCGTCCGCTCGGTTACGTGCGTCGTCGGCGCGGCCTTCGGGCCTTCGTCCGCCATCGCCATGCCGGACAACACCATCATCAACGCGGCGAACACCGCGGCCAGCCCCAGTCGCATTCGTCCCTCCATGCTCGGCCGGGAGGCTAGTGCAAGTGCGGCCGTTAATGAAGCAGGTCCCGATAAACCTTGAGCGTGTCGGCGCACATGCGTTCGACCGTGTAGCGTTTTGCGATATGGGCGCGGGCGGCGCGGCCCATCTCGGCGCGCGCCTCCGGCCCCGCCTTCATCAGCGTCACCAGCGCGTCGGCCAGGATCGCCGCGTCGCCCGGCGGGACCAGAAGCCCCGATTGGCCCGGCAGAACGACTTCGCGGGCGCCGCCGTGATCGGTCGCGATCACCGGGCGCTCCATGGCGCCGGCTTCCGCAGCCACGCGGCCGAACGCCTCCGGATCGGTCGAAGCGGAGACGACGATGTCGGCGGCGAGATAGGCGGCGGGCATGTCGCTTTCGTGGCCGACGATCATCACCTGACTGTCGAGTCCCTGCGTCGTCGCCTGCAGCCACAGCTGGGCTTCGTAATCGTTGCGCCCCTGTGCGTCGCCCGCGAGCACGACTCGCACCGGCCCGAGCCTTCCGGCGCGTTTCAGCTGCGCCAGGGCATCGATCAGGATCGCCTGGCCTTTCCAGCGCGTCAGCCGTCCGGGGAGCAGCACGACGGTCTCGCCCGGCTTGACGTTCCAGCGTCGCCGCAAGGCCTCGACGCGTTCTGCCGGTACATTCGCCGGATCGAATCGCACCATGTCGACGCCGCGGGGAATGACGATGAGCTTCTTCGGCCTGAAGCGATATTCGCGGGCGATGTGCCGGGCGGTCCATTCCGAATTGGCAATCACCGCGTCGCCGCGGGCCATCACCGAATTGTAGAAACGTTTGGCGGCGCTCCTCGCATTGTAGATGCCATGATAGGTCGTAACGAACGGCACGCCTGCCATGCGGGTCGCGAAGAAGGCGCTCCAGGCGGGCGCGCGCGAACGGGCATGGACCAGCGCGATCTTCCGTTCACGGATGATATCGCGGAGGCGAAAGGCGTTGGCGATCAGCGTGTGCGGTGCCTTGGCGTGAACCGGCAGGCGCACCCATTCGCCGCCGACGTCGTCGAGCTCGTCGAGCATGCGCCCTTCCTTGGTCGCGACATAGGCGGTGAAGCCCTCGCGCACCAAAGCCTCCGCCACGTCGATGGTGGTGCGTTCGGCGCCGCCCGTTTCGAGCTTGGGCACGATCTGGAGAATGGCGGTGCGTTCGGAAATGGCGGTGCGCTCTTCTGTGCTGGGCCGCGACAATCGCCGATTTCGCGCGCGGCGAAAAGCTATTTGAGGCTCTCGAGCCCTTCGCGATAGGTAGGATAGGCAAGCGTGACGCCGAGCTGGCGCTTCATCTTGTCGTTCCTGACGCGCTTGGAATCCCGATAGAAGCTTTTCGCCATCTCGGAGAGGCCCGGCTCGGCGTCCGCAAACTTCTCGAGCGGCGGCGGTGGCATTCCGAGCAGCTCCGCGCCGAAGGCGACCACGTCGGCCTGGGAGGCCGGTTCATCGTCGCAGACATTGTAGATGGCGCCGGGCGAAGGCTTCGCAATCGATGCCGCGAGCACGGCCGCAAGATCGTCGACATGAATGCGCGAGAAGATCTGTCCCGGCTTTTCGAAGCGACGCGCGGTGCCGGCGAGCAGGCTCTCGAGGGCGTTGCGTTCGGGACCATAGATGCCGGCGATGCGGAAGATATGGAGCGGAGCACTGGTCTCGCCGGCGAAATCTCGCCACGCCAGTTCGGCCTCAAGCCGTTTCTGCGAACGCGGGCTCGACGGAGCGGGCGTTGCGGTCTCGTCCACCCATTCGCCCTGCCTGTCGCCATAGACACCCGTCGAGGAAAGATAACCGAGCCAGCGCGGCTTGACCGCACGAAGCCGACCAGCGCCGATGTGCAACACGGGATCGCCGTTCTCGGTCGGTGGTGTCGAAATCAATATGGCTTCGGCCTCCGCGAGCGCCGCATCGAGCGCATCCGGCCACGACAGGCCGTCGAAGGTAAAAGCGGTGAATCCTTCGCGCTGCAAGCTTGCCGTTTTGTCATCCGAGCGCGCCGTGCCGGCTACGCGCCAACCGTCAATGGAAAGCCGCCGCGCCAGCGCCGCCGCCGAGTAACCAAATCCGAAGCAGAACAAATTTCGGGCCATGACCTTGCATTCGTGCGCGCGCGAGGCTTTTTTAGCCCGATGCGGAAAGCATTTCCAATCCTTGCCTTCGGCGCGCTGATCGCATGGTCGCAGGCCGACGCCGCCGGCGTATCGCTGCTCGATGATCCGGTGATCACCGGCGCCAACCGCTATCAGCGCTGCCTGACGCTTGTGAAATCGAACCCGCGCGACGCGGAAAGCGCGGCGTCCGCGTGGCACACCGCCGGCGGCGGCGCGGCGGCCCTGCATTGCCAGGCGCTCGCGCTGACGGCGCTGCATCGCTACGGCGACGCGGCCATGCGTCTCGATGAAGCCGCGATGATCGCGCCGGGCCAGGAACGTGATCTGCGCGTCGCGCTCTACGATCAGGCCGGCAATGCGTGGCTGCTGGCGGGCAATCCTGCGAAGGCCGAGGCCTCGCTCGACACAGCGGTCCTGCTCGCACCGCGCGACGAAGACGTCCTGTTCGATCACGCCCGCGCCCGCGCCGCGCGCAAGGACTGGTCCGGCGCCGAATCCGATCTGACGAGACTCCTCGCGCTCGATCCGGATCGCGCCGACGCGTGGGTGTTGCGCGCCAGCGCGCGGCATGCGGAAGGACGAAAAGTGGAGGCGGGCGCCGATATCGCACACGCGCTCGCGGTCTATCCGGACTATCCCGAAGCGCTGGTGGAACGCGGCACGATGAAGTTCGAAACGGGCGATGTCGCCGGTGCTCGCGCCGACTGGCAGACGGTCGTCCGCGACGCTCCCAACGGCGACGCCGCCGCCGCGGCGCGGCAGCACCTGGCGGAGTTCACGTCGGCCGTGCCGGCGAAAAAGTAGTTCACCGCAAAGGCGCAAAGGCGCAAAGGCGCAAAGAAAGAATTTAACGCGGGGTATGCGGTGGGTCGCAGTGGACGCAGTGGCGTTTTTCGCGCGCGTCCGGGCGCAGGATCTTTTTTCTCTGCGCCTTTGCGTCTTTGCGGTGAATCATTCAGGCAGGCGCGCGCGGTGCCATTCGGTTCGCACGGCGTCGTCATATTCGTTCGACGCCCGCTTGTCCGCCAAATCGGAGAACGCATCGCCTTCGAGCAGTCGTCCAAGCGCCCACACGGCCATGGCGCGGACGAGCGGCGAGGGATCGTCGAGCAGGGCCTCCGCGGACGGCGCCAGTGAGGCGTCGCCCGAGTTGCCGATGGCGATCAGCACATTGCGCACGAAGCGGTCGCGGCCGGTGCGTTTGATCGGGGAGGCGCGGAAGAGCGCGCGGAACGCGGCGTCATCGAGCCTGGCGAGCTCTTCGAGCGACGGCGCGCGCAAAGTCTCGCGGACATGGAACCGCGCCTCGCGCGATCGCTGCGCGAACTTGTTCCACGGGCAGACGGCAAGGCAGTCATCGCAGCCATAAATGCGGTTGCCGATGGCTTCGCGGAACTCCGGCGGGATGTGTTCCTTACTCTCGATGGTGAGATAGGCGATGCAGCGGCGCGCGTCGATACGATAGGGCGCAGTGAACGCGTTCGTCGGACAGGCGTCGAGACAGCGCCGGCATGCCCCGCAATGATCCTCTTCCGGCGCATCCGCCGGAAGCGCCAGCGTCGTGAACAGCGAGCCCAAAAACAGCCATGAGCCGAACTCGCGGGAGACGAGATTGGTGTGCTTGCCCTGCCAGCCGAGGCCCGCAGCCTGCGCCAGCGGCTTTTCCATCACCGGCGCGGTGTCGACGAAGAGTTTCACCTCCGCGCCGAACCGGCGATGCACGAACTCCGCAAGCCGGCGAAGTTTTGCCTTCATCACGTCGTGATAGTCGTCACCTTTGGCATAGGCCGAGATAACGCCCCTGGTCCGCTGCGCCAGCGCGTCGAGCGGATTGTTCTCGGGTGCGTAATTGCAGGCGACGACGACAACGGATTTTGCTTCCGGCCAAAGCGTCAGGGGCGCGGCGCGCTTGTCCGCGTTCTTTTCCATCCATGCCATGTCGCCATGGCGGCCTTCGGCGAGATATTGCGCAAGATGCGCGCGCGCATCCGGCGCCGCTTCGGCGGGCGCAATGCGGACCGCGTCGAAACCCAGCTCGCGCGCCTCGGCGAGGATCTCGTCGCGGATGTCAGCCGTCGAGCTCGGCATAATGGGAGACGGGCGGCTGGCCCGGAACGCGATCGGAGAGGATCGAGCGGAAGGAGGGCCGCGACTTGGTGCGGATGTACCACTCGGCGGCGGCAGGATAATCCGCCCACGGAACTTCGCCGAAATAGTCGAGCGTCGAGAGATTTGCGGCGACCGCCAGATCGCCCAGCGTGCATTCGCGCGAAGCGAGGTAGCCGTGCAACTCGCCCGCGGTGCCGATCTTCTCGAGCGCCGCCTTTAGCGTTTCCCGGCCTTGCCGGATCACCGTCATGTCCGGAGCACGCTGGACCGCGGCGCCGGTGAAACGGGGCGAGGCCTTTTCGTAAACGATGCGCCGAACCACGCCGTCCAGGAGAGGCCCCATCGCCCAGTCGAGGAATTTGAGGCTTTCCGCACGGGCTTCGGCATCTTCCGGCGCCAGCGGATGCTCGGGGTACGTGCCCTCGAGATGGTCGACGATCGCCCACAGGCCCACGACGCGCGTGCCGTCGAGATCGGTGAAGATCGGCAGGTGATCGGTGCCTTCGTCGGGCGCGGCGAGATCGCAGGTCAGCCGCTTCTCCGCGATGACGAGCCGGGCGAAACGCGATGGCGGCGAGAGGAGATAATGGGTCAAACGACGCATGGTGGCGGCAATCTAGACGCAAGGCGGTTCAGGCTCTAGGCATTTTTACCCGCGCAACCATCGCGTCCACTGCGCTGAATCGTATTTACGGTTTCACGCACCAATCGAGGCCGTCGCGTGTGACCTCGTTCATGCGCGCCATGATGGTGCCGGTGCGGGCGGCGACGTAAGGGCCGGGATGGGCGGCTTTCCAGACATCGGGGTCGGCTAGGATGATGGCGAGGCGCGCGGCTTCGCGGCTTGAAAGTCGGGCCGCCGATTTGTGGAAGTAGGCCTCGGACGCCGCCTCGGCGCCGAAATTGCCGTGACCCCAATCGACGAGATTGAGATAGGCGGTGAGGATGCGTTCCTTCGGCCAGAAGAATTCGACGAGCACCGTCAGATACGCTTCGACCCCTTTGCGGATCCAGCTGCGCACCGGAAAGAGGAACAGCGTGCGCGCCGTCTCCTGGCTGATGGTGGATGCGCCGCGCAGGCGCTTGCCACGCTCATGCTCCTTGATCGCCTTGTCGATGTCCTTCCAGTCGAAGCCGTGATGCGTGCAGAAATCATTGTCTTCCGAGGCAATGACGGCGCGGGTCAGCGCGGGGGCGATGTCGCCATGCGCCACCCAGCGATAATGAACCCCTTCGCCGGTCACGAGCGGGATCAGCATCTCCGGCGTGAACGGCACCGGCACGAAGCGGAAGACGAGGAGATAGAGGATCGGCAGCGGCACGAAGAACGCGAAGACGATGGCCAGGATGCGCCGAAGCCAGGGCGTGCGCACGCCGTCACCGGACCAGAAGGCCCGCAGTCTTTCGCCGACACCCAATCGCGCCCCCAAATCGCCAACCCCGGCCATGGTGAAGGCAAGCGGCGTTGCCCGCAATATCGATCAAGCGCAGAGTTTCGGCGCCGCTAGCATCGGCCCCGGATCAAACGGGAGAACGGCCATGTCGCTCACCAACAAGGCGCTCTGGATCATCGAACGCAACTTGCACCGCGATCTCTCGCTCGCGAGCATCGCCGAGGCGGCGGGCGTCTCGCGTTATCACCTCGCACATGCGTTCGGCACGGCGACGGGGCGATCGGTGATGGAATATGCGCGCGGGCGGCGGTTGACCGAGGCTGCGCGAGCACTCGCGACGGGTGCGCCGGATATCCTCGCCGTGGCGCTCGAAGCGGGCTACGCCTCGCACGAAGCTTTCAGCCGCGCTTTCCGCGCGCAGTTCGACATCACGCCGGAGGAGCTGCGCCGCAAGGGCTCGCTCGAGGGTCTTGCGCTCGTCGATGCCATGCGGCTGTCGACAGCCGACCGGATCGCGCTCGAAGAGCCCGAGATCGTGCCGGACGGGCCGCTGCTCTTCGTCGGCTTGTCCGAACGTGTCGACTTCGCGAACGCGCCGCGTCTGGTGCCGGCGTTGTGGCAGCGTTTCATGCCGCATTACGAGTCGATCCCCGACAAGGCCAATCCGATCCCCGTCGGCGTCACCACCAATCTCGATGATGACGGCAATTTCGATTACGTCGCGGCCGTGGAAGTGAAGCGCTTTGACGAGGTGCGCGCACCGCTCGTGAAAGTGTCGGTGCCGAGGCAGACCTACGCCGTCTTCCAGCATCGCGGCCATATCTCGACCGTGGGCCAGACCTTCGATGCGATCTGGAACGACTGGCTCTCCTTCCACGGCAAAACCGCCGCCGACGGCCCCAGCCTCGAACGCGCCAATCCCGGCTTCGATACGATGACGGGAAATGGGGGAGAGACGTTGTGGGTGCCGCTGAAGGGGTAGGCAGCAGGGAAAGCTATTTATATCAACAGCTTATGGCTCCTAAATTTCGTTCTTGATTTGTTCTTTTCGTTATGGGAGGCTCCCGTTGCACGAATTTTGACCGGTGGCCATGCAAGAACTCGAACAGCTCAAAAAGCAATGGAATGACGGCGCGCGGTTCCGCGGAATTCAGGCAAGCCTTTGCTTGGAGGGCAATGGGCTCACGCTCGGCGCCGGCACGGTCGTTGCCAAACGAAATCGTGATGGCTCGCTCGCGCTTGAGGATGAAGAGGCGCGAATACTCACGCTTCTTTCCGTCGCCTACGAAGGGCCGGTCGATCCGTCGGTGCTCAAGACGATCCGTCGGGCGTCGGCCATTGCGCGCGATGGCGATGAGTGCGTGGCAGCGATGCATATCGCGCTGGCGAAACTTCCAAAGATATCCGATCCGATTGAAGCGGCGCGCCGTCTATTCATCGCAGATGGGTTGATCGGGGCGGGCGTTACGCCTTGCGACATCTGGGAGTTGCTCGAGTTCGATCCATCAGTTCTGCGGTCGCTTTCGAAATACGATCAGGATGAGCCGCGCGTTCCCGCGGGCAGCGGCAAGCCGAGTGGGGAATGGACGAGTGGTGGTGGTGGTGGTACGGCTGCCGCGGATGTGAGCGCTGCGACGGCTCAGGACGCTCTGGCAGCTTCTGCGGCGCGGGCTGCTGAAGTCGCAGATCAAGATGTTGAAACACAAGTACCGCGAATTCTCTCACGCTTGCCGGGCATCGCGCTACGTTTGGCAAGAATTGCGGCGAGGCTCAATCTTCCTCTTTCAGCCTTAATCGAGACGCTTCGAGCGTCGCCCACCGGTGGCGAGCATCTCGCCGGCTCCATTCGAGGCTTTCCCGGATTGCAGTACTCGCGGCATCAGGATGAATCCGGTCTCAACATCGTAACGAGGTCTGGCGATCAGACGGTCCTTACGCTCTATCCACGAGGCAAAGGGCGATTTGCGAACGCAGAAGAGGGCGTCATCGCTGAAATGGAGGGTGATGAACTGGTACTTCAAGCCATGCCTGGCCCGGCTTCACAACCGACGAAAGAACCAGATTTGTGTCCGGAGCCACCTGGGCCTGATAAGCCAGGAATGACTGGCCTCGCGGTTTGAGGAGTAAGGGCTATGAGAATTATATGAAACTCTGGCTCAATCCTGACCGTCCAACGCCACCGGGGTTCGGGTATCAATTGCCAAATCCCTTGAATGGAAAGCTCATCTATTACGACGATTGCCAGCATGCGACGGGCTGGATGGCGGAGTACAAGGGAGAGGGGATCGCGCGCCTGATCGCTTGGGCGATGCGAGCACAAAGATTAGACGTATTGGCCCGTCTTGCAAATCGCTGGGTTAAGCAGGCGACGAGTCAGGTCAACGCGAGTGAAGGCCGGCCCGTCGTGTGGTATTTTGCGGAGCAGGGTTCGCTTGACTTCGCGCGTGAAGTTTTTCGCCACGCGGAAGACCCAAGGCTGGCAGAGGTATTCTTGGTTCTTAGGCGGCCGCCGGAGAAGCGCGGTTGGTGGCATGACTATGCCAAAGTCCGCAAGAGGAATTTGTGGAAGATCAGGCACGGTAGTAGTGCAGCGGAAATTACGAGGGTCATCCCATGAGCATGGATCTCTTTCTGCAGTGCGCTCGCGATGGCGAACCGTCGATGTTCCCGCGTGCGCTGTTCGAGGAGGTGATGAGCCGTGGCGCGATCGATCCCGAATTTCCCCTTTCCGAGGTTCTCTATGTGGACGGGGGATGTCGGGAGATCGATGGCGGTGAAAGGGATGCGATTTCGTCCTTGTCTTTTGCTCATTTTGGCGGTGACATTTTTTTCGACCGTCTGTGGGAGCTTGCCGATCGAACTGGTTCCTATTTGATGTGGCCTGGCGATCCTTCGATCGCAGTTACGCGTTCCGACA
>DATKON010000168.1:0-7066 GCA_035524575.1 Rhizomicrobium sp.
CGTCCCCGTCAGGCGAACCAAATTCTTGCAGCGGTTTCTATCCTCCCCTTGCCATCCGGCTGAATCAGGAAGGCACGACTCTCGTGAGCGTTCACGTTGCAACAGACGGGAGCATTCAGAGTCCGTCGGTGATTCAGTCGAGCGGCTACCCCGCTTTGGACCAAGCCTCGTTGAAGTGTGTTGGGTCCTATCGATATTTTCCCGCCACGCAAAATGGACGACCGGTCGCAATCGACAGAACGCTGAGTGTCGCTTGGCGGCTTGGACGCCCGCCGCTCGGACCGGTCGTGGAAATGAGCGTGGAGCAGGATGGCGGCTTGTTCGTTGAGGGCCAGCGCTTCTCTGACCCCGACGCGCTCAAGACGAAATTGGCCGAAATTGCTTCTCGAAAGCCTCAACCGGGCGTCTGCATGACCCCGATGCAGGGACAGTCGTTCAATTGGCCCGCCCTACAGGCGCTTAGTCACGCGGCCGCATTGCTCAAAGCAGCGGGTATGCCGTCCGGGCGGTTCTGCACAGTGCCTTTTGCCGGCATGCATTAAAGCTCGATTGTTTCGACTTGAATCTGCCGAACGTCCGTCATCGCCCGCTTTATGCGGGCGACCCAATTTTGTCGCCGCAAAAAATGGGTAACCCGGACGCGCTGTCCGCGCGCCGGGTCATGACGGAGTTGGATGATTCAGGTTGAAGTCATCCTGCTCTAGTCGCTCCAATAAAGCCTTTGCGGATTGTCCACGAGAAGCTTCTGCCGGAGGGACGCGGTGCTCGCGAATTTCGGGATGGAGTCCGTCAGCACCCCGTCATCGGGCATGTGCGATTTCATGTTGGGATGCGGCCAGTCGGTGCCCCACAGCACGCGGTCCGGAAACGTCTCGACCAATAGCCGGCTGAAGGGGATGACGTCGTCATAGGGCGGGCCTTGGACCGTGATGCGCTCCTCGCCGTTGACCTTGGTCCAGAACTTCTCGTTGTCGCGCAGGAGCCGCACGAAGGACTGGAACTGCGCATCGTCCGTTCCCTTGGTCACGTCGGGCCGGCCCATGTGATCGACGATGATCTTCGTCGGAAGCGATTTGAAGAAGGGCGTGAGATCGGCCAGATCCCTGGCCTCGAAATAGACGACGATGTGCCAGCCGAGATCGGCGACGCGTTTTCCGATATGCGAAAGCTCCTCGAGCGGCGGCACGTCCACGAGCCGCTTCACGAAATTGAAGCGCACGCCGCGCACGCCTTTCTCGTGCATGTCTTTCAGCTCCGCCGGCGTGATCGCGCTGCCCACCACGGCCACGCCGCGCGCTTTGCCGGACGAATTGACAAGCGCGTCGAGCATGGCGCGGTTGTCCTTGCCGTGGCAGCTGCCCTGCACGATGACGTTGCGCGAAAAGCCGAGAAAATCCCGGAGTGCGAAGAGCTTCTCCTTCGGCGCATCGCAGGGCGTGTACTTTCGCTCGGGCGCATAGGGAAAGGTCGCGGCCGGGCCGAACACGTGGCAATGCGCGTCGACCGCGCCGGGTGGCGCCTTGAATTTCGGCCTGGTGGGATTGGCGCAGAAAGGCAGATAATCAGGATCCATGTCCTTTCCTCCTAAGCTTGCGCAAACTGCCGCCGACGGGAGCCGATCTCCGACCGGAGCACCGCCTCGTCCAGCGCACCCTCCCATTTGGCAACGACGATGCCGGCGACCATGTTGCCGACGGCGTTGACGAACGTAAGCCCTTCCGACAACAGCCTGTGGACGCCGAGGACCAGCGCGATGCCGGCCGCGGGAACGATCTCGGTGGCGTTAAGGGTCGCGGCCAGCGCGACCAGAGCGGCGCCGGCAACGCCAGCCGCGCCCTTTGACGTGAGCAGCAGCACCACGATCAGGAAAAGCTGCTGCCGGATATCGAACGGCGTGTCCGTCGCCTGCGCGAGGAAAACGGGAACCGTCGCGAGATAAAGGCATGTTCCATCGAGATTGAACGAATAGCCGGCAGGCACGACAAGGCCCGCCACCGTTTCCTCGCACCCCAGCGCACGGAGCTTCTCGATCAGGCGCGGCAAGACCGTTTCCGTGGATGTCGTGGCCGCGACGATGAGAAGCTCGTCGCGGATGAAATAGACGAGGCGGAAAAGGCTGGCGCCCAGCGCGCGCAGAATGAGCCCGAAGGTCACGACGACGAAGAGGAGACATACCGCGTAGAACTCCGCGACAAGGCCGGCAAGCGGGAGCAGCGACTTCGCGCCCAGGGCGCCGACCGTGAACGCCATCGCGCCGAAGGCGCCGATCGGGGCCGCCCACATGATGAAGCCCACGATGCGGAACACGATCTCCGACAGGCGCGCGACCAGATCGAGCACCGGCTGCGCGCGCGGTCCTGCCGCCACCAGCCCAAACGCGAACAGGACCGATACGAAGAGGATCTGCAGCACGTCGCCGCCCGTGAATGCACCGACGAAGGAGGTCGGAATGATGTGCAGAACATTCTCGAGCGGGCCTGACGCCTGCGGCGCGATGTGGTTGGGCGCCAGCGTATGCAGATCGACATGCATGCCGGCGCCGGGCTTCAGCAGATTCACCGCCACCACGGCGAAGAGGAGCGCCAGCGACGTCACCACTTCGAAATAGACGATCGCTTTAAGGGCCACGCGTCCGGCCCGGCGAATGTCGCGCATCGCGCCGATCCCGTGCACGACCGAGCAGAAGATCACCGGCGCGATCATCATGCGGATGAGCGCGATGAAGCCGTCGCCCAAGGGTTTCAGGCTCGCGCCGAGTGCGGGGTCGCGCCAGCCGATAAAGCCGCCGGCGACCGTCGCGACCAGCACCAGGAACCAGAGTTGCGAATAGAAGCGATGCGGCATCAATCAGGTCGTTCGCGAATCGAGCCACGCCGCAAGTCTTGGATAGACGCGCCGCGCATTGCCTTCGAAGACGCGTTTCTTGTCGGCGGCGGACAGCGACGACGCGTCGATATAGCGCTTGGTATCGTCGTAATAGTGCCCGGTCTCGGGATCGATGCCGCGCACCGCGCCCACCATCTCCGACCCGAACAGGATGTTCTCGATCGGGATGACCTTGAGCAGAAGGTCGATGCCCGGCTGGTGATAGACGCAGGTGTCGAAGAAGACGTTCTTCATCACGTGCTCGGTCAGCAACGGCTTCTTCATGTCCTGTGCGAGGCCGCGATACCGTCCCCAGTGAAACGGCACGGCGCCGCCGCCGTGGGGGATGATGAGCCTGAGCGTCGGGAAATCCCTGAACAGGTCGCCGGTGATGAGCTGCATGAAGGCCGTCGTGTCGGCCGCGATGTAGTAGCCGCCCGTCGCGTGGAACGCCGGATTGCAGGAGCCCGACACATGCACCATGGCCGGCACGTCGAGCTCGACCATCTTCTCGTAAAACGGATACCAGCTTCTGTCGGTCATGGGCGGCGATTTGAAGTATCCCCCCGAGGGATCGGGATTGAGATTGCAGCCGACGAAGCCGTGTTCCTTCACGCAGCGCTCGAGCTCGGCGATGCTGTCGGCGATCGGCGCAGATGGCGACTGCGGCAGCTGGCAGACGCCCACGAAATTCTCGGGATAGAGCCGGCAAACCCGGGCGATGAGGTCGTTGCAGAGCCGCGCCCAGGACATGCTCGTCTTCTCGGTACCGAGATGCGGGCCCATGGCCGAGGCGCGCGGCGAGAAGATGGTGACGTCGGTGCCGCGTTCGCGCTGGAATTTGAGCTGCGCGCCTTCGATACCCTCACGGATCTGGTCGTCGCTGATCCCGGGCTGGGCAAGCTCCGCCAGCGCTTTCGGATCATCGGCGAGCGCGACCTGCCTGTCGCGATAATCCCACAGCGATTTCGGCGCCGTCGTATAGTGGCCGTGGCAATCGATGATCATGGCCGTTTCCTGTCGATGTCGGTCAGAATGTGGTCGAGAACGGCGCCCAGCTTTTCGTGTGCGAGCGCATCCTTGCGGTCCGCGGCCCAGTCCTGGCGCTCGGCGGCGGCGCTGCTCATCAAGGGCGAGACGCCGGCTTCGGCGACCGTTCTGGCGACCTCGCGCATCTCCTCGGCACGGCGCACGCCGTGCTCGAGCGAGCGGGAAATCATGTAGCGCGCGAGCTTTTCCCAGTCTCCGACGGGCAGAAGATCGGACAGGGACTCGAGGACCGTCTTCTCCACGCCGTAATGCCGCGCCGTCAGCATCGATTCCATCAGCAGCGCCTCGATGCCCTTGATCATCACGCTGCGGCACATCTTGGTGGCGGAGGCCTTGCCGATCTCGCGGGAGAAGACGCTCCCCTTGAAGCCGAGCGGCGCGGCCCGGGCCAGGAATTCCTCCGCATGCGGCCCGCCCAGCAGCATGGGCGAAGCGATCCGTTTGGGCGGAAACGGCGTCATCACGGCCGCTTCGACATAGCGGCCGCCCGCCGCCTCAACCGTCGCCGCCGCCCGTTGTTTCGTGCCGGGAGATGCCGAATTGAGGTCGAGATAAAGCGTGCCGCGCTCGACGCCCTCGGAAGCCGCGGCAGCAGCGTCGAGATCGGAGGCCGCCGTGACGGCACAGATGACGAGCTCCGCTGTCCGCACGGCCGCGGCGGCGCTCCCGGCGCGGCGCACATGGCGTCCCTCAAGGGCGCGCGAGGGAATACTCTTGGCATCGTCGAACAGAATGTCGTAAGCGAAAAGGTCCCTGACGCCCGCTTTCGCAAGATCTTCGGCCAGGATCTGGCCCACCTCGCCGAAGCCGATGATCGCGATGCGCGAAAACGCGCTCACCGTCCGCTCCACACATGCGACGGAACATAAACCTCACCGCGCATCAGCATGCGCGCCGTTCTCAGGAGCGCCGCGCGATGCACCTTCACCTCGCCGCCCGCAATCGTCACATCCATATCGACCGTAAAGAATCCCGTCGGGTGCTCGATCTCGAGGCTTTTGGATCCGCTGCCGCCTGCGATCCCGGCGACCTCCGCGGCAATCGAGCCCGGGACCACGCAGGCCGTCGCCACGCTGACGGCGCCGAAGACGCCGATCGCTTCATGGACGCGATGCGGTATGAAATTGCGGGTCGCGATTGCCCCGCCGTTCTTCGCCGGCGCCGCGAGGCACATTTTCGGGACCGTCTTTTTCGTCACGTCGCCGAGATTCATCTTCGGCCCGATCGCGAGACGAATCGCCTCGATCTTCGCCTTCAGCGCCGCATCGGCTTCGAGCCCTTCCGGCGTCTCGTAACCCGTCTTGCCGAAATCCCTTGCCCGCATGACGACGACGGGCATGCCGTTGTCGATGGCGGTCAGCTCGATCCCGTTCACCGTGTCGCGGGCGTGCCCGGTCGGCAGCAGCGCACCGCAGCTGGAGCCGGCGACATCGAGAAAATCGATCGGGATCGGCGCGGCCGTTCCGGGAACGCCGTCGATCCGCGCGGCGCCGTCATAGCGAACGCGTCCGCGCGGCGTCTCGATCCGTGCGACCGCGATGCTCTTGGTGTTGAGCATGTTGATGCGCACATCGGTCACGCCGTCGCGCGCCGGGATCATGCCGGTCTCGATGGCGTAAGGACCGATGCCGGCCAGCAGATTGCCGCAGTTCTGACCGGCGTCGACACGTGGTTCGTCGACGACGACCTGCAGGAACAGATAATCGACATCCGCATCGGGCCGCGACGGCGGCGACACCACCGCCACCTTGCTCGTCAAGGGATGGGCGCCGCCCATGCCGTCGATCTCGCGCAGGTCCGGCGCGCCCATGGCGGCCAGCAGAACCTTGTCTCGCGTCGCCACATCGTCCGGCAGATCGCTGCTGCGGAAATAGAGCCCCTTGGACGTGCCGCCCCGCATGACGATGCAGGGAATCGCGGTCTGCACGTTACCTCTCTTCGTCGGAGTCGACGTATACGAGGCCCTTTTCCTTCAGCCTCTCGCGCATCTTGTAGATGTCGAGGCCGAGTTCGCCGGCCTGGAGCCTGGCGCGCGTACCCGCTTCCTTGGCCTCGCGGTCGCGGCTCGCCTGGAAGACCTTCGCGGCTTCGCGCCGCCGCACCACGACCACGCCGTCGTCGTCCGCGAGGACGAGGTCGCCGGGATTGATCGTCTGGCCCGCACAGATAACGGGAACGTTCACGCTTCCGAGCGTCTCCTTCACCGTTCCCTGCGCCGAGACGCATTTCGACCATACCGGAAACTTCATCTCGCTCAGCTCCCGCACGTCGCGCACGCCGGCGTCGATGACGAGTCCCACAACGCCATGCGCCGCCAGGGAGGAGGCCAGCAGCTCGCCGAAATAGCCGGCATCGGAGAACGATGTCGGCGCCACCACCAGGATGTCGCCCTCGCGGCACTGCTCGACCGCGACGTGGATCATCCAGTTGTCGGCCGGCGGCACTTCGACCGTCACCGCCGTCCCCGCGATGCGCGCGCCGGCATAGATGGGACGCATATAGGGCGCGAGCAGGCCTTTGCGCCCTTGCGCTTCGTGCACCGTCGCGACGCCGAGCTCCGCGAATGCGCCGACAAGCGACCTTTCGACCCGGGGAATATTGCGAACGACCTTGTTCATATGTCCTCCGCTACGCGCCTAATCCTGCCGCTTCAACGACTTCTCGAGCCTGTCGAGCGTCTGCATCGCCGGCAGGCACTGCGCAACGCTGGCATTGGGCTCGCGCTTGTCGCGAATGGCGTTGAAGAACTCGCGGTCCTGAAGCTCGATGCCGTTCATGGAAACATCGACTTTGGAAACGTCGATCGGATTTTCCTTCCCGTCCACGAGATCGTCGTAGCGCGCGATATAGGTGCCGTTGTCGCAGATGTAGCGGAAGAAGGTCCCGAGCGGGCCTTCATTGTTGAACGACAGCGCCAGCGTGCAGAGCGCGCCTTTCGGCGTCTTCATCTGGATCGACATGTCCATGGCGATATCGAGCGTCGGATGGACAGGGCCCTGCATCGCATGCACGTGGCTCGCGACCTCGCCCGTCTGGTACTGGAAAAGATCGACCGTGTGGCAGGCGTGATGCCAGAGAAGGTGATCGGTCCAGCTGCGCGGCTGGCCGAGCGCGTTCATGTTCGTGCGGCGGAAGAAATACGTCTGCACGT
>DATKON010000169.1:0-36828 GCA_035524575.1 Rhizomicrobium sp.
TCACCCGTGACTGGCTCACTGCCTGCCGGCGGCTGTTGAAGCCAACCGGGGCATTGTGGGTAATCGGCACCTATCACAACATCTTCCGGATCGGGGCACAGCTTCAGGATCTCGGCTTCTGGATCCTGAACGACGTCGTCTGGCGCAAGACCAACCCGATGCCGAATTTCCGCGGCAAGCGCTTCACCAATGCGCATGAGACGCTGATCTGGGCGGCGAAGTCCCGCGAGCAGAAGAGCTACACATTCAATTACGAGGCGATGAAGGCGCTGAACGACGAGTTGCAGATGCGCTCGGATTGGACGATGCCCATCTGCTCCGGCGGCGAACGCCTGAAAGACGAAGCCGGCGAAAAGGCGCACACGACGCAGAAGCCGGAAGCGCTGCTGCATCGCGTCATCGTCGCTTCGACGAAGCCCGGCGACGTGATCCTCGATCCGTTCTTCGGCTCCGGCACGACAGGCGCCGTCGCCAAACGTCTGGGCCGTCATTTCATCGGTCTCGAGCGCGATCCGAATTATGCGCGCCTTGCCAGGAAACGTATCGCGGCGATCGTGCCGAGCGACTCCGAAGCGATCGAAACGACAAAATCGAAGCGCGCGGAGCCGCGCATTCCATTCGGCTGGGTTGTCGAGAGAGGGTTATTGCCCCCAGGCACGGTGCTGCACGGACCCGCGAAACGTCATCGGGCGAAAGTCCGCGCCGACGGCTCGCTTGTCTGTGCCGATGCGACAGGTTCGATCCATCGCATCGCGGCCCATGTGCAGGGTCTCGATGCCTGCAACGGCTGGACCTTCTGGCATTACGAGCACAAGGGCAGCCTCGTCTCGATCGACTTGCTGCGTCAGCGCCTGCGCGCCGACCTCGCCTGAGCGAATAACGGCCCGCCTTCATCGAGGCCGTGCTCCAGGATCTTGCGCATGACGGTGGGGATCGCGGAATCCTTCAGCTTGTCGATGTGAATCCAGTTCGCTTCGTCGGCGAAGGCGCCATGCCGGAGCGCGGACGTCTCGTCCGCACCCTTTGACGAAGACTTGATGCGGGCGGGACGCCCGCGCTCCGACACGTAAACCTCGATCTCGAGCTCGAAATGCGTGAACCCGTGCCGCACGACGCCCGCGCGTTTCGTCCACGCGCCGCGGAACGGCGCCTGCAGCATGGCTTCGGCGTGTGAGGGAAACGCCTCCGACCATGGTCCGAGCGGCGGCTCGAGCATGCCGCCCAGCAAGCCTTTCTCCGGCCGCTTGACCAGCAGCACGCGATCCTTGGCGTCGCGCACAATGAAAGCGGCGCCGCGCTTCAGGGGCCGCACGCGCCCGGCGCCCTTCCGCGGCAACGTCTCGGCGATGCCTTTCTTTCGCCCCTCGCAATCCTCCGTCCACGGACAATTGCCGCAGGACGGGCGCTTCGGCGTGCAGATGGTGGCGCCGAGATCCATCAGCGCCTGCGCGAAATCGCCGGCGCGGCTTGCAGGCACCAGCGTCTGCCCCAGTCTGCGCAATTCGGGCTTTGCTTCCGGTAACGGCTCTTCGACGGCATAGAGCCGCGAAAGCACGCGTTCGGCATTGGCGTCGACGGCCGCTTCGCGTTCGTCGAAGGCGATCGCGGCGATGGCGCCCGACGTGTAGGCGCCGATGCCCGGCAGCTTGCGCAAGGCTTCCGCCGTCTCAGGGAATTTGCCGCCCATCTCGTGCGCAACGAGGCGCGCACACTTGTGCAGGTTGCGCGCCCGCGCGTAGTAACCAAGCCCGGCCCACGCCGCGAGAACGTCGTCCAAAGGCGCATCGGCGAGCGCTTCGACGGTCGGCCAGCGCGCCAGAAATTTCCGGTAGTAATCGGCCACCGCGGCAACCGTCGTCTGCTGCAGCATGATCTCGCTCAGCCACACGCGATAGGGATCGGCACGCGTGCCCTTTTTCGCGCGCCACGGCAGCGTCCGCGCATGGCGGTCGTACCAGGCGAGCAGCGCTTTCGCGTCTGGCCTTTGCGCGGATGGACGTTTTGACGGCATAGTCGCTGCACCATGGCCCGAAGCGAAACCGGCAAACAAGACGCAGCGCAGGAACCGGTGCGCCGCAACCGTCCCGAAGCCGTCGGCCGCACGAATACGCTCGCGGGGCAGGCTTTCGCCCGCGCCGGCTTCAGCGATCCCACGCTGGTCCTTCGCTGGGCAGACATCGTGGGGCCGGATGTGGCGCGTGTCGCCGAGCCGTACAGACTGTCCGAAGGTCCGTCCGGCGGGATCCTGACGCTCCGCGCCGAGCCTGCGGCTTCCTTATTTCTGCAGCATCAGACGCGCATGCTCGCCGAACGCATCAACGCCTTCCTCGGCCGCCCGGCCGTGGCGAAGCTCCGATTCGTCAGCGGCGCGCTGGCCGATCGGCCCGAACCGCGACGCTTGCGCCCAAGGCTGCCGGACGTTGCTCCGGGTGATCCCGCCACGGCCTTTGCCGGGTCGGACAATCTCAAGACAGCGCTTCTCAATCTTGCCCGCGCCCGCCGCACCGGCGACTGAGCCTTGGGGTGCGGGCTCCCGGGCATGTCAAAAGCTGGATGAGGATAACCGGAAAAGCGAAACCGAGACTGGCCGCTGGCTGGGCTCGCCGGAAATCGCCAGCCCGGAGATTTCGAGGGTCCCACGTCGCGCCGGGTCCTCCTCGGCCGATCGCGTCCCCTCCATCGGGCCGCGTCATTGAACGCAGCCCGCGGCTCTGCCAAAACTGCCCTCGAAGAAGGGGAACCGGCCATGACCCGCAAGCAATTGCTGATCGGACTGGTGGTCGTTGCGGTTGTCGGCCTTGGCGTGGCGGCCTGGTTCGTCTTTTCCGGACCGTCCTCGGACGCGACTGCCTCTGCCACGCCCACGGTGCTGCTTACAAAAGACGATCACACGCTGGGCTCGCCCAAGGCGCCGGTCACAGTCATCGAATATGCCGCGCCGATGTGCCCGCATTGCGCCCATTTCGACATGAACGTCTTTCCGGATTTCAAGCGGGAGTACATCGACACCGGCAAGGTCTATTTCGTGTTCCGGGTCTACCCGCTCGGCGCCCCTGACGTCGCCGTCGAGGCGATGGCGCAATGCCTGCCGAAAGAGAACTATTTCTCATTTATCGACATGATGTACCGCAACCAGTCCCAGTGGGACCCGGACGGCTACACCATTCCGGATATCCATGGCGCGCTGGTGCATATGGGTGCGATCGCGGGGCTGACCTCGGCGCAGGTCGACACCTGCATAGGCGACCAGGCCGCACAGCAGCGGATTCAACAGGTGGGGACTGACGCCCAGGCCCGGTACGGCGTTTACCAGACCCCGAGCTTCATCATCGATGGACGGCTCGCGAATCCCGTGACCCTCGAGGATATGAAGGCCATCCTCGACCCCGAACTCGCGAAGAAATAGCGCGTCCGACTGTCATTGAACCGCGACCCCGGCTCTGCCACAAACGGCGGCCGGGACCGGCTGGGAGCATTGGCATGAACCGCACTTACGTCTTGATCGGAGTGGTCATTGTGGCCGTGGTGGCCCTCGGCGTGGCCGCCTGGTTGGTATTCTCCGGCGGCTCTTCGGACACGACCACCGCTGCCGGCCCCATGGCGATCATCCTCAAGAGCGACGACCGCACCATGGGCAACAAGAATGCGCCTTTGACCGTCGTCGAATATGCCGCGCCGACCTGCCCCCACTGTGCCCATTTCGACATGGACATCTTCCCGCAGTTCAAGAAGGACTACATCGACACCGGCAGGGTCTTCTTCGTTTTCCGGGTCTTCCCGCTCAATGCGGCGGATGTGGCGGCCGAAGCGATCGCGCGCTGCCTGCCTGAGGATAACTACTTCCAATTCCTTGACCTGCTTTACCGGAATCAGCCGAAATGGGATCCGGAGTACCAAGTCGCCGACGTGAGGGCCGGTCTTGTCGAAATGGCCAAGATCGAGGGCTTTAGCGCGCAACAGGTAGACCAATGCATCAGCAATCAGGCGATGCAGAAGCGAATTCAGGATGTGGGCGCCGACGCCCAGACAAGATACGGCATTAACGGAACGCCGAGTTTCGTGGCGGGTGGACAGGTTCATGGCCCCTTTGGCGACTATCAGGAATTCAAGACATTCCTCGACGGCCTTCTGGCAAAGAAGAAATAGCGTGACGGCGATCAAGAGCGGCTGGGCGGCGCGCCTCCGTTGAAATTCAACCGGCTTAGAATCTCCGGCTTCAAGTCTTTCGTCGAACCGACCGAGCTCTTCATCGAGCCCGGCCTGACGGCGGTCGTCGGTCCCAACGGCTGCGGCAAGTCGAACCTGTTCGACGCGCTGCGGTGGGTCATGGGTGAATCGCGCCCGACTTCCGTGCGCGGCACCGAGATGGACGACGTCATCTTCGCCGGCAGCGCGGCGCGGCCCTCGCGCAACACGGCGGAAGTGATCCTCTACATCGACAATACCGATCGCACCGCGACCGGCGGCTACAACGAATACGACTCCATCGAGATCTCGCGCCGCATCGAGCGCGAGGCGGGCTCGGTCTATCGCATCAACGGCCGCGACGTGCGCCAGCGCGACGTGCAGCTATTCTTCGCCGATGCCGCATCAGGTGCGGCTTCGACAGCCTTCGTGCGGCAGGGTCAGATCGGCCAGCTTGTCAGCCAGAAGCCGCTGGCACGCAGGGCCATCCTTGAAGAAGCGGCCGGCATCGCCGGCCTGCATCAGCGCCGGCATGAAGCGGAACTGCGCCTCAGGGCCGCCGAAGCCAACATGGCGCGGCTCGATGATGTCATCGCCGAGCTCGAAGGCCAGCTTCAAAGCCTGAAGCGCCAGGCGCGCCAGGCCTCGCGCTATCGCAATCTCTCCGGATTGATCCGCAAGGCGGAAGCGCTTGCGTTCTATCTCCGCTGGAACGCGGCGGGCGCGCAGGGCATCGCCGCCAGCGACGCACTCGAAGCGGCGATTGCAGCGGTGGAAGCCGCGACGACCGTCGCCGCCGAAGCTTCGACCGTGCAGGCGAATGTTGCGAGCGAACTGCCGCCGCTCCGCCAGACGGAGGCCGAAGCCGGCGCCGCGCTGCATCGCCTGATCGTCGAACGCGATGCGCTCGACGCCGAAGAGGCGCGCGCGCGCGAAGCCGGACAGCGTCTGCGCCAGCGTATCGGGCAAGCCGAGCAGGACATGCAGCGCGAAACCGCGCTCGACGCCGATGCGCTTGCCGCACTCGAGAAGCTTGCCGAAGAAGCCGCCGCGATCGTCGAGGCGTCGGCGCGCGCAACGGATCAACTCGCCAATTCCGAAGCGACGACGAACGAGCTTAACGAAGCGCTGGCGGTCGCCGAGAAACGGCTTGAATCACTGACGGCCGAGCTTGCCGAATGGCACGCGAAAAAGCAGAGCCATGAGCGCGCCAAGAATGTCGCGTCGGCGCTGGCGGAAACCAGCGGCGAGCAGTTGACCATCGCGCAAGCCCGGCTCGACGAGGCCATGGCCGGCGCGTCCGATGCGCCCGACGTCCGGTCCGCCGAAGAAGCCGCGGAAGCCGCTCATACCGCCGCGCAGACGGCGCGCGATGTGCTCGCGGAGGCGCAGGCTACACTCGAAGCTGCGACGACGGCTGAAACGCAATTGCGCGGTCCGCTCGAAAATGCCGAGCGCCTGGTCCAGATCCTGTCCGCCGAGGCGAAAGCGCTGGCCGATCTGTTGCGCCCCGAAGGCGCCGATCTGTGGCCGCCGTTGACGGACTCGGTGAGAGTCGAGCCCGGATACGAAGCCGCACTGGGTGCTGCACTGGGCGACGATCTCGAAGCGCCGCTCGACGAAGCCGCGCCGCATCACTGGCGCGAGCTCGAGCGCGTCGAACTGCCCGCGCTTCCCGAGGGCGTCACCGCCCTCGTCAGCCATGTCGAAGCGCCCGCCGCGCTCGCACGCCGCCTTGCGATGACCGGCGTCGTCAACGACGACCAGGGCAAGGCGCTGCAGTCGCAATTGAAGCCGGGCCAGCGGCTCGTCACGTTGCGCGGCGGCTTGTGGCGCTGGGACGGTTACACGGCGTCGGCCGATGCGCCTTCGCCGGCAACGATCCGGCTGGCGCAGAGAAACCGCCTGTCGGGTCTCGAGCAGGACATTGAAGCAGCGAAGGAAGCCCGCGCGCGCGAATTCGAGCGCTACGCCGAAGCAAAGACCAAGGCCGATGGTGCGCGGCAGGCCCTGCGCGATCGCGAACAGGATGCCCGCCGCGCCGAACAGGCGCTGAGCGCAGCGCAGGAGCACACGGCGAAGACGGCGCGCGCCGCGGCTGAGCGCATGTCGAGGCTCGCGTCGCTCGAAGCGGAAATCCGCCGCCTCGGCCAGGCGCGCGATGCAGCGCTCGAATCCGTCGCGCATGCAGACGAGGCCCTGCGCGAGTTGGGCGACGGTCTTTCTCTCTCCGAAACGACGGCTGCCGCCCGCACCGAAAGCTCGGAAGCCAGGGCCCGCGCCGCCGAAGCGCGTGTTGCGCTCGACAGCCTCCGCAAAGAAGCCGGTCGCCGCGAAGAACGTCTTGCCGCCGTCGCGGAAGAGAAATCGCGCTGGGAATCGCGGCGCGCCGCGGCGGCGGAACAGATCGCCGAGCTCAATCGCCGTCTTGACGAGATGCGCGCGGAACTCGTGCAGCTCGACGGCGTGCCGGCCCAGATCGCCGAGAAGCGGAACGTTCTGCTCGATGCCATTGCGAAAGCCGAAGCCAGGCGCAACGAAGCGGCCGATGCCCGCGCCGAAGCCGAGCGGCGCCTCGCTGAAGCGGACAAAAACGCCAAAGCGGCGAACACACAGCTGTCGACCGCCCGCGAAGAACGCGCCCGCTCGGAAGCCGTCGCCGAGGGCGCCGCCGCACGCCTCACCGAACTGCAAAACCGGATTCGCGACGAGCTCGATGCGGCGCCGGAAGAACTTGCCGAACGCGCCGAGATCAAGGACGGCGAAGAACTTCCCGACCAGGAACATGCCGACAAGCGCGTCGAGAAACTGAAAGCCGAGCGCGAGCAGCTGGGCGGCGTGAACCTCCGCGCCGAAGAAGAAGCGGCCGAGCACCAGGAACGTCTCGACAAGATGGTCGCGGACCGCGCCGATCTCGACGGCGCCGTGCAGCGCCTGAGGCGCGGCATCCAGAGCCTCAACCGCGAAGGCCGCGAGCGCCTGATCGAGTCCTTCGAGAAGGTGAACAACAATTTCCGCGAGCTGTTCACCAAGCTGTTCGAAGGCGGCGAAGCCAAGCTGACTTTCACGGAGTCCGAAGACCCGCTCGAAGCCGGCCTTGAGATCTTTGCCCGACCGCCTGGAAAGAAACTTCAGTCGCTGTCGCTGCTCTCCGGCGGCGAGCAGGCGCTGACGGCGCTGGCGCTGATCTTTGCGGTGTTCCTCGTGAATCCGGCGCCCGTCTGCGTGCTGGACGAAGTGGACGCACCGCTCGACGACGCCAATGTCGAGCGCTTCTGCAATCTGCTCGACGAGATGACGCGCCTGACCTCGACGCGTTTCCTCGTCATCACCCACCACGCGCTGACCATGTCGCGCATGAACCGCCTGATCGGCGTGACCATGGCCGAACGCGGCGTCAGCCAGCTCGTATCGGTGTCGCTCGCGGAAGCCGCAGCGGTCGTGGCGGCAGAGTAGCTACCTCCCGCAGAATGCTTCGATGCGGTAGCCGTCGGGATCGATGGCGAAGGCCGGGTAGTAGTTCGTGCCGTAATCGCCGCGGATGCCCGGCGCGCCGTTGCAAGCCCCGCCATTGCCAAGCGCTGCGTCGTAGAACGCCTTGACGCTGTCCTGGCTCGGCGCGTCAAAGCAGAAATGCAGCCCCGAAGCCATGTCCGCCGGCACGGGCTTTTCCACCCCCAGCACCCAGAACGACGCGGCATCGTTGCCGTAACCGAGCGACGTCGCGCCCTCGTCGATGCAGGTATAGCCGAGTGCCTTCAGCACCGCATCGTAGAAGCGTTTGGCGCGTGCGATATCGCGGACGCCGATCGAGACGTGATTGATCATCTTCAACTCAGTTGTGTGATTGTTCAGCTCTTGCGGCTGAGTGCCTTCTGCATCGCCGCCACGGCGAGATCCATCTGCGAGGAGATGTAAGGTGTAATGGTATTGGGCAGCACGTCGGCGATCCAGACGATCCTCGTCTCAGGCCCTTCGACGACTTCCACCGTCGCGTTGTGATGCTCGATGCGCTCGCTCTTGGCGGAATAGGCGATGCGCCGGCGCTTGTCGTCGAGATCGACGATGCGCTCGGGCACCACCGAGCCGTTCGAGAACGTGACGATGCGCGTGTCGCCATCCATCTTCGTGTCGGTGACGAAGCCGGGCACCAGGCGCGTGTGCAGCGCACCCACGTCGCGGAAGATTTCCCAGGCATCCGCCGCGCTCATGCCGATCGCAAACTCTCTTCTGATCGAAGCCATGTCTTGAACTCCCTTTTGCGCCAGTTAAATGAGGCTTTGCGTCCTGCCGCTTGGGAAAAATTGCTATGGTTCCAGCATGACACTTTCGACCCGCATCCTGGCCGAAGGCGCCGGCTGGACGGTGACGGATTTCCGTTGCGAGGCAGGGCCTTACGACCCCAGTTTCGAGGAGATGCACGAGCGGTCTTCGATCGCATTGGTGCTGGAAGGCGCCTTTCGCTACGAGACGAGCCAGGGCGCGGCCGATCTCGTGGCCGGCAGCGTGCTGCTCGGCAATCGCGGACACTGTTTTCAATGCGGTCACGACCATAGCTGGGGCGACCGCTGCATCTCGTTTCATTTCGCGCCGGAGATGATCGAGCAGGTGGCGTCTGAGATGCCTGGCGCGCGCACAACCGAATTTGCGCGTGTGGCCCTCCCGCCGCTCGGGACGTTCATTCCCCTCACCGCCCATGCCGGTACGCTGGACGCGCATTCGGAGAACGGCGCGTTCGAGGATTTGAGTTATCGCGTGGTGGAAACCGTCTTCGCGACGCTCGCGGAGCACACAATGCCGGCCGTATCCGTCAACGACCGCGATCGCCGGCGCGTCGCCGACGCGGTGCGGCGCATCGAACGGAAATCGGATTCCGCGCTGACGTTGAGCGGCCTCGCGCGCGAAGCCGGCGTCAGCGCCTTCCACTTCCTGCGCATCTTCCGCGACAGCGTCGGCATGACGCCGCACCAGTTCCTGCTGCGGACGCGGCTGCAGAATGCCGCGCTCGAGTTGCGCCAAACCGTGAAGCCGATCTCGACAATCGCCTTCGACGCCGGCTTCGGCGATCTCTCGACCTTCAACCGCCGCTTCAAGCGCCTGATGGGTGTCAGTCCGTCGGACTGGCGCCTGGGCAGAACGGCCGCCGCGTAACGCCGCCCCGCGCAATTCGCCACATTCGGAAGAAATGCAGCAAAAACAGGCCTTTAAGCCGCATTCACACTTCTTGACAGATTGAATACCCCGCCCCTATGGTCCGCGCGCTTTCGAAGAGCCGCGAGAGCCGATTCCGCGCGTTTGGCTGGGAACAGGGGAGCATTGCAACGATGCCCGATCCCGACGAATTGCGTGCGCTGGGAAAGCGGCTCGACGAGGTCCGGCGGCAGAAGGAGCCGCGCCCCGATCAGGAGGCGCCCCCCACGTCGCTCGGCATCGCCTCCCGGTTCGCGACGGAACTCGTCGTCGCGGTTGCCTTCGGTGGGGGATTGGGTTGGGCGCTCGACCGCTGGTTGGGCACGAAGCCGATCTTCCTTCTGGTGCTGGTTTTGTTGGGTGCGGCGGCGGGCATACGCAACGTGATGCGCGCGGCAGCGGAGATCAACGCGAAGCAGTCCGCTTCGCCAAAGGACGATAAGGAGACCTAACTCCATGCAAAGCCCCATGGAGCAATTCTCGATCCGGCCGCTCCTGGAAAATGGCGTGCACCATTTCCACAAGCACGACTTCATCTTCACGAACCAGTCGCTGTGGATGTGCATCGTCGTGGGCGTGTCGGCGCTGTTCCTGACGCTCGCCGCGGCGCGGCCGCGCCTTGTGCCGAGCCGCATGCAGTCCGTCGCCGAGCTCACCTACGAGTTCGTTGCGAACATGATCCGTCAGGCTGCCGGCGAAGACGGCATGATCTTCTTTCCCTTCGTGTTCACGATCTTCGTGTTCGTGCTATTTTCGAATTTCTTCGGCCTCATTCCCGGCTCCTTCACGGTGACAAGCCAGATCGCGGTGACCTTCGCGCTGGCCTGCCTTGTGATCGTGACCGTCATCATCACCGGCTTCGTCAAGCACGGCCTCGGCTTTCTGAAGCTCTTCGTGCCGCATGCGCCGATCTATCTTCTGTTCCTGCTGGTGCCGATCGAGCTCATCTCGTTCTTCACGCGCCCGATAAGCCTCTCCGTCCGACTTTTCGCCAACATGCTCGCGGGCCACACCATGCTGAAGGTGTTCGCGAGCTTCGTGATCGCGCTGGGCGCGGCGGGCGGCATCTTCACCGCCATCTCGATCGCGCCGATGCTTCTCATCGTCGCCATCACCGCGCTCGAGCTGCTGGTCGCGTTCCTGCAGGCCTATGTGTTCGCGATTCTGACCTGCATCTACCTGAACGAAGCCTTGCATCTCCACGACAGTCACTGACCACCCTGAACAACGGAAAAACGAAGGAGCATTTCGACATGGACGTCACAGCGGCAAAACAGATCGGCGCGGGTCTTGCCTGTATCGCGCTCGTCGGCGCCGGCATGGGCATCGGCAATGTGTTCGGCAGCTATCTCACAGGCGCGCTGCGCAACCCGGGTGCGGCCGCCAGCCAGACCACCAACCTGCTTCTGGGCTTCGCGCTCTGTGAAGCGACCGGCCTCTTCGGCCTCGTGATCGCGCTCATCATCCTGTTCACCTGATGGCTACGCACACGACAGGAACGGCGCAGCCTGCGCCGAACGGCGGCTTCCCGCCGTTCAAGACGGAGACGTTCGAGAACCAGATTTTCTGGCTCACGATCACCTTCGCGTTCCTGTTCGTCATCCTGTGGCGCGTTGCGGGTCCGCGCATCGGCGGCGCCATCGCCGCGCGCCGGGGCAAGATGGAAAGCGATCTCGCGGTGGCCCAGGCGCACCGCAAGGACGCCGAGGCCGCGCAGGCTCATTATGAGCAGGCGCTGAGCGAGGCGCGGCAGCGCGCCCATGCGCTCGCGGAAGAGAACCGCAAGCGCATCCATGGCGAGATCGACGCGGCCAAGGCACGCGCCGAAGCCGACGCGCAGAAGACGACGGCGGACGCGGAAGGGCGCATACAGACGATGCGGCAGAGCGCGCTCGCCGAAGTGGCGAAGACGGCGGAGGAAGCCGCGATCGCCATCGTCCAGCGGCTGACCGGCGAGACCGTGGCGCCTGAGGAGGCGCGCGCGGCGCTTGGACGGATCAATTAGGAGCTTAGAGGATGGATCTCCTCATCGATTGGCTGAAAGAGCCGGAATTCTGGGTCGGTCTCGGCCTCTTCATCCTGATCGGCGTGTTCCTCTATCAGCGCGTGCCGGCCTTCGTGGTGGCGGCGCTCGATGCGCGGGCGGCCGCCATCGCCAAGGAGCTCGACGAGGCGACGCGCCTCAGAGAGGAAGCGGCGGCGTTGCTGGCGCGCTTCAAGGCGAAAGCCGCGGAGGCCGAGCAGGAAGCCGCCTCCATCGTCACCGAAGCCAAGGCAGAAGCCGAACGCTTTGCCATGGAAGCGCGCGCGCAGCTCAAGCAGCAGATCGAACGCAGGGCCAAGCAGGCGCAGGACAAGATCGCCCAGGCCGAAGCGCAGGCCGTCGCCGAGATCCGCGCCAAGGCGGCCGATGCAGCCGTCGGCGCGGCAGAAAAGCTGATCGTCGCGAAGACCGACGCCGGCAAAGCCGCGGCGCTCGTCTCCCAGAGCCTGAAAGAACTCCCGGCGAAGCTTTAATTACTTCGGACAGTGCGTCGGGGAGTTTTCGGGGCCGGCAGTTTCGTCGGGATTGGGACCGCCGGAGGGATGCGGCGCGCCGCTCGTGTCCACACAATGGTGCGTGCCCATCGACTTCGGGTCGTAGCCCATGGTCGCGTTGCCCACGATCGGCGCGTAGTGGTCGATCGGCTTGCCCTTGAGGGGGCCCACCACTTCGATCAGTTGGCCTGATGACGACTTCAGCACCAGCATCTGGCCCTTCTTTAGCGTCACCGTCTGGTTGACGTCGAATGTGGAATTCGGCGCCAGATTGATTCCGGTCGCCTGGACCACCACGAAGGTCTGCTGCGCAAGCGGCGGAGGATTGCTCGTCGGCTTGCTGTCGGACGGTTCTGCGGCGCTCGAAAGAGACACGAGCACGGCGACGAGCGCTGCCAGTCCGATGCGGCGAGAATTGGTGGCAAAAGAGATCGGCATCTGGGTAGCCCCCTTCACGCTCCGCCCCGGCGGAGCAGTTAACCCATTTAATAGGTGATCCACCGCATTTACAACGCGTCAGGATCACAGGGCGCGCGCGCCGGAATGGCGGGAAACGGCTATTCCGGCTTCACCACGCGGATGTGGAGTTCGCGCAGCTGGCGCTGCGACACCTCGCTCGGCGCGTTCATCATCAGATCCTGCGCCTGCTGGTTCATGGGGAACATGGTGACCTCGCGCAGGTTTTCCTCGCCCGCGATCAGCATGACGATGCGATCGATTCCGGGCGCCGTGCCGCCATGCGGAGGCGCGCCGCAGCGAAATGCGTTGAGCATGCCGGCGAACTTCGTCTCGGTTTCCTCGCGCGCATAGCCGGCGATCTCGAAGGCTTTCAGCATCACATCGGGATCGTGGTTGCGGATCGCTCCGCTCGACAGCTCGATGCCGTTGCAGACGATGTCGTACTGGAAGGCGTTGATGCCGAGGATCGTCGCCGAGTTCTTCGGGTCGAGCGCCAGGAACTCTTCGCGCGGGAAGTTCGGCATCGAGAACGGATTGTGGGAGAAGTCGATCCGCTTCTCGTCCTCGTTCCACTCATACATCGGGAAGTCGACGATCCAGCAGAACTCGAAACGGCCTTCCTCGATGAGGGACAGTTCGCGGCCCAGGCGGATGCGCGCCTGTCCGGCCAACGACGCGGCTTTCTGTGTATCGGCATCAGCCGAGAAGAACAGCGCATCGCCGGGTTTGACGCCGGCCGTCTTCGCCATCTGGGCCAAAGCGTCGGCCGGGAAGAACTTCGCGATCGGGCCTTTGCCCGCCAGCGCTCCCGCCTCGTCCTCGAACACGATATAGCCAAGGCCCGCCGCACCCATTTCGCCGCGCGCCCAATCGTTCAGCTTGTCGAAGAACGACCGCGGCTGCGCGGCCGCACCCGGCGCCGGGATCGCACGGACCGTTTTGCCCTTGAATGCCTTGAACGAAACATCGTCGCGCGCGAACACGTCGGTCACATCGGCGATGATGATCGGATTGCGCAGATCCGGCTTGTCGACGCCGTATTTCAGCATCGATTCCGCGTAAGGGATGCGCCGGAACGGCGGCTTCGACACCTTGCGGCCGTTCGCGAACTCTTCGAACACGCCATGGAGCACGGGTTCGACGGCCGCGAAGACGTCGTCCTGCGTGACGAAGCTCATCTCGAGATCGAGCTGGTAGAACTCGCCGGGGCTTCGGTCGGCGCGCGCATCCTCGTCGCGGAAGCACGGCGCGATCTGGAAGTAGCGGTCGAAGCCCGCCACCATGATCAGCTGCTTGAACTGCTGCGGCGCCTGCGGCAGCGCGTAGAACTGGCCGGGATGGAGCCGCGACGGCACGAGGAAGTCGCGCGCGCCTTCCGGCGAGGACGCCGTGAGGATCGGCGTCTGGAACTCGGTGAAGCCCTGGTCGATCATCCGTCTACGGATCGACGAGATGACCTTCGAGCGCAGCGTGATGTTCCTGTGCAGGCGCTCGCGCCGGAGGTCGAGGAAGCGGTACCTGAGCCGCGTCTCCTCCGGATAGTCGAGTTCGCCGAAGACCGGCAGCGGCAGCTCCTGCGCCTGGCTCTGGATCGCGATCTCTTCGATGCGGACTTCGACCTCGCCGGTCGGCAGGTCCTTGTTCACCGTCTCGGCGGTGCGCGCGACAACCGGCCCCGTGACCGTCACCACCCATTCAGAGCGGACCTTGTCGGCCTCGGCGAAGGCGATGGAGTCCGGCTCCACGACGCACTGGGTGACGCCGTAATGGTCCCTCAGGTCGATGAACAGCAGGCCGCCATGGTCGCGCCGGCGGTGCACCCAGCCCGACAGGCGGACGCGTTGGCCCACCAGGTCCTTGCGGAGGCTTCCGCAATCATGGGTGCGATAGGGATGCATGACGGTTTCTCTCGCCAAAAGGGGCGGTATGTGGCGAAGGGCCAGAGGGTTAGTCAAGGGACCCCTCACCCACGGCGGCGGCGCAGACTTCGAGGCCCCCTCACCCGTAGCGGAGCGGATTTGGCGGTCCGCGCCTCGCAGCCCTCTCCCTCGAGCGGAGAGGGGAATTTCGTGCCTTGCAACAGCGATCGTAGGAGCGAGGCTCAATGCCCCCTCTCCCCTTGAGGGAGAGGGATGCAGAACGAGGTGGTGCAGTCTGTCGCAGCGCGGGTGAGGGGTCGCTGCCACAAGCTCCCAATGTCACAAACCGCCCCTAATCTTCCCGTCTCGACTCGAAGGGACATCTGATGAAACGCCTTGCGCTTGCGGCCCTCCTTGCCGCCTCGACAGCCCTGCCCGCCGCCGCCCAGAACCATCCGGCGGCCCACAACGTCGTCATCTTTGTGGCGGACGGGCTCAGATATTCGAGCGTAACGCCGGACGTGGCGCCGACCATGAGCCGCATTCGCCGCGAGGGCGTCGACTTCGCCAACAGCCATGCGATCTATCCGACGCTGACGACGGCCAACGCCTCGGCCATCGCCACTGGCCATTATCTCGGCGACACGGGCGACTACGCGAACGTCCTCTATGCGGGCTTCCCGCTTGCGGCGCTGCAGGGCTCGAACGTCCCGTTCCTCGAGCAGGACGCGGTGCTGCAGGAAATGAAACAGCACTATCGGGACGGCTATATGGGCCCGACGTCGCTCCTCTGCGCCGCGCGCGAGGCGGGCTTCAGCGCAGCCGTCATCGGCAAGACAGGCCCTGCCGGCATCCAGACGCTGGGCTGTCTCGGCAAGACGGTCGCGCTCGACGACGCTTACGGCCACCCGATCGGACAGGACGGTCTTCCGACCGGCGCCTTCCCGCTCGAGCCCGCGCTCGCCAATGCCATGCAGCTGGCGCTCGGCACCGACCGCGTGCCCTTCGCACCGATCCCGTCGGAATTGCCCTACCGCGCGCAGCAGGCCTGGCTCTCGACGGCGACGGACGAAGTGATCCTGCCCGCGCTCGCCGCGCGTCGGAAACCCTTCGCGCTTGTCTTCTGGTCGCGCGATCCGGACGCCACGCAACATGCGCAGCAGGACAGCCTCGGAACCCTTAACCCCGGCATCAACGGCCCGACCGCGAAAGCGGCGATCGCAAACGCGGACGCCAACCTCACCTCGCTGCTGAACGCGCTGAAAGAGCTCGGCCTCGACAAGACAACGGATGTCTTCGTCACCGCCGATCACGGCTTCTCGACCATCGCCAAATCCGTGCCGGATGCGAAGGGCGATCTGCCGCCCCCGGCTTATCCCTCCGGCTTCCTCGCGCTCGAAGTGTCGAACTGGCTGGGCGCGAAGCTGTTCGATCCGGATGCGGGCTATCAGGAGCTCGATCCTTCGGCCGGCGAACATCCCGCACGCGGTAGCGGCATCATCGGCCGGACCGCGGATCAGCCGATGGCAATCGTGGCGGCGAATGGCGGTTCGGATCTCATCTACACACTCGGCGCCGATGCGCGCGCGCATGCGAAAACGATCTACGATCATCTCGTCGCAGAGCCCTATGTCGGCGGGCTTTTCGTCAACGACGCGCTGTTCAAGAGCGGCAACGCAAAGGATTTCGCGGGCGCGCTGCCCATGAGCGAGTTGCGCATGATCGGCGCCTCGAACGTGCCGCAGCCCGCGATCGTCGTCGCCTTCCGCTCGTTCGAGGCCACGGGCTGCAAGCTCGGTCCCGAGCTGTGCGCCGTGGAGATCGCCGACACGAGCCTTCAGACCGGACAGGGCATGCACGGCAACCCGTCGCGCGCCGACACGCGGAATTTCATGGCCGCCATCGGCCCCGACTTCAAAGCGCATTACGTCGACAAGGCGCCGGTCGGAAACACGGACATCGCGCCGACGCTCGCGCACATGCTGGGCGTCGATCTTTCGAAAGATACGCGCCTCCCGCAGGAGAATATGTTTGTTCCTCCGCCTGCGAGGCTCAAGGGCCGCGTGATCGAAGAAGCCCTGGTCGGCGGCAAGCCCGTGGCCGCAAGCCAGACTGTCCTCTCGTCAGCGCCTGCACCGAACGGCTTCAAAACCGTCCTCGACGAACAACGCGTCGGCGACACGATCTACATCGATGCGGCGGGCATGCCGGGGAGAATGGTGGGAGTCAAAGAGAAGTAAGGCGGACACGCACAGTCCCACCTCCCCCTTGCGGGGAGGTCGAAATCGCGTAAGCGATTTCGGGTGGGGCGCGCGTTACCTGCGAGGCCCCACCCGACGTGCTCGCTTCGCTGCGCGCGTCGACCTCCCCGCAAGGGGGAGGTGGAGCGCGTACTACATGGGCTTTCTGAACCGCAGCGTCATCCGGTCGCTCTCGCCGATCGCGTCGTATTTCGAATGATCGAAATCGGGATTGGCGGGTTGTCCCGACGGCGCGCTCCTGCGCGTGGGCGGCAGCGTCCAGACGCCGAAGGGATGATCCTTGGTGTCCTTCGGATTGGCGTTGATCTCGGTCTGGCCGTCGAGTTTGAAGCCCGCGTCGGTCGCCAGCTTCACCACGTAAGCCGTCGAGAGATAGCCGTCGCTCGCGTCGGGCTTCATCGGACGCGGGTCGGCGCGGTGCTGTTCCACCGCGAGGATGCCGCCCGGTTTCAGCGCCGCGTAGAAATCGCGGAAGGCCCGTTCGGGAAATCCCGGCGTTCCCACCCAGTCGTGGATGTTGCGCGCGGTCAGCACGAAGTCCGCCGTGCCCGGCGGCACCAGCGGCGCGCAGGTCTTGTCGAACAGCGTCGTGCCTATTTCTCCGTACACGGATGAGTTCGCGAAGCGCTGCGGCAGCCCGCTCGCCGGCACGGCGGCGATGTATTTGCCGCCGGTCGCTTTCGCGTAAGGCGCGAGGATCTCGGTCCAGTAGCCGCCGCCCGGCCAGATCTCGACGATGGTGTCGCCGGGCTTGAGGCCCCAGAACGACAGCGATGCATAGGGATGGCGATAGGTGTCGCGGCTGACATTGGACATGGAGCGCGCGTGTCCCGACACCGCGTCCTTCAGCGCGTCGTCTGCGTAGGCAGGAGCATTGGAGAGGGAAAACGTCGTGGCGACGACAGCGAGAATTGCAAGCCTGCGCGAAATCATGGGCATCCCCTTTATGTTGTGCCGCATTTTTAGCGCTGCCTTATCATTTGTCACGTGACAGAAGAACGAAACCGTTCACGCCTGCTTGACCGCCGCATTCAGTTTGCCGCGGCGTCGGGCGCATCGTATCGTGCCGCCATCAAAAGGATGCGTGATGCGCCGCCGGGTGCTCGCCATTGCAGCCATTTGGTTGTTCGCGGCGCCCCACGCGTCGGCGGCGCCCGCCTGCTGGGACAGGGGCGGCGAACCCATCCGTTGCGGCGCACCCGGCGCCATGCCGGTCGGCTGGACTCCGCCGCACCAGGCCGCCGGCCCGATGGACCCGGCGCGCGACGAGCTCGGGAATTTCCTCAAAGCGGCCTGCGTGATCGGGGTGCTCCTCTGTCTCATCGCGCTGCTGCCGGAATTCGACGGCACGCGCAACGAAGACTGGGAACAGAAGGACAAATAACGGCGCGCTTGCGCGACTAGATTTTTTTCACCGTGTAGCTTCCCGCCCTGTCGGCCGCCACCACGCTCCAGCCGGGCGCCAGGTCGAGCGTCCAGCCGGGACCTTCGATGTGCGAACCCGTGACGTCTTTCGGCGCCGCCACGGTGATGCGGCTGAAATCGGTCGGCACCAGAACGCCGGCATTCACATCGAGTGTGCCCCAGGCCGCCTGTACGTGGAACACGGGATAGACGGTGCCCGCATCGCCGAGCGAAATCAGCGTCGACGGATTGAAGCTGAAATTCAGATGCAGTCCCGGCAGCGTGAGCGTCGGCCCGTCGACAAGGAGCGCGCGATACTTCGCCTTCTCGGTCGCTTCTTTCGCCGCGCGATCCGCTTCGGCGAGTTTCAGCATGGCGGCGCCGTAAGCCTTCGCGCGCGCGTCAGCGGAGGCACCCGCAGGACCGTGCAGCGTCGCTTCCAGCATCGCGCCGAGATCGGAATCTTTCGTCAGCTTCTTGCGCCAGCCCGGCATACGCTGGTCGAGCAGCATCCCGTAAGGCGGGCCCGAAGTGTAGGCGAAGGAGCGCGGGAAGGTGATCGTCTGATCGGGGTTGGCCAGCTTGCCGATGGCGCGCCAGCGCGCGGAATCCAAATCGGGCGAACCGGCCATCGTGCCGGTATATTCGGGAATCCCTTCGGCGATCTCGAGACTTGCTTCACTCTTTGCCGAGCCCGGGAACAGCGCATGACGATGATCGCGGAACAGAAGCGCATCGCGGATCGCCTTTTCGCGCGCCGACCCATGTTCAACGAGCGCCGCCGCCAGCGCCCGCCATTCGAGCTGCAGCCACAGCCGTCCCTCCGGCGTGTCGAGCTGAAGGTTCGGCGCGTCCGACGCTTCGAGATGTAAAAGCGGCTGGATGCGATGGAACATCTCGTGCCCGAACATGATCGGCAGTTCCGGCGAGCCGGCGTAATAGAGCGGCCACATCAGCATGGTCCAGCGTTTGCCTTCCCACTCGACCGGCGCATTCGAGACGATGACCTCTTTCGGCAGCGTGCCGACATAGAGGCCGTCCTCGGCGTGCAGCACGCCTTGCGGATCGGGCTCGTTGGCGACGGTGAAACGCGTCTCGGGATCGACGAAGAACATCGCGCCGTAGAGCTTGATGCCCCAGAGACGGCCGCCCTCCTTCTCGGACACCGCGTGCGCCTCTGCGAAGGCGTCCTTGGCTTTTTGAAGATCGATGGATGGCGGCGGGGTTTGCGCGCGCGCAACGGCGGCCGTCAGCACCAGAGCCGCAACGGCGGCGACGCTCAAACTCGTCTTGCTCATAAAGGATATCCCCTTAAGCACGCGGCCGCGCGAGTCGGCCTCTGCTCAAGACGATCCTGCCCTGCCTTTCCCGGCAAGTGCGGAGGATCACTTTTCGCCCCCGCCGCGACTTCCTATGCGCCGAAAATCCGTTCGAAATTGCCCGAATAGAACCGGGTCTTCACGTCCTCGGAGAAATCCGCGAGCACGGCTTCGAATTTGCCGATGGGATCCTTCGAGCCTTCCGGATGCGGGAAGTCGCTCGAGAACAGGAAGAGCTCCGGACCCGCCAGGCGGATCAGCGTGCCGACATCTTCGCCGGGGAACGGCGTGAAGGCGATCTGGCGCCGGACATAGTCGCTGGGCTTCAGCGACAGCTCCTGCACCTGCGGATCGGTCTTCCGGAAGAACTTCGCTGCCATGTCGAGCCGCGTCAGGAACGCCGGCACCCAGCCGCCGCCCAGCTCGATGACGCCGCCCTTCAATTGCGGGAAGCGCTCGAAGACGCCGTGGAAGATCATCGCGGAGAGGAACATCTCCGGCGCATGCGGCAGCACCATGTAATCGAGCACGCGCAGATTTTCGCCGCCGCCCAGCCAGTCGGTGCCGCGCTCGCGGCCGTTGTTTTCGTAAGCCTTCGGCAGCACGCGCGTGCCCTGCCCGATATGCAGCACGAAGGGCAATTTCGACTCCTGCAGCCGCGCCCACAGCGGATCGAGCGCGGGATGGCCGGGGCTTTGCGCACCCGCCGGTGCCGCCGCGACCCAGAACGCACCGCAGCCGTCGGCGCGGGCGCGCTCGAATTCGGCGATCGCCTGCTGAGGGTCATCCAGCGGCAACGATGCGACGGGGATCAGCCGCGGGTCGCCTTTGCAGAACGCGGCCATGCCGCGATTGTGCGCACGCGCGCCGCCATATTTCAGCGCAACATCGTCGCCGCGCAGGAATTGCGTCCCGGCAAAGGTCGAGAACACGAGCTGTCGCGCGAAGCCAAGATGGTCGAGCGCACGCCGCCGTTCCCACGGATCGGTGGCGCCATAGGCGGCCCAGCCCTTGGCGCTGGCGATGACATCCTTCTCGAGCTCTGCGGTGGCCGCCTCATCGCTCCGGCGCGCCGTCGCCAGCGCTATGGCTTTCGCCGCCATCTTGCCGGCGCCGCCCAGCGCCAGCTCCGGCAATTTCGCGCGCACATCGGGATCGGCGTAATCCGCGAGCCACTCGAAGGTCTCCATGATGTGGCTGTCGGCATCGCAATAGCGACGCGCCGGTGCATAGCGTTCGGCATAGGTGGCTTGAGCGGTCATGGGCTTCTCCCGGGCGTTTTTCTTGTTTGCGGACATGCTCCGCCCGGGGGCCGGCGATGTCAACGCGGGCCTGGATTATCGCCCGCCATAGGTGACGACGCGATCGCTGGGCAGGTTCCAGAGTTGGGAACGGGTGACGTCGACATAGGCCATGCGATGTGCCGGATCGTAGCGGACTTCGCTGGCTTTGACGCGGGTCGTCACGCATTGGTTCAGCGCGATTGTCACCGATTTGGCGCGACCCTGCACGATGTCAACGCTACGAACGCGCCCGGCCCACACGCCCAGGGGTGCTTCGACGGGAACGCCGGCGGGAACGTTTACGGGCGTGGCGAGGCGATCCAGCCGGCGCAAATCCGGGCCCATGCCGAAGCGATAGCGACGAAGCGGAGGATAACGGAAACCTGCACAGTCGTGCCGGTAAGGGTGGACGTCCGACAGACGGAGCGCCTGCGAAAGCGGCTCGCCCAACGACATCCGTTGATGCAGGATCTGCGCGTCAGCGCCCGCCGCCGATGTCACCAGCGCCACCGCCGCCATGCCGATCAATCCGTGCCGGAAGCGCATGGCGGCAATCTCACCCGTTAGCCGTGCCCGAGCTGCAGCGGCACATAGGCCGTGTTTCCTTCGCGCATGACGAGAAGCGCCACCACGCCTTTATGGTTTGCTTCGGCCGCATGGATCTGCGACGCGGCATCGCCCGGCGAGGCAACAGGGCGATTGCCGACGCGGAGGATGACGTCGCCCGACTGCAGTCCGCTGTCGTCCGCAGGACTTCCGGGCTTGACCGACGCGATCGCCGCCCCGCCCTGGATCCCGTATTGGCTCCGTTGATCGGCCGGCACAGGCTGGAGCTCGAGGCCGACGGGCGCCTGGTTGGCGGCGGGCGTGGCGGACGCGACTTTCTCCGCCTGACCTTCGCCGATGGTGACGCTCAAATTCTGCTCTTCGCCGTTGCGCCAGACGCTGACACTGACGGTCTTTCCGATCGGCGTATCGGCGACGGCGAAGGACAGGTCCCGCGTCTCGGCGATGGGCCTGCCGTTGAAGGCCGTGATGACGTCGCCTTGCCTCAGTCCGCCACGCGCCGCCGGCGAATCCGGTGTGACCTGGTCAACGAGGACGCCTTCGACCTTGCTCAGTCCCATAGCTTTGGCGAGGGCGGGCGTGACCGGCTGCATCTGCACGCCGAGCCAGCCGCGCGTGACGTGGCCGTGCTCGCGCAGCGCGGTGAAGACCCGCTGCGCCACGTTCGACGGGATGGCAAAGCCGATGCCGACGCTGCCGCCGGACGGTGTGTAAATCGCCGTGTCGATGCCGATGACGTGGCCCGACTGATCGAACAACGGTCCGCCGGAATTGCCCGGATTGATCGGCGCATCGATCTGCAGATAGTCGTCATAGGGTCCGGAGTTGATATCGCGATTGCGCCCGGAGATGATGCCGGCGCTGACGCTGCCGCCGAGTCCGTACGGATTGCCGACGGCGATAACCCAATCACCCACCTGCTCGCGATCGGAGTCGCCGAACGCCACATAGGGCAAGGGCCGCGACGTATCGATCTTCAGAAGCGCGAGGTCCGTCTTCCTATCGCGGCCGACAATATGCGCCGCATGGATCGAGCCGTCGGCCAGCGTCACCTGAATATCGGTGGCGTCGTCGATCACGTGGTTGTTGGTGGCGATATAGCCGTGCGGATCGATGATGAAACCGGAGCCGAGCGCATGCACGGGCTTCTCGCTTTGCTGCTGCATCATCTGACCGGCCTCGGGACCGAAGAACTGCTTCAGCATCTCCTGCATCTGCTCGTCCTGGCCGCCGCCTTGCGAGGGCTTCACTCGTTCGGTCGTGGAAATGTTCACGACCGCAGGCCTCACCTCCGCGACGAGGGGCGCGAAACCCATCTGCTTGCCGCTGAACGGAACGCTGAGCGGCGGCGGGTTATCCGCCGGGCCCGCGGCGGAATAACCTGCAATACCCGCGACGACCGCGGTGCCCAGCAGCGCGGCGACGAACACGCCGCGGGACTTCCTGTTGGAGATAGTATCTTTGATGCTCATGGCTCTCGACCTTCCGGCGCCGTCACGACCGGCACCATCATTCATGATCGAAAAATGGTGTTCCGCTTTCCCGAGGCAATCGCTTCCGCGATTAAGAATCGTTGATCTGCGTGCGGAATGAATTCGCGTTCACCTCGCGCTGAATTGAATTCGCAATGGATTGCGCACTGGCGGCCGGCGGTTCCTGCAACCACCGCCGGCGCGCGACGCCGCCGAATTTCACAACGGCTCCGACGGGCCTAAAGCTGCGTGACGTCCGACAGCGTGAAGCCCTGGCCGCTCGGGTTCTGGCCGATGATCAGACTCGCGCCATTGGCGAAGCTGTATGGCGGCACCGGGAGATTGAGCGGCGCAGGGACACCCTGAAACACGCGACCCGCGAGATCGTAACGCGAACCGTGACAGTGACAGAGATATCCGCCTTCCCATGACGGACCGAGTGCGCCGGGATTGGGCGTAAAGGTCGGGATGCACCCCAGATGCGTGCAGATGCCGACGAGGACAAGGTATTCGGGCTTGATGGAACGGCACCAGTTCTTCGCGTAGTCCGGTTGCTGCATCGCGTCGGAGTTGGGATCGCGCAGCTGCGAAAGCAAAGCCTTGTCTTTCAGGGTTTTGAGAATGGCCGGCGTACGATGCACGATGAAGATCGGATGGGACTGCCATTGGATGAGTACCTGCTGCCCCGGTGCGATCTTCGACAGGTCGATTGTGATCGGACTGCCGGCGGCAAGCGCGTCGGTGTCGGGATTCATCTGGTCGATGAAAGGCCAGCAGGCCAAAGCCGCGCCCGTCGCAACAACCGCGCCCGTCGCAATATAGAGAAATTCGCGCCGCTTCACGCCTGCGCCCGTCGGCAGCGGCGCATCATTTGCTACGCTGGCGGCGGACTGCCCCGTCATTCGATTTTCGGCCATGACAACGAAGCAAACGCATAGCCGCACGTCTCGGTCGGTGTCCGCATCGTCGCGGCGCGCATATCCGTCATGAAGCCTTCGTCATGAAGCCCCGATCACCTGTGCGTTGCACGGCTCGGGTCGCGCACCATCCAGAGAAGATCGTGCGATCTTCGTACACCCCCGACACGCCCCTCCGACAACATCCGTACACGGACGAATGATCCCGGCCTGTTTCCGCCCGCCGCGGCGGGTCCGTTGGCGCGGACCGGCGGCCCGGCCTTCTGAAAGTCCCTGCGCTTTTCCCTGTTATTCCCGGGCTACGGGGGCGGGTGTGCTTTCGGGGTCCGGCGGAAGAATTTCGCCTTTTGGGTCCCATTTTAGGGCCGAAAGGCCGGGATTCCTTGCCCTCCCCGGCCCCGAATCCGCTATAGCCAGCCCATGTCGTCCGTGACCACAACCAGGGATTTGAAGGCCCTCATCGGCGAGCTCGAGGAGGCGCAGTACATCGCGCTCGACACCGAGTTCATGCGCGACCAGACCTACTGGCCGAAGCTCTGCCTCCTGCAGGTGGCCGCGCCGGGCATCGAGGCGATCATCGATCCGTTGTCGGACGAGATCGACCTGGCGCCGTTCTTCAAGCTGCTGAAGTCGCCGAAGATCGTGAAGGTGCTGCACGCCGCGCGGCAGGACATCGAGATCTTCTACCATCAGGGCGGGATGATCCCCGATCCGCTGTTCGACACCCAGATCGCGGCGATGGTGGCCGGCTTCGGCGAGGCGGCTTCGTACGAAACGCTGGCGCGCAAGCTTGCGCATGCCGAGATCGACAAATCGGCCCGCTTCACCGACTGGTCGCGGCGTCCGCTGTCGAAACGCCAGCTCGAATATGCGCTCGCCGATGTGACGCATCTGCGCGTCATCTATGAGGCGTTGGCCAAGCAGCTCGAACGCACAGGACGCACGAGCTGGGTCGCCGAGGAGATCAAGGCGCTGCAGGATCCCGCGCTCTACAAGCTCGATCCCACCACGGCGTGGAAGCGCCTCAAGCCGCGCACGTCGAACAAGCGCTTCCTTGCGATCCTCGCGGCGCTCGCCGAATGGCGCGAACGCGAAGCGCAGACGCGCGACCTGCCGCGCAATCGCGTGATCAAGGACGAAGCCCTGATGGAGATCGCGGCGCACCCGCCGGCCGATGCGGCCGGCCTCGAGCATATCCGCGCCGTGCCGAAAGGTTTCGCGAGCTCGAAGCTCGGCAAGGGACTGCTCGATGCGCTGGCCAAAGGCCAGACCGCCGAGCCGCCCGACGGCAGCGAGTTCGACCGTCCGCGCCGCAAGCGCGAACCGTCCGCGTCGTCGATCGATCTTTTGAAGACGCTGCTGCGTCTGCGCGCGGAAGAAGCCGGCGTGGCGCCGCGCCTCATCGCCAATGCGGAAGACATCGAACGTATCGCGGCGCGCGAAGATCACGGCGTGGCGGCGCTGACCGGCTGGCGCGCCGAAGTCTTCGGCCATGACGCGAAGGCCCTGCGGGACGGCAAGCTGGCGATCGCTCTGGAGAAAGGTGAAGCCGTCGTCGTGGAGTTAGAAGAGTGACCCCGCCGATGACGTTTCTTGCTGGGACCGCCGGCGTCCCGCCGGCATTGTGCCGCTTTCACCGCCGTTGCCGGCCGGAGCCTCGTCAGCTCGTCTCCTCGAACAGCTCCCGCCCGATCAGCCAGCGCCGGATTTCGTTGGTGCCCGCGCCGATGTCGTAGAGCTTGGCGTCGCGCAGCAGCCGTCCCGTCGGATAGTCGTTGATGTAGCCGTTGCCGCCGAGGCACTGGATCGCCTCGAGCGCCATCCAGACGCCTTTCGTCGACGCATAGAGGATCGCGCCGGCCGCATCCTTGCGCGTCGTCTGCCCGCGATCGCAGGCTTTCGCCACCGCATAGACATAGGCGCGCGCCGTCGACAGCGTGACATACATGTCGGCGAGCTTGCCCTGCATCAGCTGGAACGATCCGATCGGCTCGCCGAACTGCTTGCGGTCGTGAAGATACGGCACCACCACGTCGAGGCAGTTCTGCATGATGCCGACGGAGCCCGCCGCCAGCACCGCGCGCTCGTAATCGAGCCCGCTCATCAGGATGCGCACGCCCTCGCCTTCGCGCCCGAGCACATTCTCTTCCGGCACTTCGCAATCTTCGAAGATGAGCTCGGCGGTGTCCGAGCCGCGCATGCCGAGCTTGTCGAGCTTCTGCGCCGTGCGGAAGCCCTTGAAGCCTTTTTCGATGAGGAACGCGGTGATGCCGCGTGGGCCGGCGCCCGCATCGGTCTTCGCGTAGACGACGAGCGTGTCGGCATGCGGCGCATTGGTGATCCACATCTTGGTGCCGTTGAGCACGTAGCGGTCCCCGCGCTTCTCCGCCGCGAGCCGCATCGACACGACATCGGAGCCCGAGCCCGTCTCGCTCATGGCCAGCGCGCCGACATGTTCGCCGGAGATCAGCTTCGGCAGATAGCGCCGCTTCTGCGCCTCGTTGCCGTTGCGGCGGATCTGGTTGACGCAGAGATTGGAATGCGCGCCGTAGGAAAGGCCCACCGCCGCCGAGCCGCGGCTCACCTCCTCCATCGCCACCACGTGCTCGAGATAGCCGAGCCCTGCCCCGCCGTAATCTTCCTCCACCGTGATGCCGAGCAGGCCCAGCGCGCCCATCTCCGGCCAGAGATGGCGCGGGAAAGTGTTGGTCCGGTCGATCTCGTCGGCGATCGGCGCGATGCGGTCGGACGTGAAGCTGCGGACGCTGTCGCGCAGCATGTCGGCGGTGTCGCCGAGGTCGAAATCGAGCGTGGGATAGGAATTGGGGATGGTCATGGTGGTCGCCTGCTGTGGAACGCTTTTCGGAACTGCGCGAGCAAATTGTGCCGCTCGTTCTGTCGCGTCAATTGCTGACGACACAATTGCTTACGCCGGCGCGAAACCGTTTTTGAGGCGCGGAAATATTGTCGGCCGGTGGTGAGAGGGGCGGACTGGCCGCCCCTGCCACAAGGAGGGATGCGAGATGGCGATCCCCTCCGGTTTGGTCGAAAGAGAAGGATCTTCCTTCTGGTCCGGCTGTAACCGGCCCCGCCCTGGAGAAGCAACCTCCGGGGCGGGTGCCCTTCTTCTATACACGATCGCCGATAGCCGGGCAATTAACGGGCTAAATTGTTCGGTTTTGGAAACAGTCTCGTTGAAAGGCAACGGCAATTTGGCGCCCACGCTTCACGGACAGGATGGTCGACGCGTTCGGTCTCAAGGGATTCTTCTATCACGCACCCAACGACGCGCGCTCCTGGTCCGCCATGCGGGCACTTTTCGACGAGACGCTGAGGAAGACGTGAAGGATGTGCTGACGCGGCTTCCGCCTCGTGAGGAGCGACACGTCTTTACTCTGACCCCATTCTTCCCAACGAAACGTCCTCGCCGCTTACCGCGACGGTCTGCTATAGGTTACAGGTCCGAGACGTGCAATCGGCTGTCCTTGCATCACCGGTGAGGCGCATGACACTGAAGACAGATCACATCGTGTATCCGACATGGGATGCGGCCGCATGCCTCAAGTTCTATCGCGACGTGATGGGCTTCACTCTGGCAAACACCGCATGCGGCAACGACTGGGGCGGGTTCCCCTGGCTGATGCTGTTCTTTCGCGCCGGCGACGGCCGCGAGGTGGTACGCGTAGCGTTGCGCGGCGTTAAGCGTCCAAAGTCTGACGAGTTGCCGCGCGACGTGCGCCATCTCGCTTTTGCGGAGAAGTCGGTCATAGCTCTGCAGCGGTGGCGACAGAAGCTTCTCGCAGCAAAAATAGTCTTTTGGGAAGAAACTCACGGCCGCCAGAGCTCGATCTACTTCGAAGACCCCGACGGTACGATACTTGAGATCACCGCCCCTCCGACGCGCTCCAGCAAAATCACAAACCGTGCGGCGCTCCTCGCAGCAAGAAAATGGATCAAGGAATGTCACGCGTGATCGATCAGCCTGCACCCGCTCTGTGAACTCGAACCATCTGCTTTCCCCAATAGTTGACAGTGTCCTAAGTCGAACCTTGTTGGGAAGGCTCAGGCCGGATCACCAGGCCCGTCGAAAGGAGGAACCATGCTTTCGCGCGCCCCGCTCAGGACGGTCAAAGATCACGTCCGCGACAGCAGGCATTGGGACCGTTACACGCCGCGGCCGGGTGACGTCGTCGTCGCCAGCTTTCCAAAAGCCGGCACCACCTGGACGCAACGCATCGTCAGTCTGCTCATCTTCCAGTCCGCGGCGGCGGTGCCGATCATGTCGACCCATCCATGGCTCGATTGCCGCATCCAGATACCGATCGATGTGATGATCGCCATGCTGGAGGCGCAGACGCACCGCCGCGCGCTGAAATCGCATTTGCCGTTCGACGCGCTGCCCATTTACGACGAGGTGAAATACATCCACATCGCGCGTGGCGGGCTGGATGCGTGCTTCTCGTTCCACAATCACTTCCTGAATTTCACGCCGCAGTTTACCGGCAACATACAGCGGGTCGCGCAGGAAGATGGCGACACAGCAGGCCCTCCACCGCCGCCGCCGGAAGATCCGCGCGAATTCTTCCTGTCGTGGATCGCGCTACACGACCATGATGTTGTGCCCGTCGCCAATTCGTTCTTTGACATCGAACGCAGCTACTGGACCGAGCGTCAGCGCGAGAATCTGCTGATGGTGCATTACAACGACCTGAAGGCCGATTTGTCGGGCGAGATGAAGCGGATCGCGGCATTCCTCGAAATCGAGACGCCGCCGGCGTTGTGGTCGGAGCTCGTCGAAGCGGCGAGGTTCGAGACCATGAAGAACGAGGGTGCGGCGCTCCTGCCGAACATTGAAATGGCGGTCAGGGGCGGACATCAGACATTCCTCAACAAGGGCACCAACGGCCGCTGGCGCGATGTGCTCACGAAAGACGATGTCGCCCGCTATCGCGCGCGCGCCGCGGCCGAACTGCCGCCGGGACTGAACGACTGGCTCGAGCACGGCCGCAAAGGCAGCGATCCGAAAGCGATGAAGGATTGATATTCCGCCGCCGACTTGGCGGGCGCTTCAGCAGTCCGCCTACGCCGAGGCTTCGGGGGACAGCCTGCTCCGCTTCGCTGCGCAGGCTGGTGCGGTCGAGAAGAGTCGAACTTCCACGGGTTGCCCCGCTAGCACCTCAAGCTAGTGCGTCTACCATTCCGCCACGACCGCGATCCATGGGGTGCCGGGGTGTAGCAAATCGAAAGCCTTTGGGGAAGGGCCGGAATCGGCCGAAATCCCCGATCGCCCGCGGCGTTATGGGGCGATCAGGCCGCCACCCGATTCCACGGCATGAGCGCCAGCAGTCGGGCCATGCCGCACCAGCCCGAGAGGCCTGCGAAGACCAGCCCGCCGCCGACGAAGGCCGAGATGGCGGCGAACCAGGGCGACAGGCTCACCGCCAGGACCAACCCCAGCAGCACGAGACTGCCGGCCGCGATCTGCACCTGGCGTTGCAATTCGATGGGCCTGGAGCGGTCGAGCGAAGTCGGAAGTCCCGCCTCTTTCCAGGCCGCAAGGCCGCCTTTCAGGACGTAAATCTCCGGCGCGCCGCAGCCCGCGAGTCTGTCGGCGTTGTTCATGGTCCGCGCACCGGCCTGGCAGTGGAAGATCACGGCGGGACAGTCCTTGCCGAATTCGTCGGCGCCCATCTGCGACAGCGGCACGAGCTTCGCGCCCGGAATGCTCTCGCGCGCATGCTCCATCGGCTCGCGGATATCCACGAGCGTGGCGCCCTTCTCCTCCATCAACCGCTTCGCCTCGCGGGCGTCGATGGTTTTGACGGTCATGATCCTTTCCTTCCGCAATAGATCTCGTGCAGCACTTCGATGATGCGCGCCGTCTTTCCGTCGGCGAGACGGTAATGGATGGTCTGGCCGTCGCGCCGCGTGGCGACGAGACCCTCCTCGCGCAGTTTCGCCAGATGCTGGGACAGCGCCGACTGGCTGAGGCCCGACGCCTCCACCAGCGTGCCGGCCGTGCGTTCGCCGCCCACGAGCTCGCACAACACCGCAAGCCGCGCTTCATGCGACAGCATCTTCAGCATCGCCGCGGCCTTGCCGGCGTTGCGGCGCATGGCGTTTCTGCTCTTCACGTCCAGCATTTCCCGCCTTTCATATCAGGTATTGCTAAATTATCATTTTCTAATATATTGTCAAGGCAGCGATGGAGCCCCCCAAACCCATGGAACCGAGAATTCAGGCGTTCTTCGACGAAGCGACGTTCACCGTCACCTATCTGGTCAGCGATCCCGAAACGGGCGCCGCGGCGATCATCGATCCCGTGCTGGACTTCGATGCCCAATCCGGCCGCACGGCGACGAAATCGGCCGACGCGGTGCTCGCCGCCGCGAAACAGGGCGATCTCAAGATCGCGTGGATCCTCGAGACCCATGCCCATGCCGATCACCTGTCGGCCGCGGCCTATCTCAAAGAGAAGACGGGGGTCGGCGTCGCCATCGGCGAGAACATCGCCGCGGTCCAGAAAGTGTTTCGCCCGATCTTCCACGCCGCCGACGTGACCGGCGACGGCCGGCCGTTCGACAAGCTGCTCAAGGACGGCGAACATTTCGCCGTGGGCGCGCTCGACGTCGAAGTGCTGCACACACCGGGCCACACGCCGGCCTGCGTGAGCTATCGCATCGGCGACAACGTGTTCGTCGGCGATACGCTCTTCATGCCCGATTACGGCACGGCCCGCGCCGATTTCCCCGGCGGCGACGCGCGCACGCTTTACCGTTCGATCCAAAGGCTGTTGGCGCTGCCGCCGCAAACGACGCTGTGGATGTGCCACGACTACAAGGCGCCCGGCCGCGATGCTTTTGCCTGGAAAACCACTGTGGCCGAAGAGCGCGCCCGCAACATCCATGTCCACGAAGGCGTACGCGAGGACGCATTCGTCGCCATGCGCACGGCCCGCGACAAGACGCTTTCGATGCCGGTGCTGATCCTGCCGTCGGTGCAGGTGAACATCCGCGCCGGACACATGCCGCCGCCGGAGGACGACGGGAAAATCTATCTCAAGCTGCCGGTCGACGCGCTTTAGGCGCGCAACGCGAACGCATTGCGACCGCAGGCGGCTGGACATGGAGCCGATAAAACCTTGAGATAGGCTTCTTTCGAAGGGGCCATGAATGAACCGTTTTGTCCGCCATGCCGCCTGCGCGATCGCTTTCGGCTTCGCGAGCGTCGCCGTTGCGCAATCCGCAACCACGCCGCCGCCGATGCCCAAGATCGTCTTCGGCGCGCCCGACCCGGCGCTGGCGCCCGCCGGCAGCTACGCCATCGATCCCATGCACACCGCGGTGATCGCGCGCATGTCGCATATCGGTTACTCGTTCAGCGTCTTCCGCTTCGGGAAGGTTGCAGGGACGCTGACCTGGGATCCCAAAGCCCCGGCGAGCTCGAAGCTCTCCGCCACGGTCGACACGGCCTCGATCGCGACGCCGGTCCCGGGCTTCCCCGAGGAGCTCGCCGGTCCGAAATATCTCAACTCCGCGGCCTATCCGCAGGCGACGTTCACGTCGAACGCCTTCCGGCCCACCGACGCCACGCACGGCAAGGTCGACGGCACCTTCACGCTGATGGGCAAGACCAGGCCTCTGACCTTCGACGTGACGCTGGTCGGCGCGGGCCCGGGTTTCATGGGCCATCCGCGCATGGGCATCCACGCCGAGGCGACGATCAATCCGCAGGACTACGGCCTGCCGGCGCTGTTCGGAAACACCACGGGGCTCGTCATCGACTCGGAGTTCGTGAAGCAGTAAGCGCCTTTCGACCTGGGAGCGCGGCCTGCCTGCGCGAAGCTGAAGCTTCGCTTCGGCGTAGGCAGGGCCCCTCGCCCGCGTGGTTCCGTTTGCTCCAGCTTCACCAACCATTCGTCATCGCCCGCTTCATGCGGGCGACCCATTTGGCCTAACGCCTTGGAACAGAACGGGAACTTTTTCCTTGACACGGTGTTACCGTTTCAGTATCATTTGCCCGAATTGGTTACAAAAGGACAACCGTGACCCCTCTGCCCGCCATCCTCCGCCGGCTCGGACATTTCATCCGTATACTGATGGAATTGACCCTGCGCGGCCCTGCTTTTCGTCTTGCGTCCAGACCGCCGCGCGCCGGAAACCCTTGCGGCGCAGGCCTTGGATGCAATGCGGCGACGGGCGGGAATTTTTTTGGCCCTGATTTCTCCCCTGATAGCAGGGGAGCGGCCGGTTCAGATTCCTTCGCCGTCGACGCCGATGTGGATGCCGCATTCGTCCTTGTCGAGGCCGGACCAGCGTCCATCGCGATAGCCCTCGCCGGCCTGGACGCGGCGCGTGCAGGGCATGCAGCCGATGGACGGATAGCCGTCCTCGACCAGCGGATGGGCCGGGATCGCGTGCGCGGCCGCGTAGGCCTCGAGGTCGGCGAGCGTCCAGTCCGCCAGCGGATTGAAGCGGAAGCGGCCGTCGAAATACTCGACCGTCTTCATCTCGGCGCGGGCGTTGGTCTGGAAGCGCTTGCGGCCGGTGATCTGGGCCGCGAAGCCCTCGAGCGCGCGCTTGATCGGGACCACTTTGCGGAAGTCGCAACAGGCGTCGGTGTTGCGCGACCACAGCGTGCCTTCGGGATCGATGGCGGCGCGGTCGGCCGGATGCGGGCCGATGGTGCGGATGTCGGTCAGGCCGAGCACGTCCTGCAGGCGGTCGCGATAGCGCAGCGTCTCGCCGAACAGCTTGCCGGTGTTGAGGAAGAGAACCGGCGTCGTGGGGTCGATGGCGGCGATCATGTGCAGCAGCACGGCGGACTCCGAGCCGAAGGACGAGACCACGGCCGTCTGGCCGGCGAATTCCTCGCTCAGCGCGAGCTTCAGGATACCGGTCGCATCGCGGCCTTCCGCGGCGGCCTCGAGCCTGGCGAGGCGGGCCGCCGCCAGGGGATCGCGCGCACCGAGTCCCTGCCGGTCGAAGGCGCGCGGCGCCAGTCCACGCGCCGGATCGATGACGGTGACGCGGGCCGCCGTCATCCGAACCACCGGGCAGCCAGCGCCCTCGTCTTCTCGGAAATTCGTGCCGGCGACAGGCCTTCGGCCCGCCAGTCGGCACGGCGGACGCCGATCTCGGCCACGCGGCTGCTCCATTCGGCGCCGAACCGGTCGGACAGCCATTCGCGGATCATGCGGACAAGGGCCGGCGCGCGGCCGGCGCTCGAGACGGTCAGCAGCAGATCGCCCCGCCGGACCGTCGCAGGGACGTGGAAATCGCAGAGCGCCGGCACATCCTCGACATTGACGAGAATACCCAGCGCCCGGGCGCGGCCTGCCAGCGCGGCCGAAACGTCCTGCGCAAGACCGGCGACATACAGGATGTCCAGGCCCGACAGCGCCTCGCGGTCGTCGGGTCGTATCGGGATCGGCTGGATGTTTGCATCGGCCAGATGCGCCTGCCGCCGCGCCAGCGCTTCACCTGTTCCGGCGAGGCCGACTTTTACCGTGGAGGGATCGACGATCAGGGGAAGCACAACCCGCTCCTGCAGAACTTTGGGTTCTACACAGAAGTAGGCGCTATCAGACAATAATGCAACGGCGAGGCGGATAATCTGAAATTATACAGCATTATGCCGTATAATCATTGAGCCCCCTTCAGGAGCTCGGTGATCGAGACGCCGATCTTGTCGCCCTGGATGATGATCTCGCCGCGCGCCACGGGTTTATCATTCGCCATCACCAGGACGGCGTCGTCCTGGCGGGAATCGAGTTCGATGACCGCGCCGCGGCCCATGCGCAGCAGTTGGTGCATCGGAATTACGGAGCGGCCAAGGACGACCGAGAGTTCGACCTTGACGGTTTCGATGTTGGAAGCCATGTGCCCAGCCAGTGATGATGTACGCAAACCTTGCCCGCTCATGCTTTCGAGACCGTTAAAACGCCCTGCGAGCGAGCCGGAATGGCTGGTCGGCCCGGGCCTGCAGCCTTATCCGGACGCCGTCGCCTTCATGGAAGAGCGCGCCGCGCAAATCGCCGACGGTCGCGCGCGCGAGCTCGTCTGGCTCATCGAGCATCCGCCGCTCTACACCGCCGGCACCAGCTCCAGGCCGCAGGATCTCATCGAGGCGCGCTTTCCCGTGCATCAGACGGGTCGCGGCGGGCAATACACCTATCACGGCCCGGGACAGCGCGTCGGCTATGTGATGCTCGATCTGAAACAACGAGGCGGCGATGTGCGCGGCTTCGTGCACGATCTCGAAGAATGGCTGATCCGCACGCTGGCAAGCTTCAACGTCAAAGGCGAACGCCGCGACGGCCGCGTCGGCATCTGGGTCGTGAACGGCAATCGCGAAGACAAGATTGCCGCGATCGGCGTGCGCGTGCGCCGCTGGGTCACGTTCCACGGCGTATCGCTGAACGTCGATCCCGATCTGTCGCACTTCTCGGGCATCGTGCCGTGCGGCATCCGCGAACACGGCGTGACGAGCCTCGTGGCGCTCGGCCTGCCGGTGACGATGGCCGATGTCGACGTCGCGATGAAAGCGGCGTTCTACGAAGTCTTCGGCGCCTAGCCGCGTTTGCGCCTCTTCGGCGGCGCGGCGGAGCGGCGGCCGAGACCGATCTTTTTCGCAAATTCTGAGCGGCGTGCAGCGTAGTTCGGCGCTACCAGCGGATAGTCGGCCGGCAGGCCCCATTTGGTGCGATATTCCTCGGGGCTCATGCCGTAACGGGTTCTTAAGTAGCGCTTCAGCATCTTGAGCTTCTTGCCGTCCTCAAGACAGACGATGTAATCCGGCGTAATCGACTTGCGGACAGAAATGGCCGGCTTCTGCGGCGATGGCACATCGCTCGGCTGTCCCGGAGAAAGTCCGCCCAGCGTCGCGTGAATATTCTTGATCACAACCGGCAGCTCTGCGGGCGACAGGTGATTATTGCGAACATAAGCGGCCACGATTTTGCAGGCGGCGTCCAATAGCAGATCGTTGGTATCCATAACTTCCCTTGTCACCCTTTGTACTCCGGCGTCTTTGACCGGACTCGAGTTGCGCAACGCGCATATTACATGGCCCTCCCGGATTGTCCCGCGACCGAGCGCGCAAGGTCTGGTAGCGATCCCGATGCCCGCAAATGCCGGCGAATTCACCGGCGATTTCTTGGTCTTCAGGCCATTTTAACCACGCTGGCCCATCGTTCCGTATCCGAAGGGCAAAATCATGACCGCAAAGACGCTTCGCATCGCCGCCCCCGACGTCGCGCGGCCCGAGCGCATCGGGATCGCCAGGCTGACCAAGATGGCATTCGACGGCGCCGAATTCGCGCCGTTGTGGAACAGCCTCGTTGCGCGCGTGCAGCAGAACCCCCAGGACACCGCCGCGCTGATGGACCTGTCGGTCATTGCGCAGTTCACGGGCGATCCGGCGACAGGCGCGTCGCTGCAGTCGCGCGCGCTGGTGCAGGATCCTCTTTATCGCTCGCCCTTGAACGGCGTGAAGCCGCGCCTTCGCGTGCTGGCATTTGCCGCGCCGGTCGACATGGGCGGCAACGCGCCGATCGAATTCCTGCTCGAAGGCAGCGATGTTCAGCTCGAGACGCTCTACATCGCGCACGGCCTTCCGCTGCCCGATCCCTTGCCCGCGCATGACGTCGCCATCGTCACGATTTCGGACTCCGTCGAAACGCGCCCGATGCTGAACATGATCGAGGCGCTCGCGCCGCAATGGCCGCGCCCGATCCTCAACGCCCCGCAGCGGATCAAGGGGCTCGATCGCGATCTTCTGTTCAAGACGCTGCGCGGCGCGCCCGGCGTCGAGATTCCGATGACGGGCCGCGTCAGCCGCGAAGATTTCGCCGACATGGCGCTCTCCGACGTGATCCTCCACGACGTGATCGAAGATGCCGCATTTCCGCTGATTGCGCGTCCCGCCGGCTCGCATGCCGGCAACGGCCTCGAAAAGATCGAGACACCGGACGGCATCGAGACCTATTTGAAATCACGGCCCGAGGACGAGTTCTTCGTGTCGCGATTCATCGATTATGCGGGGCCGGACGGGCAATACCGTAAATACCGCGTCGTGTTCGTCGACGGCCGCCCTCACGCCTGCCACCTGGCCGTCTGCGACGAATGGAAGGTCTGGTACCTGAACGCGGGAATGAACGACAGCGCCGAAAAGCGCGCGGAAGAAGCACATTTCATGACGGCCTTCGACGAAGACTTCGGACTCTGGCACGGCGCTGCGCTGAAAGAGATCGCTTCGCGCATCGGCCTCGACTATTTCCAGATCGATTGCGCGCAAACGAGGGACGGCAAGCTCCTCGTATTCGAAGCGGACAACGCCGCGATCGTGCACGACATGGATCCGCCGGACGTGTTTCCATACAAGCGCCCGCAGATGCGGAAGGTATTCGCGGCTTTCGTCGCTATGCTCCACAAATATGCCGGCGGCAAAGAGGCGCGCGCGGCGTGAAAAAAGCAGCGTCCAAACTTTCGTCCTGGCCGACGCTCGATCCCGAGGACTGGCCGTCGCTGCGTGCGCAGGCTCATGTCATGCTCGACGACATGCTCGACCATCTCGAGCACGTCCGTTCGCGGCCGGTTTGGCAGCCCATTCCGGATGCCGTGCGCAAGTCCGCGCGCGAGCCGAGCCCCCGCGACGCCACCGCGCTCGAAAACGTCTACCGCGATTTCAAGGGCACGATCCTTCCCTACGCCACTGGCAACACGCATCCCGGATTCATGGGCTGGGTGCATGGCGGCGGCACGCCCGTAGGCATGCTCGCCGAGATGCTGGCGGCGGGCCTTAACGCCAATCTCGGCGGGCGCGATCACATGCCGATCGAGATCGAGCGCGAAATCGCGAGCTGGGCGCGGGAATGGTTCGGCTTTCCCGAAAGCGCGAGCGGCCTGTTCGTCACCGGCACGTCGATGGCCAATCTGATGGCGGTGCTGATTGCGCGCCAAGACGCGCTCGGCGAACGTGTCCGCAGCGGCGGGCTCGTTCAGTCCGGCTGCCAATTGTGCGCCTATACCTCGGTTTCCGCGCATGGCTGCATCGCGCGCGCCCTGGATTTTGCGGGCATCGGCAGCGATGCGCTGAGGCTCATCCCGACCGACACGCTGGGCCGCATGGACGTTGCCGCGCTCGACGCTGCGATCCGCGATGACCGCAAGGCGGGACATCTGCCGTTTCTCGTAGTTGGCACGATCGGCGCAGTCGACACCGGTGCGATCGACAATCTAGCCGTGCTTTCGCGCATCTGCCGCAAGGAAGAGCTGTGGTTCCATATCGACGGCGCCTTCGGTGCGCTCGCCGCCTGGTCCGAACAGCTGAAGCCGCGCCTGGCCGGCATCGAGCAGGCGGATTCAATCGGCT
>DATKON010000170.1:0-14006 GCA_035524575.1 Rhizomicrobium sp.
CGACCTCCCCATCAAGGGGAGGTGGGGGTGAGTTACTTTTCAAAACAGCGGCACGGAGATGATGTGATGTTTTTGCAATCGCGTAGATGGTGTCAGAGACTCCACCGCGATCTGCGATCACGTCTGCATTCCAGAAGCGAAGAACAAAATACCCTCGCGACTCCAAAAATGCGGTTCGTTTCTTGTCATGCGCGACGGCTTCCGGCAGTGCATGCTGCGAACCGTCCACTTCCACGACAAGCTTTGCGGTGTGACAGACGAAATCGAGAATGTAGCGACCGAACGGGGCCTGCCGGCGGAAGTGCAAGCCTACGGCTTTCAGATGCCGAAGGATGGTCCAGAGAAGCCGCTCAACCTCCGTCATGTTCTTGCGGAGAGCTTTGGCGCGCGCTTCGACAGTCCTCCCACCCGACGGCCCCGGATTGCATCCGGGCCCGTCGACCTCCTCCGCCTTCGCCAAGGCTTCGGCGGACACATCGCAATTCCCGACCCGGCGAAGCCTGGGCGAAGCCGGGCCACAAGGGGGAGGTGGGACGGAGTTCTTGATCCGAAATCGGCTTATTCCGCGGTCGGGACTCATGACAAAGACCTCTTTGCCCGGGAATGCCGCCCGGCCGAAGGTGATAGAACAAATAAGGAACGATTGTCAAGGGGGCTTGTTCCACCGGGCCCGCCGTGGCCCCATGAACGGCACAGAAAGGCTGGGAAAATGACCGACCCCTTCGCCCGCGACGCCAGCGACCGGACGGCCGTCAAAACCTCCTTCGTGGCCCTCCCTGTGGCCCAGGAGGGCCGCCTCTGGCACACGGCCGGCGAGCTGCGGGAGCCCCTGGCCGAGGGGCGGCATCCGGCCATCGTCCTCGTGCACGGCTCGGCCGGCGTCGACAGCCGCGGCAAGGGCTACGTCACCGCGCTCAACGCCGCCGGCTTCGTCACGCTCGAGATCGACCTGTGGGCGGCGCGCGGCGTCCGCTCACCGCAGGAGCGGCCCAAGAGCATCGTCGAGACCCTGCCCGATGCGTTCGCGGCGCTCGATCATCTGAGCCATCACCCGAGTGTCGATCCCATGCGCATCGGCATCATGGGATTTTCCTGGGGCGGCATCGTCTCGATGCTGAGCGCCACCACGCGCGCGCAAAAGACCTTCGCGAAAGACGGACAGAAATTTGCAGCGCACGCGCCGTTCTATCCCGCCTGCTGGACCTACAACACGCTGCCGGGATTCGAATTCGCCGAATTGACCGGCGCGCCGGTGTTCATCCAGACGGGCGCCGCCGATCTCTACGACGATCCGGATTCCTGCGAACGCCTCGTCGCATCGCTGCCGGACAAAGCGCGCGCGCATGTGACGTTCAAGACTTACGCCGGCGCCACGCATGCCTGGGACCGCAAGGAAGCCGACATCACGCCGTTCGATCCCTTCGCGTTCAAAGGCAAAGGCGGCGAAGTCCCGTTCCGCTACAATGAAGACGTCACGCGCCAGTCGACGGCGGCGGTGGTTCAGTTCTTCGCGCGTGTGCTCGGCTGACCACGGCTTTTGCCTCGCCTTGTAAGGAGGTCACCTAACCAATTGCTGACGCGCGCCGGCGTCGTTTGCAGATCTTTAACGCAGCCAAGGCTGCGCAATGTCGGCCGAGCGACAAGTGTGCTTACATCCAGTCGGGGCATACCGACCGGTGACCGACTATGTCGATGATCGCCAAATATGTGGCCTTGAGCGAGGCCGATCTGGATACGTTGTGTGCGGATCCAGACCTCGCGCCGGATCTGTTTCTTTCCTCTCGCCGCGCGAGCGCACCCGGCGGCATGGTCCGCGCCCAGCCGGGCTTCATGGCGCCGCAGATCCTGTCGCGGCTTCTGCCGCGGCTCGATGCAGCGGCCAGAGAGCGCCTCGAAGCGCAGATGAAAACCCTGACCGGCATGTCGATCGACGAATATATGGCGCGCACCGGACAGCCGGCCGCTACGTCCCGCAAGGCGCAAAGCCACGACGACGGCGGCGAGGCACGGATCAAACCGCTCGCCCAGCTCTCGCTCGATAAAGCGTGGCACGGCGTGCATTATCTGTTGTGCGGCCGCGCCGAGGAAGCGCCGGGCGATCTCGCCAAGGCGGTGATGGGCGGACGCATTCTCGGCAGCGATCCGGAAGGCTTCTCCGGCTACGGACCGGCACGCTATTTCAAGCCGGCCGATGTCGATGTGATCAGCGCCGCGCTCAACGATCCCGATGTCGCGAGGACTGCCGAAGCGCGTTTCGATCCCGACAAGATGGATGCGCTGCACATCTATCCGGGATGGGACAACGAAGAAGACGAAGACAAGGACTGGGTGATGGACGCCCTGACCGATCTCTGCGGCTTCTTCGCCGACGCGAGCCGCGACCGGCTCGCCGTGGTGACGTGCATCGTGTGAGGCCGTCGCCGGTCACTGGCTGACGCGTTTTCTTCAAACGTCATCACCCAGCGCGCAAATGCGCATCCGGGTGACCCGACGGGCCGCGTTTTCACGCGCATGTGGTTGAAGCACTGAGCTCCCACCTCCCCCTTGCGGGGAGGTCGACGCGCGCAGCGCAGCGAGCACGTCGGGTGGGGGCCCCACCCGAAATCGCTGACGCGATTTCGACCTCCCCGCAAGGGGGAGGTGAAATGGAGTGCGGGGGAGGATTTTCAATACGATTTCGGCAGACCCAGCACGCGCTCCGCGATGTAGCACAGCACCAGCTGCGGGCTCACCGGCGTGATGCGCGGGATGAGGCTTTCGCGCAGATAGCGCTCGACGTGATATTCCTTGGCGTAACCGAAGCCGCCATGCGCCATCACCGCGCGTTCGCAGGCGTGGAAGCCCGCTTCGCCGGCGAGATATTTCGCGGCGTTGGCATAGGCGCCCGTGATGCCGACGGGCTTGCCGGTGTCGTAATGCCAGGCCGCGTTCATCGCCATCCAATGCGCGGCTTCGAGCTCCATCCAGCTTTCGGCGAGCGGATGCTGCACGGCCTGGTTCTGTCCGATGGGACGGCCGAAGACGATGCGCTCTTTGGCGTAGCCCGCCGCGCGCTCGATGGCGAGACAGCCGAGCCCGACCGCTTCCGCCGCGATGAGGATGCGCTCGGGATTCATCCCATGCAGGATGTAGTGGAAGCCCTTGCCTTCCTCGCCGATGCGATCGGCGACGGGGATTTCCAGATTGTCGAAGAAGAGCTGATTGGAATCGACGGCCTTCCTCCCCATTTTCTCGATCTCGCGCACTTCCACATGTTTGCGGTCGAGCGTCGTGTAGAACAGGCTCAAGCCGTCCGTGCGCGCCTTCACCTCTTCCAGCGGCGTCGTGCGCGCCAGCAACAGCACCTTCTCCGCCACCTGCGCCGTCGAGATCCACACCTTCTGGCCGTTGACGACGTAACGATCGCCTTTCAGCACGGCGCGCGTCTTCAGATGCGTCGTGTCGAGGCCGGTGTTGGGTTCGGTGACGGCGAAGCAGGCGCGCTCACGGCCCGCGATCAGCGGCGGCAGCATGCGCTTCTTCTGCTCTTCGTTGCCGAAGACGACGACGGGATTGAGCCCGAAGATATTCATGTGCACGGCCGAGGCGCCGCTCATGCCGGCGCCGGAATGCGCGATGGTCTGCATCATCAGGGCTGCTTCGGTGATGCCGAGGCCCGAGCCGCCGTAAGCTTCGGGAATGGCGATGCCGAGCCAGCCGTCCGCGGCCAGCGCCTGATGCATCTCCGTCGGGAAGCCGCCTTCCTTGTCGTGCTTCAGCCAATAATCGTCGCCGAAGCGCGCGCAGATCTGGCCGACGGCTTTCCGGATGGCGTCCTGTTCGGGGGTGAGCGCGAAGTCCATCTTACGCCGGCTTCTTGTGCATCAGGGCCTGGCGCGTGCAGACGGCCACTTCCTCGTCCCGCTGCGTGAAGGCCTGATGCTTGAACTCGACGATGCCTTGCGTCGGCCGCGACTTGCTTTCGCGCTTGGTCAGGACCGTCGTCCGTACACGGATCGTATCGCCGTGGAACACCGGATGGGGGAACTTCACGTCCGTCATGCCGAGATTGCCGACGGTCGTTCCCAGCGTCGTGTCGCTGACGGAAATGCCAATCATGAGGCCCAGCGTGAAGAGGCTGTTGACCAGCGGCTTGCCGAACTCGGTTTTCGACGCGAAATCGAAATCGATGTGGAGGGGCTGCATGTTGAGCGTCAACGTCGAGAAGAGGACGTTGTCCATCTCCGTCACCGTGCGCCGCACCGGATGCTCGAACACCTGTCCGATCTCGAATTCGTCGAAATAAAGTCCTGGCATGTTTGTCCCTGATGGTATTGGCCAAATCGTGGGGAAGCGGAGTCCCGCCGTCAATGGCCGAGGTTCACCCCTCACCCGCACCTGCTCAGATTTGCCGTTCTGAGCCCTGCATCCCTCTCCCTCAAGGGGAGAGGGGACGTCTGCGCCTTGCGCCGACAGAAGATTGTTCATGCGAGGCTCGAAATTCCCCTCTCCCCTTGAGGGAGAGGGGTGCCGAGCAAGGTGGTTGAGTCTGCGCAGCTGCGGGTGAGGGGTCCGCCGCACGGTGCCGGTCGGCTTGCAACCGGTCGCCCGTTGGCCGACCATCCGGGCGACAAAAATCCTCGAGGGAACGACCATGGAAGACCGGCTCACCATCGAATTTCGGGGCGGCGTCGCCGATGTGCGCATGGTGCGCGCGGACAAGATGAATGCGCTCGACGATGCGATGTTCGCGTCGCTGCTGGAAACCGGCGAGAAGCTTGTCAAGCAGCCGGGCCTGAGGGCCGTCGTGCTCTCCGGCGAAGGCAAGGCCTTCTGTGCCGGGCTCGACACCAGCAATTTCGGCAAGATGGCCTCCGGCGAGCGCAAAAGCGGCTCGGGCCTCATCGACACGCCGCGCACGCAAGGCGGCGCCAATCGTGCGCAGCAGGCCGTGATGGTGTGGCGCGAGATCCCCGTGCCGGTGATCGCCGCCGTGCACGGCGTCGCCTTCGGCGGCGGCTTTCAGCTGATGCTCGGCGCCGACATGCGCTTCATCGCGCCGGACACGAAGCTCGCCGTGCTGGAGATCAAATGGGGCCTCGTGCCCGACATGGCCGGCATTGCGCTGCTGCGCGGTCTCGTGCGCGACGATGTCGCGCGCGAGCTCACCTATTCGGGCCGCATCTTCACCGGCGAGGAAGCCTTCCGGCTCGGCATCGCCACGCGCGTCACGTCCGATCCGCGCGGCGAAGCATTGGCGGTCGCCTCCGAGATCGCCGGCCGCAATCCGCAGGCCATCCGCGGCGCCAAGCGGCTCATGAACCTCATGGCGGACTCGGACCAGCAGGCCATCCTCAAGGCCGAATCCGTCGAACAGGCAGCTCTCATCGGATCACCGAACCAGGTCGAAGCCGTGATGTCGAACCTTCAGAAGCGCGCGGCGAACTTCACCGACTGACGCCTCAATAGTCCCAGTGATAGCCGTGGCGGCGATAATATTCGCGATAGTCCCAGAACGGCGCGGTGGTCGAATAGCAGCGGTCGCCGTCGGGATCGCAGACGAAATGTAATCCCGCGCCATAACCGCCATAATAGCCGCCATAGCCGCCATAGTAACCGTTGCCATAGCGGCTGAAGATTCCGGTGCCGGCGTATTCGTTGCCGACATAGCGATGGCCGTTGAAGGCGCCGGTGCCGGCATATTCGTTGCCGATATAACGGCCGCCGTAATAGCCGCCGTAACCGCCATAGCCGCCGTAACTGCCATAGCCGCCATAACCGCCATAGCCGTTCACGTAGTAACCGGCACCGATATAGCCGTTGTAGCGCGGGTCGTAGTCCGAGTAGCGGACGCAGAAGGTGCCGTCATTGTGGCACTTGATGTGATCGCAGCCCTGCGGGCCGCAACGCGTGGCCAGAGATTCGGCATCGGCCGGCGCGCCAACGCCGGCGCAAAGAATCAAACACAAAGCGGCGCCGGTCGACGCCAACAGCGTACGCATTTACTCGTCTCCTGGGTTGGTGAGTGTAAGTCCCCCCGGTGAAGTCACGGCTGCGATGCAGGCAGCATCGTCCGCAGGACACTCGGTCAGCTGAAGTTTCACGACCCGGTCCTGCGGACAGCGCGCGTAACTGGATCCGCCATAGAATGCGCCGGCATTGACGTTCTGCGGGCCGACGATTTTTTCCTCGCCCGGCGACACGGCGACGGCGGGCAATGCGGGCGCAGCGGCAGCCGGGATTGCCGGAGTCGCGACCGGGCTCGCGGCGATGCCGGCGATGCGCGGCGAATAGACAGTCGATTGCGGCGGCGCATAACCCGACGGCCCGTAACCGTAGGGTGGTGCATAAGGCGAGGCGTAATAGTTGCCGGCCGGCGCGAAGGTCTCGCCGGGTGGTCCGTAGCCGCCATAATTCGCGGGCGCGTAGCCGGTGCCGGGGGCGTAGCCGCCGTAAGTGCCGGGGGCGCCGTTCGCGGCGACAGCGCCGCTCGCCCCATTGCTGCTGGTTGTAACCAGCGAAGGATCGAAAACCACAAAGATGTGCCGCAGCGAGCGATTATCGACCGCGTAACGCGGCGCGCAACCGTCGCCGGACGCACCGACGCGCAGAACCATGCTGCGTCTGGGCTGATAGGGGTACCAGGATCGAAACAAATGGTGCTTCGAAATGTAATCGAGCGTTCCGGTTCCGTAGGCGCCCAGCGCCGCTCCGCAGCCGAGCAGGAAAATCGCAAACACCCTCAGCAATCCCACCGCGCACTCCCTCCGTCCTTCCCTCCCTCAGGACGAGCATTGAGCCAAGTGACCCAGCGGTGGTTAAAACGTTAAACTATGCGTGCCGTTCCGGGTCGGAACCCGCAGGCGTTGCGGCCGAGGGCGGGAATCCCCGGCGCCCGGCGTTCACTCCAGCGTGAACCACTCCGCGATTTCGGCGCCGCGCAGGATCTCTTCCGGCGGCGCGCCATAGGTGGACTCGAACTCGGTCACGCCGAAGATGCCGTCGGGATGCTGCCCGTCCTGCGCGAGGGGCATGATGATGCGTTCGCCGAGATCGAAGCGGTCTATGTGGCGATAGACCAGGCCATGGCCGCGGAAGAACGCGGGCTCCGTTACCACGCGCAGGTGACGCTCATAGGCCATTTGGTAGTCGTGCTGCGCGAAGAGGTCCCGCATGTTCCGGCCACGCACGCTCATGCCGAGGACGAATTCGATGCGCTCGCCGGCGAGGCGGCCCACGAAATCGCCCGTCGCCGAATCGAATCGGTACGACCAGATATTCGCCAACTGATCCTTGATGGCAGACGGCTTCAGATCGTCCCAGCCCGGCATGCGGCGGCCGCGCCGCGATTCCGCCCAGTGCCGCACGACGCTTCTGAGCGACGGTGATTCGATGGAATGTTCAAAGCTTTCCAAGCTCATGGCGCCGCGCTCCCGATTGCGTTTGGCGATTCGCTTCGCCATCCGGATAGCATTCGCCACCGCTGTTCGTGAACTAAATCTTCCGCCGCCGCGGCAATCGTGATGCAATTGTCCGGGTGCAAAATCTCGAGGGGCCGGGATGCATGCGTTTGCCGCGGCGGGCGCCGCGTTTCTCTTGGCGGTGCTCTGGTTCGATCTGATGTTCGACGTGCAGGCCGCGGGCGTCGCGGGCGAGATCCTGCCGGCGGAAATACTCGCCTCGATGTCGTTCTATTACCGTCGTGTGACGACGGAGGCGCGGCCGATGAACATCATCGTGCCGAGCGTGATGGTGCTGACGCTTGGCGCCATCGCCGCCGAAGTGCTCCAGCATGACCGGCCTTTCTGGGTCGGCACCGTTTCGCTGCTGATGGCCGCGAGCGCCATCGCGCTTCCGTTCGCGCGCACCGTCAGAAACGCGGTGGCGTTGGGCAAGCGCGAGGGCTCGCCCCGGCTTCAGACCCGAAGGGCCCGCCTTCTCTTCCGCGACCATCTCTTCTGCATGGTTGCGATGACGGTGGTTCTGACGCTTCAATTGGCCAGCCGCTGAAGCGCTGAAGGGCCGCCATGCCGGAATTTCGCGAGATCAGGCTCGCCGACGTCACGCTGCGCGCGGCGATCGAAGGGCACGGGCCGCTGGTTGTGATGGTGCACGGCTTTCCGGAGTCCTGGTATTCGTGGCGGCATCAGATGGCGCCGATCGCCCGGGCGGGCTTCACCGCCTGCGCCATCGACGTGCGCGGCTATGGCGGCTCGGACAAGCCCTATCCGGTCGAAGCCTATGCGATGGAGCGCATGATCGCCGATGTGGTCGGCGTTATCGAGGCCCTGAGCGCGGACAAGCGCGCGGTGCTCGTCGGCCATGACTGGGGCTCGCCCATCGTCTGGAATACCGCGCTCGTGCGGCCCGATCGCGTGCGCGCGGTCTGCAGTCTTTCCGTGCCGCATTTCGGCGTGCCGAGCCGGCCCTTCACCGAAATCTTCCACGAGCGTTTCACCGCCAAGAACCGTTTCTTCTATCAGGCCTACTTTCAGAAGGAAGGCGTGGCGGAAGCGGAAGCCGAAGGCGACATCCGCGGCTGGTTGCGCAAATTCTATTATGCGATCTCGGGCGATGCGCCGGACGGCAGCTGGCCGAATAACAAGATGGCCGATGCGACGCTGCTTCAGGGCCTCGCCGATCCCGATCCCTTCCCCGCCTGGCTGACGCCCGCCGATCTCGATTACTACGTGCACGAGTTCGAGCGTTCGGGCCTGCGCGGTCCCATCAATCGCTATCGCAATCACGCGCGCGACTTCGCCTATCTGCAGGCGTTCAAGGACCGGAAGATCGAGCAGCCGGGACTCTTCATCGGCGGCGCGCGCGATCCCGTGCTGACCATGATGGGCCGCGTCGATTTCGTCCCGCTGATGCGCGCGCAAGTCCCGGACCTGCGCGGATGGGACGTGCTCGACGGCTGCGGACATTGGACGCAGCAGGAGCGTCCGGACGAGGTCAACGCGCGGCTTCTCCGCTGGCTGAAAGGCCTCTAAGCTCCGGCTCCCGCCCTTTCATCGGACGCACCATGAACGCGCTCAGCAACGAATCCAGCTTCTGGATGCCCTTCACCGACAATCGCTATTTCAAGGCCAATCCGCGGCTTCTCGCTTCCGCCAAGGACATGAACTACTACACCCAGGACGGCCGTCCGGTGCTCGACGGCACAGCGGGCCTGTGGTGCGTCAATGCCGGGCATTCGCGGCCGAAGATCGTCCAAGCCATCCAGAAGCAGGCGGCGACGCTCGATTTCGCGCCGACCTTCCAGCTCGGCCATCCGCTCGTCTTCGAATTCGCGCAGGACGTCGCGAAGATATTTCCGGCCGGCATGGATCGCGTGTTCTTCGCGAATTCCGGCTCGGAAGCGGTCGACACGGCGCTCAAGATCGCACTCGCCTATCAGCGCGCCATCGGTCAGGGCACGCGCACGCGCCTGATCGGCCGCGAGCGCGGCTATCACGGCGTCGGCTTCGGCGGGATCTCGGTCGGCGGCCTGGTCGCCAACCGCAAAACGTTTGCGCTGCTGCCGGGCGTCGATCACCTGCCCCACACTCACGATCTGAAGAACGCGGCGTTCACGCGCGGACAGCCCGAGCATGGCGCAAATCTCGCCGACGCGCTCGAAGGCATCGTCGCGCTGCACGGCGCCGACACGATCGCGGCGGTCATCGTCGAGCCGGTCGCCGGTTCGACAGGCGTACTGGTGCCGCCCAAGGGCTATCTCGAACGCCTGCGCGAGATCACGAAGAAGCACGGCATCGTCCTCATCTTCGACGAGGTGATCACGGCCTTCGGTCGTCTCGGAGCGCCGACCGCGGCGGAATATTTCGGCGTCACGCCGGACATCATCACCTGCGCCAAGGGCATCACCAACGCGGCCGTGCCGATGGGCGCGGCGTTCTGTTCGCGCAAGATCTACGACGCGATCGTCGAGAATGCGGCGCCGGGCATCGAGTTCTTCCATGGCTATACCTATTCCGGCCATCCGCTCGCGGCGGCGGCGGGTCTCGCGACGCTCGAGGTCTATCGCGAGGAAGGTCTCTTCGCGCGGGCCAAAGAACTCTCGCCCTATTGGGAAGAGCGCGCCCATGCGCTGCGCGGCGCGGCGCATGTCATCGACATCCGCAATCTCGGTCTGATGGCCGCGATCGAACTCAAGCCGCGTGACGGCGCGCCGGGCGCACGGGCCCTCGAAGCCTTCCGTCTCGCCTTCGACGAAGGGGTCCTTATCCGCGTGACGGGCGATACCATCGCGCTCTCCCCGCCGCTCATCATCGAGAAGAAGGAGATCGATCAGATCTTCGACAAGATCGCCGACGTCCTCAGGCGCGTGGCCTGAGACCCGGGAGCTCAGTGCTCGCGATGCATGCCTGAGCCGTGGATGTGGGTAAAGCCGGCCTGGGCGGTGCGGCTGAAGTGATGGCCCTCGTCGCGGTGCCAGTTGTGGTCGCCGCCGCGATACCAGAAGAAGCCGTCGTCACCCCAATAGCCGTCGTCGAAGGGCCCGTAGAACCCGTCATAATAGCCGTCATAGTAGTCGGCGCCGACCACGACGCCGGCGCCCGGAGGCGGCGGGTTTTCGGCGCAAGCCGCCAGCGCGAGTATTGCACCGCACGCCATTGCAAATCGGATTTTCACAACTGCCTTCCCGTTTCTGCCCTCCCCTTTTTTGTTCGTGGCCGGAAACGCGCGGGCGGCCGAAACGCTGCCCGCACCGCGCGCAAGTTCTGTTGATCTCAGCTGTGGCCGGTCACGAGCCAGATGATGAGGATGATCGGGATCGGAACGCCGATAAGCCAAAGCAATACTGAGCGCATGCTGATCTCTATGGGACTGCCGGAAAACAACGCGGCGCGGCGCACAACGGTCCTTTGGGCTCAGCAGGATGTGAAACGCGACGTGTCATGCGCGCGTTACCATTCGGTAAGAACCCAGGAGCCTCCCGTGAATAAGTTCGGCGTCGTCGAAATCGCACTTGCCCTTCTCACTGCGACGCCGGTGCTCGCGCAGATGAGCCAGGCTCCTGCCAGCACAAGCAATACGGGCGGCACGAAAGGCCCCGCGAACGGCGCGCCGTCGGCCGCGCCTGGCTCCGGCTCGACACGCTCGACCACGGGCTACGGGAATCCGAACGGCCGTGGTTTCGGGCCGACAAACCCCGAGAACGTCGCATGCTCGTCGGCCGGAACTGCGAAGCCCGGCGTCTGCACGCTTCCGCCCGACAACGCGCCGCATGTGCAGGCGCCGCAGTTTTAGCCGCGGCCGATAAACGGCATCTTGGTCGCCATCACCGTCAGGAACTGCACATTGGCGTCGAGCGGCAGGCCCGCCATGAACACGACGCTCTGCGCGACGTGCTTAACATCCATCACCGGCTCGACGGTTATCGCGCCATGCGCTTGCGGCACGCCGTCGCGCATGCGCTGCGTCAATTCCGTTTCGGCATTGCCGATATCGATCTCGCCGCAGGCGATGTCGTATTTGCGGCCGTCGAGCGCTGCCGCCGCCGGTGACAATCGCCGTCTTTCGCAGTGCAGTCATGTTCATCTCCGGTAGAATTGAGAAACTTCATACTCAAGCATTGGGAATTCGAGTGCCAGCGAAGGACTGAACGATCACTGAGATATTTCATTGCGTCGCTTACGGCCGCCTGTCTATAGTTCCGGCGGGCGCGTCGAGTTTGCCGGGCCTGGCGAACGTTCTGTTGCGTTTTGGGGATTTCAAACATTGGGAAGTTTGTCGCCTATGTATCGGCGGCGTAAGCGCGTGCGTTCGTATGGGCGTACGGCAGGGGAGGATTTCAGATGAACAGACTTTTTGGTTCGTTATTGGCGTTGCTCATCGCGCTGCCGTTGATGCACGCGCCAGCCCACGCATCCACTGTTTCGGTGACCTACAACTATGTCTATTTCGGTACGATCGGAAAGCATCAGCGTCAGCCGCGGACAGTCGTCAATGGCGGCTTCACGACGATCGCGTCCCAATCCGGCGGTCAACAGTCGACCGGCCTGACGTTTCAGCCGGGACAATTGCCCGCGACTGAGATGGTCGGCAATCAAACCTATGACTTTTCCTTCGTGACGATCACCGGAGGCTCTGCCACCGCCGGCGGCCCGCCGGTCGGTGTCAGCTCGACCAATCCTGGCGCGCCGCCCTCCGTCGTCGTTGGCACATCCAACATCGTGGTGCTCGCCGTCTATGTGCCGGTCGGCGGCCCGCCCTGCCCCGGATGCACCGGTTCCGGCGCGACGATCGACGCTTTTGACGAGACGACAGGCAGCCTTTTCAATGACACCTTCGTTAAGGTGGCGCCGGATGCGAACAACACATTGACGACGAGCGGAAATGTCTACGGTTATGTCGACACCACGAACAGCGCCGAAACGATCAGTTCGCTCACGCCGACTTCGCCGACGGGCGTGAATTTCTCGCGCTGGGTGAAGCTGCTGCCGTCCGCGGCGACCACCAACGGCTCGGCGCTCGGCGTCGGCAAGGGTGTCAACACGATCGCGCTCGCATTCTACGACGCGCCGCCTCCGGGATCGTCGCAACCGACTCCAAAGCAGGTCTGTCAGCAGGAACTGGCCTCGCTCAATAAGATCACGGTGGATCGCGGTCCTCTTCTCACCGTCTCGCAATATGCGGGCGTGAAGGCAACGCTGCAAAAATGCGTGCAGCAGGGCTATCTCACGCAGTCGGCCGTGACCGCAGCGGAGAACGGCTATCAGAACATGCTCAACACCCACAACAATCCTCCACCGCCGATGCATCCTTAAAATATTCGCGGTTGGAAAATCTGGCCGGGACGATGTTTGTCGTTCCGGCCTTATTTTTGCCGGACGCAGCCCAGGCGCGCGACGCGCCACGCACAGCCGCCCTGTCATGCCGGTGCCGTTAAGATATTGTTTACCTCGGCGCCGGCAGCTGTGCAGACGTCCCGCCACAGCCCGGATCGGCCGCTGCGAACCCGCTCCTTAAGCCTTCGGTCATGAATATGAATGCGTTGTTGTCGCTGTAGATACAGGGTGATACGCCCCATTAATCTCCTCTATGAGATAGTTCACCGCGGCGTCAGTCGAACTGAACGCAATGCCGGGTCCGCGCGCGAAGACCCTTGAGCTGCGGGATCGTGTGCATCATTGCGGGCTGCAGCGATTTGGTGCGCCAGGGGGACCGGTAATGCAGCAACATAGCACCGTAAGCCAATTTGCGGCCAACATCCTCGTCGCCGAGGACAACGAGATCAATCAGGACATCGCGATCCGCATCCTTGAGGGCATGGGCTGCAAGGTATCGATAGCCGCGGACGGCGCCGTTGCTACACGGCTGCTGACGCAGGACAAGTACGATCTTGTCCTGATGGATTGTGAAATGCCCGGCATGGACGGCTTTGAAGCCACCAAGCGCATCCGCGAGATGGAAGACGGTGCAGAAAAGGCCGGCACTTTCGCCAACGGCACGCGGATCCCGATCATCGGCTTGACCGCCTATGCCTCGGACGAGGCGCGCGCCAGATGCCTGAGCGCGGGAATGGACGACTTTCTCGTCAAACCCCTGCGCAAGATTCAGCTGGTCCAGGCCATGCAACGCTGGAACGGCGAAGCCGAGGTTGCAGACGCATCCGCAACGATCGATGCCTCACAAGTCAAGGCTTCCGCCGACGCGATCATCGATGGTTCGGCGCTTGATACGGATGCTTTCAAGGGCGAAAAGGGCGCCGCACTTCTGAAGCGGCTTGTCACGCATTTCGGCACGATGGCGCCCGTCCTCGTCGGCCGCATGCGCGAGAAACTCCGGGCCGGAGACAGCGAAGAACTCTGGCGCATGGCCCACAGCCTCAAGTCGAGCGCCGCCGCGCTCGGCGCGATGCACGTATCGCGGGGCGCCGCCATCATCGAAAAGACGACCAAAGAACAAGGTTTGCAAAACATCGGGCCTCTGCTCGAGCAGCTTTCCAACAATCTCATGGCCGCCCTCGAGGCCTTGGACGCGCTCGTCGGAGAAATGGATGAGTGAAGCGGTCGTCGACG
>DATKON010000171.1:0-3442 GCA_035524575.1 Rhizomicrobium sp.
CATGATCCGCGCCTCGCGGGCGGATTCGTGATCGTAGCCTAGCAGATGGAGCACGCCGTGTACCGCCAGATGCAACGCATGGTCGTGGATAGATTTTCCCGCATCTTGGGCTTCGCGCGCGGCCACGCCATAGGCCACGGCGATGTCGCCCAGATAATCGCCCTCTCCGGCCGGGAAAGAAAGCACATTGGTGGGCTTCTCCTTGCCGCGAAATTGGGTGTTCAGTGCCTCTAGCTTTGCGTCGTCGGTAAGGAGGATCGTCAGATTCCCGGCCTCGGCACCGGTTGCCTTGAAGACGTCATGCGCGGCGCGGCGCAGCTTCGCCGGAAAGTCCCGACCCAGCCGCCGCCATTGTGAATCTTCGATCAGAACGGTGACGCGTGTCATTGGGAGCCGCTTGCGGCGTCATAGGCGCGAACGATGCGGCTGACCAAAGGATGGCGCACGACATCCTTCTCGCTGAAGCGGGCAATCGCAACGCCCTCGACGCCCGTCAGGATATCGAGCGCTTCATTGAAACCTTCGGCGCGACCGCCCGGCAGATCGCTCTGCGACGGGTCTCCGGTGACGACCATGCGCGAGTCCTCGCCAAGGCGCGTCAGGAACATCTTCATCTGCGACGGCGAGCAGTTTTGCGCTTCGTCGAGAATGACGAACGCGCGCGACAGCGTGCGCCCTCGCATAAAGGCGATCGGCGCCACTTCGATGACGCCCGATTCCATCAGCTTCACGCATTGCTCGCCCATGACGTCGAACAACGCGTCGTAAAGCGGACGCAGATAGGGGTCGATCTTTTCCTTGAGGTCACCCGGTAAAAAGCCCAAACGCTCGCCCGCTTCCAATGCCGGCCTCGACAGGATCAATCGTTCGACGCGGCGTTCGTACAGAAGATGCGCCCCGAACGCGGCGGCAAGAAAGGTTTTGCCGGTGCCCGCGGGCCCCACGCCGAAAACCAGCGGATGCGTGCGCATCAGATCAAGATAGGCGCCCTGCGCCGGCGAGCGCGCGCGGGCGACGCGCGCAGCCGCCGTCTTGATCGCCGGCACCCCGAAATCGCCGGAGGAAAACTGTTTGGGCTCGTGCAGCACGAAACGGATTTCGGCATCGACTTCAGATGCGCCTGCGGCTTCGCCGCCTTCAATGCGCGCATACAGCGAGCGCAGCACGGCAGCCGCGCGGTCGCGCGCTTTCGCATCGCCCTCGATCGCAATGACATTGCCCCGCATAGCAAGCTTGACACCGAGCTTCTGTTCGATCTGAACGAAATTCCGCTGATGCGAGCCGGCAAGCGTTGCCAGCACGACATTGTCGGAGAGCTCGAGAGTCACCTTCTCCTTGGCAAGGCCGGCGCGTTTCTTGTTGGTCCCTTTGGAATTGGCGCTCACTGGGCGGCCACGCTCACGATCGTTCGTTCGAGCATGCCCTTCAGGCTGTTCGGCAACACTTCGTCGATGCGCACATCGTGGATCTCGCCGATGAGATCCCCAGCGCCTTCGACATGCACCGGCTGCAGATAGGGGCTGCGCCCCACCGCCTGGTTCTTCTTGCGGCCAGCCTTGTCGAACAAGACCGGCATCACGCGCGCTTCGCAGGCCGCATTGAATTCGGATTGCTGCGCCGTCAGAAGCGTCTGCAATTCCGCAAGGCGTCCGACCTTCACGTCTTCAGGCACCTGTTTCGTCTGCGCGGCCGCCGGCGTCCCGGGACGCGGGCTGTATTTGAACGAGAAGGCGCTCGCATAGCCGACTTGGCGCACGAGATCGAGCGTCGCTTCGAAATCCGCATCGCTTTCGCCCGGAAAGCCGACGATGAAATCCGACGACAGTGCGAGATCCGGCCGCGCCGCACGCAAGCGCTCGACAAGCCGAAGATAGGCATCGCGCCTATGTTGGCGGTTCATGGCATGAAGCACGTGATCCGAACCCGACTGCACGGGAAGATGCAAATAAGGCATCAGCTGCGCGAGGTCACCATGCGCTGCGATCAAATCATCGCTCATGTCGCGGGGATGGCTCGTCGTGTAGCGCAGGCGCGCGAGACCATCGATCTCGGCGAGCCGATAAAGAAGCTTCGCCAGCGACCAGCATTCGCCGTCGAAACCGGCACCGCGATAGGCATTCACGTTCTGGCCCAGCAGCGTAATCTCCCGCACGCCGCGCGCTACGAGCTGCTCTGCTTCGGCCACGATCTGCGCCGCTGGCCGCGAATATTCGCTGCCGCGCGTGTAGGGCACGACGCAGAAGGTGCAGAACTTGTCGCAGCCTTCCTGCACACTGAGAAACGCCGCCGGCCCTTGGTTGCTTCGTTCGCCCGGCAGCGCGTCGAACTTTTCGTCGGCGGGAAAGTCCGTCTCGAGCACGTGACCCGCGCCGCGCGTTGCGCGCGCGATCATTTCCGGCAGACGATGATAGGACTGCGGACCGACGACGAGATCGACCGCCTGCTGCCGCGCGAGAATCTCTTTTCCTTCGGCCTGCGCCACGCAGCCTGCGACGGCAATCAGCATCGGCTCGCCCGATTCTGCCTTGCGGTCTTTCATCCGCTTCAGACGCCCGAGCTCGGAATAGATCTTCTCTGTCGCCTTTTCGCGGATATGGCAGGTGTTGAGGATCACCATGTCCGCGCCGTCGGCGTCATCGGTCGGCGCATAGCCGACACCCGCCAGCAACTCCACCATCCGTGCGGAATCGTAGACGTTCATCTGGCAGCCATAGGTCTTGATAAAGAGCTTTTTCATGGATGTGCCGTTCGGGGGCGGGCCTTATGAGCGAGCGCCTGATCAAGATCAAGCCTTGGGCTCACGCGGCAGCCTCGGCGAGCTCGGGCTCTTCATCCGCGAGCGGGCGGGGCGGGGCAATCGGCTCGCGCCCGGCAAGCCCCGCCAAGGCGCGCGTCTGGCCCCGTCGCACAATCTGTTCCGTCAGCGTCGCCAGCATCTTGCGGCCGCCGACCGCGTCGACCGTCATGGGCTCATGGAACTCGACGATGACGTCGAGAGGGCCGGCCTTCAGCGCTTCCCAAAGATGCGGCACGAGCTCCATGTCGCCGTACCATGCAAACAGCGGACGGTTCTCGCGCCCCATCGGCAGACCGTGGAGACCGACATAAGTGATCGAGACGGGCTGCACGGGCACGTAGCGGACATTGCCCCTGTCGTCCTTGCCGATCTCGGCTTCGACTGCGCCCATCAGCGCGCTTTTGAACGGAAGCACGCAATTGCCGTCGTCGGACGTGCCTTCCGGGAAAAGCACCAGGGCGTCTCCGGCGAGCAATCTCTCGCGGATCTGATCGCGCGCTTCCCCTGTCTGCGTGCGCCGCGACCGTTCGACGAAAACCGTTTCCTGCAATTTCGCCAGCGTGCCGAACAGTGGCCAGTTGACGACGTCCGCCTTGGCGACGAACGACACACGCGCCACGCTCGAGAACACAAGTATGTCGAAAT
>DATKON010000172.1:0-5754 GCA_035524575.1 Rhizomicrobium sp.
GCTGAAAGCTTCGCGCCGCCGCCGAAGCGATGCCCTGGGAGCGCGGGCGCCCTCGCCCGCATCGGTGCAGACAACTGCACTGACCCGACGGAGTTTCTTTCCGGGATCACGGGCATCATGCCGGCCTCGCTATCGAAACGACGACCTCCCGCGCGCGATGCGCATCTCGCCCCTCGGGCGAAACGCGCGCGCCGCCGCAATCACATCCGCAATCGTTAAACATGATCCGCCATCCGCGCGCTGGCGGAACCGGCGTGCGCGTTCAGCACGTTTCGCTCTCACCCGGAAATGCTGCAGCCGCTATGCTTTATGAGGCGCTGCACCACGCGCGCCGCCATCGGCGAAACCCATCGCGGCTGAACGCCGACACGACAAAAAGGGCCGCCACACCACCAAGGAGACGATGCTGTGACAAAAGCCGAAGACCCGAAAGTGCACGACCTCCGAAACGATCGGCCGGCCCCATCGCCAGACTCCAAGTCCAAGATCACGAAAAAAGAGCCCGAGCCGCTGCACGAGCTGATCGAAGTCGATCAACCTCACCTCGCCACCCCCGGCATCGGCGGCACGGTGTCAGGCCAGACGACGCACGAATAAGATGCGTTGCGCGCGGGGAATGCTCCGTACACGGAGCGTCCCCGCCGGCCTTCTTGCGCGATGCAGGGCGCCCGTGAGCGATTTGTCCGCTTGAAAGAAGAACAAGAGCGGGCGGGGCGCCCGCGCTCCCAGGGCATCGCTTCGGCAGCGACGCGACGTTTTCAGCGCTTTCAGATTTCGAAATCCGCACGACGTCGACGACATAGCTCCAGCGCCAAAGCAAGGCGCAAGGAGCGCGGGCGCCTCGCCCGCCTCTCGCAATGCGCACTGCGCCTACGAACAATCCTCGCTCGCCAAGCGATCCCCTGGGAGCGCGGGCGCCTCGCCCGCATCTTCCGACGCGGCCCTGCGACAGGAATTCGGTGACAGATCCGTCCCCGTCTGTGCAGACGTCGAGACCGATGCGGGCGGGGCGCCCGGGCTCCCGGGGCATCGCTTCGACACCGCGCAAACAGCGTCGGCGGCAGTCCGGATTTTCTCCGCGCGCCGGCCACGCGACTGGAGAAGTCGGCGCACAAAAAAGGGGGACGGCAATAAGAACATATGAAGAACATCCTCTTGATTTTTGAGAACCGGTATAGATATAATTACCAAATCGGTAAAGACGCGAGAAAGCCCAATGACCAGCAAACCCCTGAAATCCCAGCAGAAACCCACCAGGACCGGCGCCACGGTCTCTCTCCACGGCCGCGGGCCCTACAGGATCGGCTATGCCCGTCCGCCCGAGGCCTACCAGTTCAAGCCGGGGCAGTCCGGCAATCTGCTGGGGCGGCCGACGGCGGCGACGCGGCTGAGCCGGCTGGGGCTCGCGCCCCTCCTCGCCGAGGCGCTGGCGGAGCCCGTGATGTTCTACGTGGGCGGCAAACGGCGCCGCATGACCAGGATCACCGCGATGACGAAGACCTTCGCCGCAGCCGCGGCGGCGGGCGATGCGCATGCGGTGGCGCTTCTCGTCGATCTGTTCCGGGACGTGGTCGAGGCGCTCCTGCTGCGGCTGCCGGCATGAAGGCCCTGGCCGGGACGACGGACGTGGCGATTGGTGCGGAGAGGGCGGTGCGGGCGTCAGCCGATTTCAGCGCCAAGGTCGCCAGGGATACGCCAAGGACGCAACGGCAGCTTCGCGCGCCTTGGCGCGCAGCCTGTTCCTTTGGTGACGGAAGAATGATTGCGCGCGTGCCGCGCGCGGTCCCTTGGCGCCCTTCGCGAAACCTTGGCGACCTTGGCGCTGAAAATCGCGCCGCCGCACCATCCGTATACGGACGGATTTCACCCTGCCCGCCCCTGCTTTTCGTCCTGGCTCTCGGGGCGATTATGCGTCTTGTATCGACGCCATGCGGGTTTGTCGCGTTCTTCACGCGCGGGAGATTTTCGCCGCCCCTGCTTTTTCCCCTGATAGCAGGGGAGAGGTCAGCGCACGTAGACGACCGAATTCCAGAACTGCGCCCTATGCGAGCCGGACTTGCGAAAGCCCCGGCGGCGCAATTCGCGGCCGATGATGTAGTTGAAGTATCCATGCGCCACCAGCGCGGCGGCGCCGTCCTTCCTGGCGCGGGACATCAGGATGTCGGCGGCCCGCACGGCGCGGTGCTTGGCCCGGCGGTAATTCTCGATCTCGGGATGATAGCCCGCATGCCAGAGGATGCGCGCCACCACCGCCCATTTGGGCACCTTCATCTTCAGCAGCGGAATCGGCGGCGAGGCGAGCGGGGCTTCCGCGAACAACGGATCGGCGATCAGCTCGGCATGCGGGGCCAGCGCGCGCGCCGAATCGACGGAGCGCTTCCTCTCGCTCGTGAAGACCGCGTCGAGCTCGGCGAGGAGATCCTGCAGCTCCTCGGGCGGGATGCTTTCGGGATCGAGGCCCGCATCCTCATAGGCGTCGATATAGGTGCGGAATTCGCGGTGCGAGGTGCGCGGATTGGTCGGGATCGCGGGGCGGCCGTGGCGGATCAGGATGATGCGCATGGCCCCCTCGGCCGCGCTCGCGGGCCTTGCGGGGAAAGCGGCGATGTTCGCAGTCGTCACGCTCGCACATCCAATGGTTGCACGTCCAAACGACGCCATACGATAAGAGAGCCGCGCTTCGGGCGCGAGGAGCGCCTCAACCCCTCGGCGCGGGCGCGAGACCGGCGTACTCTATCGATTCGACATTACGATCAGGAGACACGAGATGGAACGGGGTGAACTGACGGGCAAGGTGGCAATCGTCACGGGCGCGGCCACGGGCATAGGCTCGGCCACCGCCATCGCGCTCGCCCGCCATGGCGCGCAGGTGGTGGTGAACTACTCGAAAAGCAGCGCCGAGGCCGCGAAAACCGCCGATACCATCCTTCAGAACGGGGGCAAGGCGCTGGTCGTCCAGGGCGACGTGGCCTCCGATGCCGACTGCCGGCGCATCGCCGAAGAGGCCCTGAAAATGTGGGGACGGATCGACATCCTCGTCAACAATGCCGGCACCACGAAATTCGCGGCGCACGAGAACCTGGAGGCGCTGACCGCGCAGGATTTCGCGGGCATTTACGCCGTCAATGTGATCGGTCCGTTCCAGATGATCCGCGCCGCGGCGCCGGCGATGAAGAAGAGCGGCCACGGTGCGGTCGTCAACGTGTCCTCGGTCGCCGGCATTTCGGGCGTCGGCTCGTCCGTCGCCTATGCGGCGTCGAAAGGCGCGCTCAACACGATGACGCTCTCGCTCGCCAAGGCGCTGGCGCCCGAGATCCGCGTCAACGCGGTGTGCCCCGGCTATGTCGCGACGCGCTGGTTCAGCGATCGCTTCGGCCAGGAGCGCACCGACCAGATCAGCCAGGACCAGGCCGAGGCGACGCCGTTGAAGCGCGCCGGCGCGCCGGAGGACATCGCCGACGCGATCGTGTTCTTCTGCCTGCCGATGTCGCGGCACATCACCGGCGATCTGATGTCGGTCGATGCGGGCATGCATCTGTCGCTGGCGCGCAGACGCTGAAGAGGTCAGGCCGGAAACACGGCGCGCCGCAGATTCTCGACGTCGAACGGCTTGGACAGAAAGACCGTGTCTTTGGGAAGCCCTGCATCCGCGGTGGCGTCGCGGCCATAGCCGCTCATGACGATGACGGCGAGCGACGGGCGCTGCGCGCGGGCCTGCCGGATCAGCTCGGCGCCGGGCATGCCGGGCAGGCCCAAATCGGTCAGGAGCACATCGATCTCGGGATCCGCGGCGAGCTTGGCGAGCGCCTCGCGGCCGTCGCCAGCTTCCGCGGTCCGAAGTCCGATCTCTTCGGCCATTTCGGTCGTCGCCATGCGGATGAGGACCTCGTCGTCGACGACCAGCGCCTTCCTGCGGACGGAAACGCCGTTCGATTGCGAAGGCGGCGCCGTCGTGCCGCCTTGGCTCTCGCCCAGGAGGCTTCTGAATTTCCGCGCCAGATCGTGCTTCCGGTAGGGCTTGCTCAGCAGAAACACATCGTCGTCGAGCCGGCCGTTGTGCACGATGGCGTTCTGCGTATAGCCGGACGTGAAAAGGATTTTGATGTCGGGGCGGATCTCGCGGGCGATGCGCGCCATCTCGCGCGTGTGCACTTCGCCCGGCATCACGACATCGCTGAAGAGAAGATCGATCGGCGCGCCGCCGCGCAACACGTCGATCGCAGCTTGCGCGCTGTCCGCCTCGAAAACGCGATAGCCGAGTTCCATCAGCATGTCGTGCACGGCGCTTCTCACGTCCTCGTCGTCCTCGACCACGAGGATGTTTTCGTGGCCGCCCTCGAGCGCCGTCTCGACGCGTGCCGCGCTCGTTTCCTGCACCTTGCGGGTGCGCGGCAGATAGAGCTTCACGGTCGTGCCCTCGCCGACCTCGCTGTACATCGACACATGCCCGCCCGACTGTTTGACGAAGCCGTAGACCTGGCTGAGCCCCAGTCCCGTGCCCTGTCCTTCGCCCTTCGTGGTGAAGAACGGCTCGAAGGCGCGCGCCATCACCTCGGGCGCCATGCCGACACCCGTGTCGGTCACCGCGATCATCACATATTGCCCGGCGGCGACCTCCACATGCTGCACCACATATTCGTCGTCGAGAAAGGCATTCGAAACTTCGATGGTGAGCTTGCCCCCGTTCGGCATCGCGTCGCGCGCGTTGATCGCAAGATTGAGGATCGCGTTCTGGACCTGGTTCGGATCGGCGAAGGTATTCCAGATTCCGCCGCCGACGACGGCCTCGATTTCGATGAGTTCGCCCAGCGCGCGGCGCAGCATTTCCGTCATCTCCTGCACAAGACGGCCGGGATTGATGGCGCGCGGCTCGAGCGCCTGACGCCGTGCGAAGGCGAGGAGCTGTGCGGTCAGCCGCGAACCCCGCTCGACCGCGGCCGCCGCGTTGCGAAGCCGGTTCGACAGGCGCGGGTTGGACGCCGCATCGCTTTCCGCGAGATCGAGATTGGCGCTGATGACCTGCAGGAGATTGTTGAAATCGTGCGCTATGCCGCCCGTCAGATGGCCGATGGCCTCCATCTTTTGCGACTGGCGAAGCTCTTCCTCCGAACGCACGCGCGCAGTCACGTCCGCAACGGCGATCAGAAAGCCGTCCTTCGGAACCTGCGTCGAATAGATCTCCAGCGTTCGGTCTCCGGCCACGACCTGCCGGACCCCGCGCCCGCCTTTCGCAAACAGTTCCGGCGGGAAGAGCCTGGCGGTGCGCTCGCCCTCATAGGCGCTGAAGCGTTCGAACGGCGTGCCCTGCTCGGCGAGCGAAGCCGGCAGTCCCGCCAGCCGGAAGAAATTGGGATTGAAGCCGGCGAGCGTCATGTCGGACTCGAACACGGCGATGCCGTCGCGGATGCTGTCGAGCGTCGCCTGCAGGATCGTGGCCTGTCGCGCACGCCCGGCTTCCGATCGCGCCAGCTCGCTGTTGCTTCGCCAGAGAAGCAGCACGACGGCGATGAGCGTCGCCAGCACGAAAGTGCTGCCCGCGATGGCCGTGATCAGCGTCGAGCGTTCGAGGGCCCGCGTCTGCGCGGCGCGCGCCCCGAGCAGGCGGTATTCTTCCGCGATGCCGGCGTTCAGCAGAATGCGGATCTGGTCGATCTTCGCCACCATCGCGCCGAGGGAATGCCGCCAGGCGATGACGTGCGCGCGGTCCTGCGTCGTGGAATTCATCGGCAGCAGCGGCGCACGCGTGTCGGCAAT
>DATKON010000173.1:0-49401 GCA_035524575.1 Rhizomicrobium sp.
CTTTCGACACCTTTTATGTGCGCGACGGTTTCGGACACAAAATCCACCATCCCGAGAGACTGGCCGCCGTCCAGAAGACGATCCTGGCGGCGCTCGAGGGGGCTTGAAGCCCCTGCCCCGGACGGGCCATAACGCCCGCCCGCACAAGGTTTTTCGCTCATGGCCAGTCACCGCCCGCTCGTCCTTTCCGGCATGCAGCCGACCAACACGCTGCACCTGGGCAATTATCTGGGCGCGCTGAAGAACTGGGTGAAGATGCAGAAGGAGATGGATTGTCTCTTCTGCGTGGTGGACATGCACGCGCTGACGCAGGATTCCGGGTACGCCAAGGCCGATGATGTGCGCCGCGCCACCCACGAAGTCGCGGCCGCCTACATTGCCGCCGGCGTGAGCCCGAACCGGACGCCGGTCTTCGCGCAGTCGATGGTCGCCGAGCACGCGGAGCTTGCCTGGGTTCTCAATTGCGTCGCGCGTCTCGGCTGGCTCGACCGCATGACCCAATTCAAGGAGAAATCCGGCAAGCACAAGGAGCGCGCGTCGGTCGGACTCTACACCTATCCCGTGCTGATGGCGGCGGACATTCTCGTCTACAAGGCGACGCATGTGCCCGTGGGCGAGGACCAGCGCCAGCATCTGGAGCTGTCGCGCGACATCGCGCAGAAGTTCAACAACGACTTCGACGCGCCGGATTTCTTTCCGCTGCCGGAAGCGGTGATCGTGGGGCACGCGACCCGCGTCATGAGCCTGCGCGACGGCACCAAGAAGATGTCGAAATCGGACGAGTCCGACTATTCGCGCATCAACCTCACCGACGACGCCGACGCGATCGCGCAGAAGATCAGAAAAGCCAAGACCGATCCCAATCCCTTGCCGGACTCGGAGAAAGGTTTCGAAGGCCGGCCCGAGGCGGAGAATCTGATCAACATCTTCGCGGCATTGTCGGACGAGGCGAGAATCGAGGTGATCGGGCGTTTCGCAGGGCAGACGTTTTCGGTCTTCAAAAACGAGCTGGCGGAGCTTGCCGTCGCCAAGCTGACGCCCATCGCGGCGGAGATGCGCCGGCTCCTGGCCGATCCGGCGGAAATCGACCGCATCCTGAAGACCGGCGCCGACAAGGCGCGGGAAATCGCCGCGCCGGTCATGCGCGAAGTGAAGCAACTTGTGGGGTTTGTGGGATGAAGAGACGCTCCGTGAAATCTGTGGCGCTGAAGATCTGGCGGCTGGGAGACACCCGGCTTCCGATCGGCCGGCCGTGGTTCCGGATCCGCCCGATGGATTTCTTCGCCATGCTGCGGCCGGTCACCTGGCAGGGCTGGATCGTGTTCGCCGCCTTGATGGTGTGGATCGCCGGATCCATTGGCCTTTTCCTGTTTATGGGGTCCGAGCCGTCGAATGTGTTTCTGTTCGGCTGGCTGATGCCGACAACCGCGATCTGGACTCTGGTCCTGGGCACGAAAACTGACGCCCAGTTTCCCTGGGACGAGCCTGCGTGACCGGCCCCGGAGCCGTTCTCGTCACCGGCGCCGCCAAAAGGCTGGGACGCGCCATCGCGCTCGATCTGGCAAAGGCGGGCTGGGACGTCGCAGTTCACTACAACGGCTCGGAAAAAGATGCCGAAGCGACCGCGAGGGACATTCGCGTTCTCGGGCGTCGCGCGGTGGTCCTCAAGGCCGATGTCTCGAAGGAAGCGGAGACGCGCGCCTTGATCGGACGGGCGACCGCCGAACTCGGTCCCCTCACCGCGCTCGTCAACAGCGCATCGCTGTTCGAGAACGACGACTGGAGGACGGCGTCGCGCGACAGCTGGGACAAGCACATGGAGGTGAACCTGCGTGCGCCCTTCGTGCTGGCGCAGGAATTCGCCAAGGCGCTTCCCAAAGACAGGCACGGCGCCATCGTCAACATCGTCGATCAGCGCGTGCTGAAACCGACGCCGCAATTCATCACCTACAGCCTGTCGAAAGCCGGCCTCTACTGGCTGAACACGACGCTGGCCCAGGCGCTGGCGCCGCGCATCCGTGTCAACGCCGTCGGGCCGGGGCCGACCATGATCAATGCGCGCCAGAGCCAGGCCGATTTCGATCGCCAGCGCGAAGCGACCGTCCTCGGCACCGGCGCCAATCCGGAAGACGTCTGCGCGGCCGTGCGTTATCTCTTGAGTGCGTCCGTGGTGACCGGGCAGATGATCGCGGTCGACGGCGGACAGCATCTGATCTGGCAGACGCCGGACGTCAGCGGAACGGAGTGACATGAGCGCCTATTCCGACAGAATTGCCGACGCCGCGTTGAAGATCACCCATGTCTTCATCCGCAATCTCGAAGTCCTCGCCCATATCGGCATCCACGGCCATGAGCAGGGCAAGCCGCAACCCGTGCGCATCAATGTCGATCTCGGCGTGCGGGAAAGCGCGGCGAGCGACAGGCTCGAGCATGTCGTCGACTATGAGGCGATCACCACGAAGATCCGCGCCATCGTGGCCCGCGGCCATATCAATCTCGCCGAGACGCTGGCCGAGCGCATCGCCGAAGCCTGTTTCGAAGATTCGCGTGTGCTGTCCGCGCGGGTGCGCGTCGAAAAGCTCCATGCGCTCCCCGGCGCCGAATCCGCCGGCGTCGAAATCGAACGCGCGCGGTAGAGCAGCCCCACCTCCCCCTTGCGGGGAGGTCGAAATCGCGAAGCGATTTCGGGCGGGGGTAGTCGGCGGGAGGCCCCCACCCGACGTGCTCGCTGCGCTGCGCGCGTCGACCTCCCCGCGAGGGGGAGGTGAGGTTTGCACCTTGAACCACGCAGTGCTCGCTATTCCAACCCCGCCCGGCGGAAACCTTCGAGATAATGTTTGCGGTCCTCGTCGCGCATGGTCGGGATCTGCTTTGCGATCCAGTCGAGCGAAATGTTTGGTTGCGCGCGCTTGAGTTCCTGCAGCGCGGCGCGCGCGATGTCGTCGCGCCCCGCCATGCCGGCCGCCGCCGTCAGCACGCGATGGGCGCCGGTGAAATCGCTGCGCTGGCGGATTCCTTCGCGGGCAAGCTGCATCGCCTCGTCGTAGCGGCCGCCGATGAATTGCGCATAGGAAGCAATCCCGCAGTAAAGGGCCGCGAACGGATCGCGCGGACTGAGGCGCAGCGCGCGGCGGGCCGCAAGATCGCCGTCCTGCCATCGCCCGCAATAGGTCAGGGCGAGACCGTAAAATCCCTGCGCCAGCGAGAAATTGGGATTGAGCTGCAGCGCCAGCTCGATTTCCGCCAGCGAATCCTCGAAGCGCCGCGCATGAAGATTCACATAGCCCAGCGCAAAATGAGCCCAGGGGTCTTCGCTGTCGGCCCTGATGGCGGCGGTGGCCGCACGTTCCGCGACAGGCGCGGTCACGCTCAGATCCTCCCAACCCAAATGGCCGCCGAACGCATGAGTCGTTGCCAGCACGCCGAGCGCCTGGCCGTAATGGGGATCGATGGCGGTCGCCTTTTCGAGGAGGGCCTGCGCCACCATGTTGTCCGATCGCGTCACGCGCCAGAAATGCGACAGCGCCCGCATCACGAGATCCCAGGCATCCAGGCTGTCCGGCGGCTTGCGCTGGGCGCGGAAATTCTCCGCCGCGTAAAGCTGCGGCTCGATCGCGGCGACGATGGCTTCGGTGATCTCGTCCTGCACCGCGAACACGTCGGCAAGACCGCGGTCGTAGCGCTCGGCCCAGATATGGCTGCCGGTGGTGACGTCGTTGAGCTGCGCCGTGATGCGCACGCGGTCGCCGCTTTTGCGCACGCTGCCTTCGAGCACGTAGCCGACGCCCAGATCCTCGGCGACCTGCTTCATGTGGACGGCCTTGCCTTTGTAAATGAAAGACGAGTTGCGTGCGATGACGAAGAACCAGCGCAGCTTCGACAGTGCGGTGATGATGTCCTCGCTGATGCCGTCGGAAAAATATTCCTGCTCCGGTTCGCCGCTCATATTCGCGAAGGGAAGGACGGCAATCGCCGGCCGGTCCAGCACCGGCAATCCCTCCGAGGCATGCGATTCACCGGACGGTTTGCCGGACGCGGTGTCGTCCGCGTGAACCTTGACCGTCCCCACGAAGCGGAAGCCCTTGCGCGCCAGCGTGCGCAGAAGTCTCTGGTCTTCGCCGCTGTCGCCGATCGCCATGCGGGCGGCGTTGATGCGGCTCGTCAGCGTGGAGTCCGACACGATGCGGCCGCCCCACACCGTTGCGATGAGATCGTCCTTGCTGACGACCCGGTCCCGGTTCTCCACGAGATAGACGAGCAGGTCGAACACTTGCGGCTCCAGCGCGACGGAAACGGTCCCGCGGCGCAGCTCGCGCCGGTCGGTATCGAGCGTGTGATCTGCAAACTGAAATAGCACGCCGAGGCTCCGTCCGAAGGGCTCTAAAGCAATAATCAATCCCTTCTCAAGGGCAAATCAAGCGCGCGGCAAGGCCTTCCGGCCGCGTCTGCGGCAGTCTCCCGCGAAACAAGCAAGGGAGTCTCCCATGAGCCGATTGTTAGCCTTTTTATACGGCCTCGTCGCCTATGCGGTGTTCTTCGTCACCTTCCTCTACGCCGTCGGATTCGTCTCGGGGCTGGTCGTGCCGACGACGATCGATAACGGCATCGCCGCGCCGATGAACACGGCCCTGATCATCGACCTTGTTCTGATGTCGGTCTTCGCCATCCAGCACAGCGTGATGGCGCGGCGCGGATTCAAGGAATGGTGGACGAAGTTCGTGCCGAAATCCGTCGAGCGCAGCACCTATGTGCTGTTCGCCAGCCTCGCGCTCGCGCTTCTGCTCTGGCAGTGGCGTCCGATCCCGATGGTGCTGTGGCGCATCGCCGATCCGCGGATGGCCATGGCGATGACCGGCCTGTCCCTCTTCGGCTGGCTGATCGTGCTGACCAGCACGTTCCTGATCAACCATTTCGAGCTGTTCGGGCTGCACCAGGTGGCGAACAATCTCACCGGCCGGGACATGCCGACGCAGCGCTTCCGCACGCCGCTCTACTACAAGTTCGTGCGCCATCCGATCTATCTCGGCTTCGTCATCGCCTTCTGGGCGACGCCGATGATGACGCTCGGCCATTTCCTGTTCGCCGCCGTCACGACGGGCTACATCATCATCGGCATTCTTCTCGAAGAGCGCGATCTGATCGACGCCTTCGGCGACGAATACCGCAACTACCGCAGCCGCGTGCCGATGCTGCTGCCCTGGCGCAAGCCGCTTTAACTCCGGTCGTCATCGCCCGGGGCGCGCGAAACAGCGCGATCTCCGCCTACGCTGAAGCTTCGGCGGATCAGGCTGACCGCTTGATCCGCCGTAGCCTTGGCGAAGGCGGACGGGCGACCCAATTTGCTGCTCCCAAAAATAGGTCACCCGGATGCCGCGGAAACGCGGCCCCGGGTGATGACGTGTTGGGGAATGTCAGGAATGACAATGCGGGTTCGGCGCTCCTATATTAGCGCCATGACCGACACAGAGACCGAAGAAGCCCCGCTGAAGGGGCCGGCGCGCATTCAGGCCTATCTCAAGACCTTGCCGGACCAGCCGGGCGTCTATCGCATGCTCGATGCGAAAGGCGACGTGCTTTACGTCGGCAAGGCCAAGAGCCTGAAGAAGCGCGTGGCGTCCTACACCAAGACCGGCGGCCATACCGAGCGCATCGCGCGCATGATCGCCGACACGGCCGAGATGCTCTTCGTCACGACACAGTCGGAAACCGAAGCGCTGCTGCTCGAGTCCAATCTCATCAAGCGGCTGAAGCCGCGCTACAACGTCTCCTATCGCGACGACAAGTCCTTCCCGAATATCCTCTTGCGAGAGGACCATGCCTTTCCGCAGCTGCTGAAGCATCGCGGCGCGAAGACCACGAAGGGCGTCTATTTCGGACCGTTCGCGTCGGCCGGCGCCGTCAACCGCACGCTGTCCGCATTGCAGCGCGCCTTTCTCCTGCGCTCCTGCTCGGACTCCGTGTTCGAATCCCGCACGCGGCCGTGCCTCCTGTTCCAGATCAAGCGCTGCTCCGCGCCTTGCGTCGGCCGTATCGACGAAGCGGGCTATCGCGCGCTCGTGCACGAAGCCGAGACCTTTCTCTCCGGCAAGAGCGGTGCGGTGCGCGAAGAACTCGTGGCCGAGATGAACCAGGCGTCGGAAGTGCTCGATTTCGAACGTGCCGCGCGGTTGCGCGATCGTTTGCGCGCCATCAGCCACATCCAGTCGCATCAGGGCGTCAATCCCACGACCTTCAACGATGCCGATGTCTTCGCGGCCTATTCCCAGGGCGGCGACACCTGCGTGCAGGTGTTCTTCTTCCGCGCCGGGCAGAACTGGGGCAACAAGCCGTTCTTCCCGCGCCACGACCGCGAGCTGTCCACCGGCGAAGTGCTCGAGGCCTTCATCGGCCAGTTCTATGACGAGCGCACCGCGCCGCAGCTTGTCCTGCTGTCGGAGGCCATTCCCGAACCGGAGCTTCTCGCCGAAGCCCTGTCGCTGCGCGCCGAGCGGAAAGTCGAGATCGCCGTGCCGCAGCGGGGCGAGAAGCGCGAGATCGTCGACATGGCGCTGCAGAACGCGCGCGAGCAGCTGGGCCGCCGCCAGGCCGAGAACTCGGCGCAGCGCGAATTGCTCGAAGGTGTCGCGGAAGTGTTCGGCCTCGAAACCCCGCCGAAGCGCATCGAGGTCTACGACAACTCGCACATCCAGGGCACGAATGCGCTGGGTGCGATGATCGTGGCGGGTCCCGACGGTTTCGAGAAAGGCGAATACCGCAAATACAACATCAAATCGACGGAGCTCACGCCGGGCGACGATTACGGCATGATGCGCGAAGTCTTGACGCGGCGGTTCTCGCGGCTGGTCAAGGACAGCGAGACGGACGAGGCCAAGGCGAAATGGCCCGATGTCGCGCTGATCGACGGCGGACCCGGACAGCTCGCGGTCGCCGAAAGCGTGCTCGAGGATCTGGGTGTCGAGGATGTCTGCCTCGTCGGCATCTCCAAAGGGCCGGACCGAGACGCCGGCCGCGAGCATTTCTACATGAAGGACCGCGAGCCGTTCCGTCTCGATCCCAAGAGTCCGGTCCTCTATTACCTGCAGCGCCTGCGCGACGAAGCCCATCGCTTCGCCATCGGCAGCCATCGCAAGAAGCGCGCGAAGGCGATCGGCGCCAATCCGCTGGACGAAATCGCCGGCGTCGGCGCGTCACGCAAGCGCGCGCTGCTGCAGCATTTCGGCTCCGCCCGCGCGGTGGCCGGCGCCAGCCTCACCGACCTCGAAGCCGTCGAAGGCGTCTCGAGCGCGCTGGCCAGGAAGATCTACGATTTCTTCCATGTGAGCGGGTGAGCGGAAAAGCGGGGGGATATGACATTAGATACTGCAGACGATGTGCCGCTTTGGCCGAGGGCAGGAGAACTCGGTGACAAAGCGCTGGCCTGCGTTTTCGAAGCCTTCTGGCGCATGCCGGATGTTTTCATCCTCGCTATGTCTCTGGTGCTGTTGTTGGAAGTTGTCGACGGCGGTTTGCACGGTAGCGTCGGCTTCCTCGGAACGGCACTTCACGACGCCTTCGCGCGGCAGTCGCATGGCGTTCGGCTTTTGGCCGATGGAGGACTATGGCTCGCCCGGTTGGTCCTGATCGCCTGGGTCGCCGTAACCGTTCACCGGTTCATATTGTTGCAGGAGGCCACCAGCGGTTTTGGCCCTCTCTTGCATCGCAATGCATGGGCGTTCGCGGGGTGGTTGGCTGCCATCGGACTGATTTCGGCCGTTGTAGATTTTCCGATGCCGTGGGCTGTGCGCCTTCCTGCTCTAATCCCGCTCAGCATTGTCGATATTCGATCGTCGCTGCTTTTCCCGGCCGTCGCGATTGGGTCGGCCGATGGGAGCGTGGTCGGTCGGCTTCGCGCGAGTTGGGGACGCACGCGCGGGCGTGTCTTATCTCTCTTGTATGCGACCATAGTTACAATTCTTCCGCTCTTTGGAGTCGCCATCGCTGTCATATTGGTGGAATTCTTATCGTTCGCAATTTCGGATTGGCCGGACTCCGCTCAAGGGTCTGCAATTTCCGGACTTATCGAACTGCTTCTCTCATCGACGAGCGGCGTTTATGGAGCGATGTGCGGCGCTGCCGTCGCGTCCTTGGCCTACCGCGCCGCCCTGGACGCTGAGGCGCGACAGGATGCGGTGCGGTGAAGAACTGAAATGCGGCCGAGGCGGCCGGCCATGTGTGCAGCGTTGAGGCCGGAGTGCAGGCCTCTGTTGCCATATGCCGCGAATTCGAGTGTTCGCATTTTCACGTCAAAAACGGGAACACGCTTCCGACATTGCGGCGAATTCATCGGGGGTTCGTATTTTCACTTTGAAAACGATAACACCCGCCGAAAATTCCGCTATGTGCGGGTTTCGGATTTCTGACAGACTCTGCGTGTCGCGTGGGACGCCGCGCGGGGCTCTTTGACATTGTGAAGTTCGAAAGCTTGCGCGGGCGCTTGGAAGTCTCGCGCCGGTAACGTTGCGCGCGGACGCGCGAGCGGCGTTGCTGACCGCCGGGGGCTGAGCAGGCTTCAAGGCCGAAAAAAGATTCACCACAGCCCGCCTTCGCTAAAGCTACGGCGGGTGTTCGCGAAACACCTTGTCCGCCGAAGCCCTGGCGTAGGCGGAAGGCACAGAGATGCCGAGTTGGCGCGGACGGCTTGACTCGCTGTCGGAGTTTGCCTGCGCGCGTTCCTCCGCCGCTGACCTCGGCGGAACGCGCGCAAGAAAGCTTTCAGAAAGCACGCACAGTTTCGGGGAGGTGCGCGCTGTCTCTGTGCCTCTGTGCCTCTGTGGTGAATCTTTTGGTGCCGAAGGCTCGGCGCCCGGAGTGACGTACACGGACGGATTCCCCCCTGCGTGACCCTGCTTTTCGACGTGGTGCGCCAGCCGGGCGCGCGGGAAAGCCCCGCGGAATGGGCTTTTCCTGCAATCCGTTCGGCGCGGAGAATTTTTTTGACCCTGATCCTGACCCTGATACCAGGGGAGCCGCGCATTCAGGAGCGCGGCCTCGCGCCGGCGACCAGCCCTGACAACCCCGTGAATCCCCCAACTTTCCCTTCGATTTCTGGATGCCAAGGGGCTAAATCGGATGCCATGTTCCGCCTGCCCAACCTCCTGACGCTGTCGCGCGTGCTGCTCGTGCCGGTCTTCGTGCTGGCCTATGAGCTGCACACGACGACCGGGCGGCTGATCGCCTTTGCGGTCTTCTGCCTGGCGGGCATCAGCGACGCGCTGGACGGGCTCGCGGCGCGCAAGCTCAATGCCGGCTCCGATTTCGGCCGCATGCTCGATCCGATCGCCGACAAGATCCTCGTCGCCACGGCGCTGATGCTGCTCGTGGCCGACGACGCGCTGGGCGGCTATCGCCTCATCGCGGCGCTGATCATCCTGGCCCGCGAATTCCTCGTCTCGGGCCTCAGGGAATTTCTCGCCAACGCCGCGGTGAGCCTTCCCGTCAGCCGCATCGCCAAGTTCAAGACGACGATCCAGATGGTCGCCATCGGCGCGATGATCCTGGGGCCGATCGCCGACCGCATCGTGCCCGGCGCGCTGGACGTCGCCTATATCGCGCTCTGGATAGCGGCGGGGCTCACGGTGTGGACGGGCTGGCTTTATTTCCGCGCCGGCCTCAAGCATCTGCGGCTGGCGCCGGGAGAGTGACGTGACGCTGCTCTATTTCGCCTGGGTCAGGCAGAAGATCGGACGAAGTGAAGAGACGCTGGCGCTGCCCGAGGGTGTGGCGACCGTCGGCGAGCTCGCGGCGTGGCTGGCGAAACGCGGCGCCGGTTATGCCGATGCCTTCGCGGATCCCAAACGCCTGCGCGCCGCGGTCAATCAGGACCACGTTTCATTCGATGCGCCGGTGTCGGCGAACGACGAAGTCGCGTTCTTTCCGCCGGTGACGGGCGGATGAGGACGATCCGCATCCAGGCGGGCGTGTTCGACGTGAACGCCGAGATCGCGGCGCTGACGAAAGATGCGGCGAATGTCGGCGCGGTCGTCACCTTCACCGGCCATGTGCGCGGCGATGACGGGCTCTCCTCGCTGACGCTCGAGCATTATCCCCATATGACCGAGCGCGAGATCGCGCGCTGCATCGGGGAGGCCGAGCAGCGCTGGCCGCTGCTGGGCGCGACCGTCATCCATCGCATCGGCAAGCTTATGCGCGGCGAGCCGATCGTGCTCGTCGCGGTGGCGGCGACGCATCGCCAGGCGGCGTTCGCGGCGGCGGAATTCCTGATGGATTACCTCAAGACCCGCGCGCCGTTCTGGAAGGAAGAAGATCGCGGCGGCGCGAAGAGATGGGTGGAGCACCGCGAGTCCGACGCACAGCGTGCCAAGCGGTGGGAGTGAGTTTTGTTCTGAGAGAGACCCCTCACCCGCACCTGAGCAGACTGAAAGCCCCGCGCCCTGCATCCCTCTCCCTCAAGGGGAGAGGGGAAAGTCGAGCCTCGCGCCTATGATGCAAGACCCTGCGCGTGAAAAGACTGGATGAGCAAAATGTCGATGCAAAGCGCAGACTCCCCCTCTCCCCTTGAGGGAGAGGGATGCAGCACGAGATCAAGAATTCTGCGCTGATGCGGGTGAGGGGTAACCCTCAGACCTTAAAGCGTCACCGCCGAAACCTCGCGGTGCACGTCCTGTTCGTAATCGTTCATCAGCGTTTCGGTGATGCGGCCGGGCTTGAACTTGTAGGGGCCGATCTCGGAAACCGGCGTGACTTCGGCCGCCGTTCCGGTGAGGAAGCATTCCTGGAAACCCTCGAGCTCGTGGCGCTCGATATGACGTTCGTGCACCGGGATCTGCCGCGCCCGCGCCAGCGCCATCACCGACCGGCGCGTGATGCCGTCGAGGAAACAATCCGGCGTCGGCGTGTAGAGCGCGCCGTCCTTGACGAAGAACATGTTGGCACCCGTCGCCTCCGCCACATAGCCGCGATAGTCGAACATCATCGCGTCGGCATAGCCCTGCTGTTCGGCCGCGTGCTTGGAGAGCGTGCAGATCATGTAGAGTCCGGCCGCCTTGGCTTTCGTCGGCGCCGTGTCGGGCGCCGGCCGCTTCCAGTCGGCGATGGTGAGCCGGATGCCTTTGAGCTTCAGCGCGGGATCGAAATAGGACGGCCATTGCCAGACGGCGATCGCGACATGGATCTTCGTGTGCTGGGCGGCCACCGCCATCATCTCGCTGCCGCGGAACACGACGGGGCGGACATAGCCGTTGGTGATGTTCTGCGCCTTCGCCGCCTCGTAGCAGGCGGCATTGATCTCGTTCTCCGTGTACGGAATTTTCATGCCGAGAATGCGCGCCGATTCGAAAAGCCGCTCGGTGTGCTCCTTGAGCTTGTAGATGCGCCCGGAATAGAGCCGCTGCCCCTCGAAGACGCACGAAGCGTAATGCAGCCCGTGCGTCAGCACATGCGTCTTCGCCTCGCGCCACGGCACCAGCTTGCCGTCGTACCAGAGTGAGCCGTCGCGGTCGTCGAAGGGGATGATGGTGGACATGGGAGCGTTCCTAAGGCCTTGCGTTCCTGCGGGGGGAAAGCCTAATTAGTCAGCATGGCTGACGTAAACTATGCAGAACCGCGCCCGATTGCCTCCCCTCTATACCTTCGGGACGAAGAGTTGAAGCAGGGCGTTGATCTGCTCTTCCATGCGTTTTCCGACCTGTTCGCGCAGGGCGAGACCGCCTTGCGCGAGGCAGGCCTCGGCCGCGCCCATCATCGTGCGCTGCATTTCATCGCCCGCAATCCCGGGCTTTCGGTTGCCGCGTTGCTTTCGATCCTGAAGATCACCAAGCAGAGCCTCAATCGTGTGCTGAACGATCTTCTCGAGCAAGGTTTCGTCGAGCGCCGTCCGGGCGCCGACGACCGGCGCATGCGCCAGCTGAGGCTCACCGCGAAAGGCGAGGCGCTGGAAGCGGCGCTGTGGGAAGCGCAGCGACCACGGATCGCACGCGCCTTCCGCGAAGCGGGTCCCGACGCCGTGCTGGGTTTCCGTCGCGTGCTGGCCGCGCTCGCCGAGGCGGAGAAGAAACCGAAGGGGACGAAGCCATGAGCGCCGCCGCCGACGTGCCCCATCTTCTGGTGGTCGACGACGACCAGCGCCTGCGCGCGCTGCTGCAGAAATATCTCGGCGCCAACGGCTTCCGCGTCACCGCCGCCGCGGATGCGGAAGAAGCGCGCACGCTGATGAAGAGCATGGCCTTCGATCTTCTGATCCTCGACGTGATGATGCCCGGCGAAAACGGACTCGACCTGACCCGGGCCGTGCGCGCGCAATCGCAGGTGCCGATCCTGATCCTGACGGCACGCGGCGAGTCAAAGGACCGCATCGCCGGCCTCGAATTCGGCGCCGACGATTATCTGCACAAGCCCTTCGAGCCGCGCGAGCTGGTGCTCCGTTGCGGATCGCTTTTGCGCCGCAGCGCCGCGCCTGCAACTTCGCCCCATCGCGAGGTGAAGATGGGCGAAGCCGTGTTCGATCCGGAACGCGGCGAACTGCGCCGCAAGGGCAAGCCCGTGCGCCTGACGAGCTCGGAAGCGGCGCTCTTGAAGCTATTCGCGGCCAATGCCGGTCGTCCGTTCTCGCGCATGGATCTCTGCACGCGGCTCGGCGTGGCGCTCGAGCGCTCCATCGACGTGCAGGTCACGCGGCTCAGGCGCAAGATCGAGGAAGATCCGAAGCTGCCGCTTTACATCCAGACGGTGCGCGGCGTGGGCTATGTGCTCGTGCCCGACCGCGTCGCGTGAGGCCGCCGTGAAGATCTGGAATCCCTTCCGCGGCGCCAAGCGCATCCTGCCGCGAGGGCTTTTCGGCCGCGCGCTCGTCATCGTCGTCACGCCGATGCTGATACTGCAGGCGATCGTCACCTATTTCTTCTTCGTGCGGCACCAGGATCTGATGACGCAACAGATGGCGAAAGGTTCGGCTGCCGACGTCGCCTTCCTCATCGACATCGTCAATCACAATCCTGCCGGCACGGCGCGCGACAATCTTCTCGCCATGGCGGCCAAGAATTTCGATTACCGCGTTTCCTTCGCGCCGGGTCAGGACTTCGCGCATGGTGGGCGCGACCGCTTCACGCCGCATCTGAAGGACGCTATGAATCGCGTCTTCCTGACGCAATTCGGCACGCGCTTTCCGTTCCATGCCCATATCGTGGGACCGGACGTCAACATCGAAGTGCAGCTGAAGGACGGAATCCTGAGGCTCGGCATTCCGCAGAAGCGCGTGACGGCGACGAGCGCGTCGATCTTCGTCGTGTGGATGTTCATCTCGTCCGTCCTTCTTCTTTTGGTCGCCATCCTCTTCCTGCGCAATCAGGTCAGACCGATCGAGCGGCTGGCGTTCGTCGCGGAAGCGTTCGGCAAGGGTCGCAGCGTGCCCAACTTCAAGCCTTACGGCGCGACCGAAGTGCGCCGCGCCGCGCAGGCCTTCATAACCATGCGCGAGCGTATCGAACGTTATGTGCAGCAGAGGACCGAGATGCTTGCCGGCGTCAGCCACGATCTGAAGACCCCGCTGACGCGCATGCGCCTGCAACTCGCCATGATGGGCGAGGAGGCCGCCCCGATGCAGGAAGACGTCATCGAAATGGAGCACATGCTCGACGAATATCTCGATTTCGCGCGCGGCGAAGGCGGCGAGGAGATGCAGAGCACCGATCTGGCGGAATTCGTGGAGGACACCGTGTCGGCGGCGCAGCGCGCCGGCGCCAATGGCCGCCTGCAATTGAAGGACAAGGCGGATGTCGTGATGTCGGTCCGGCGGCAATCCTTGCGGCGCTGTCTCACCAACCTGATAGACAATGCGCTCAAGCATGGCGCCAACGTCGCCATCGGGCTGAAACGCAACGGCCGCTTTGCGGAAATCTCTGTCGACGACGACGGGCCTGGCATTCCCGAGGCGCGCCGCGAGGAAGCCTTCCGGCCGTTTCATCGCCTCGATGAGGGGCGCAATCTGCAGACCGGCGGCGTCGGCCTCGGTCTCGCCATCGCCCGCGATGCAGCCCGCGCGCATGGCGGCGATCTCGAACTCGACGACAGCCCGATGGGCGGTCTGCGCGCCGTGGTACGGCTGCCGGTCTAAAGCTTGCCGAGCAAACTCTCGCCGCGTCTCAAATCCGTGTCGAGCCGCGCCATGGTTTTCGAGAGATCGGCATCGTCTTCGAGCCAGACCGGAACGGCGCGGCCCAGGATCGCGGCGAAAGCCGTAGCGCGCAGCGCGAGCGCGGGGCCGGTATCGGCTTCGGCCAAGGTCATCAGCCATTCGGCCGCCGCGACGATGCCGTTGCGGGCGGCCAGCAGCGTGACCGGGTCGCGCCTCAGCCCTTCGTAAAACGCGCGCACCGCATCTTCGTGGCGCGACAGCACATCGAACCATGCCATGCTGACATCGAACAGGCGGTCGCGTGCGGCTTCCGTGTGCGTGTCCGGCTTGTAGGCGCGCGTGACCTCATCGCTCAGACGGCGCAGAATCACACCGATCAATGCCGCTTTCGACGGCGCGACATCGGCAAGCTCCGCGGGCGGCATTTTCGCCGCCTTGGCGATGCTCAGCAGCGACAGATCGCGCCAGGCATTCTTCTTCAGAAGCCGCAAGGCTGCATCGGCGAGGCGCGTAGACGGGTCGGGTTTGGCGCGCGTCAAAGGACCAGCCTCCCTTTGACAAGGTCCGGCGAGCCAGGTTCGGATTCCAGCGAAAAACCGAGCTGTTTGATAAATGCAAGCATGGCGGTGTTCTCGTGCAGCACCTGGCCGTAGATCTCGCCGATGCCGCGGGCGCGCGCATAGCTGATCAGGCGATCCATCAGGATCGTGCCGATGCCCTTGTTCTTGAGATCGGTGCGCACGACGATGGCGAATTCGGCGTCGGTGTTATCGGGATTGGCGAAGAAACGCGCGACGCCCGCGAACTCGCCCGTGCTCTTCTCGATCATCACGAAGGCCATGGCGCGGTCGTAATCGATCTGCGTGAGGCGCGCCAGCTGCGCGGGCGGCAGCGTGCGCCACGCCGAGAAGAACCGCATGCGCACATCGTCCGGCGACAGCTTTTCCGCAAAGCGCAAAAGCGCCGCCGCGTCCTCGGGACGGATCGGGCGAATGATGGCGGGCCCGAGCGCCGGCACCGCCGTTTCGCTTTCGAGCTCCCGCGGATAGGGGCGAATGGCCAGCCTGCTGCCGCGCTTGGCGCCGGCCGGCAACGGCGCTACGCGGATGCGCGCGTCGACACCGATGACGCCTTTGTCGTCGGCCAGCAGCGGATTGATGTCCAGCTCGACAAGCTCATCGAGATCGCAGGCGAGTTGCGACAGCTTCACGAGCGTCAGCGCAATTGCTTCGAGATCGGCCGCAGGTTGGCCGCGATAGCCTTTGAGCTCCTTGTAGACTCGTGTGCGCGCAATGAGGGCGCGCGCCAGCGTCAGATTGATCGGCGCCAGCGCCAGCGATTTGTCGGCGATCACTTCGACGGCCGTACCGCCGCGCCCGAACAGGAGGACCGGGCCGAACAGGGGATCGACCGTGATGCCGAGAATGAGCTCATACGCATGCGGCCGCGTGATCATTTCCTGCAGCACGAAACCTGCGATTCTGGCGTCGGGGGCTGCGGCCTTGACGCGTTTCAGCATGTCGTCGCATGCGTTGCCGATGGTGTCCGCCCGCAGATCGAGCGCGACGCCGCCGACATCGGATTTGTGCGTGATGTCGGGCGAATAGATCTTGAGCGCGATTTCGCCCGGAAACTCCTTCGCCCGCCGCACGGCTTCTTCGACGGAGCTGACGACCGCCGAGCGCGCCGCGGGAATTTTGTAGGCGGAGAGAATGCCATGGACTTTCTCTTCGTCGAGCCAGGATTGACCCTGGTCGAGACCCGCCCCGGCGATGCTGCGCGCGGTGCTCTCGTCGCAGCAGATGAATTCGGCTTCGGAGGCCGGCACCTCCAGCAGGATTTCCTGGCCGCGGCGATAGCGCGTCAGATAGGAAAATCCGCGCACCGCCTGATCGGGCGTCTCGAAGGTAGGAAGACCGGCGGCCGCAAAAAGTTCGCGCGATTCCTGCACGGCGCCCGTGCCGAGCCAGTTCGTCAGTACGGTACGGTCCGTGCCTTTCGACGTCTCGATCACGGCGCGCGCCGCATCCGTGCTCGAGGCGACGGCCGTCGGGCAATTCAGCACCAGGACGGCATCGACTTCCTTCGCATGCAGCAGAGTCCCCAGCGCATCCGAGTAACGCTTGGGCGGCGCGTCGCCGATGATGTCGACGGGATTGCCGTGGCTCCATGTCGGCGGCAGCACGGCATTCAGCACCTTCATCGTGTCGTCCGACAGTTGCGCCAGCGCGCCGTTGTAGTCGAGATGCGCATCCGTCGCGAGCACGCCGGCTCCGCCGCCGTTCGTCAGGATCGCAAGATTGTCACCCGGTAGGTGCCGCGACGTGCCGAGGATTTCGACCGCGTCGAACACTTCATCGAGTCCCAACACGCGCAGGAGACCTGCGCGCTGGAACGCTGCATCGTAAACCGCATCGACGCCGGCGAGCGCGCCGGTGTGGGAGGCGGCGGCCTTGGCCGCGGCGGCATGCCGTCCGGCCTTGACCACGATCACCGGCTTGGCGCGGGCCGCAGCGCGTGCGGCCGACATGAACTTGCGCGCCTGGGTGACCGCTTCGACGTAAAGAAGTATCGCGTGCGTGTCCGTATCGTCGGCGAGGAAGTCGAGCATGTCGCCGAAGTCGACATCCGTCATGTCGCCCAGTGAAACAAGATGTGAGAAGCCGATGCCGCGGGCCGTCGCCCAGTCGAGCACGGTCGTCAGTATTGCGCCGGATTGCGCGACGAAGGCGACCGAGCCGGGTTTTGCGTTCAGATGTGCAAAGGATGCATTGAGATGGGCCGGTGTCGTGATGACGCCGATGCAATTGGGTCCCACGATACGCATCAGATGCGGCCGCGCCGCATCCAGCATCGCCTGTTGCAGCGCCTTGCCTTGCGCGCTGCCGAGTTCGTTGAAGCCGGCGGTCACGACGATCGCGCCCCGCGTGCCGCGAGCGCCCAGCTCCGCGATCAGCGCCGGCACGGTCTGCGGCGGTGTGCAGATGATGGCGAGATCGGGCGTCATGGGCAGATGCGCCGCGTCAGGGTAGGCGAGGACGCCGCCGATCGAGGCGTATTTGGGATTGACCGGCATGACCGGCCCTTCGAACCCGCCGGCCATCAGATTGTGCGCGATCACCTGGCCGACGGAATGGTCCTTCGTGCTGGCGCCGATCAGGGCGACCGCATTGGGCCGGAAGAAGGCGTCAAGGTTGCGGACGGACATGCGCTTGCATCTTTCGTGGGACAGCGGGTTTCTACACATAAGCGGCGGCCCCGCGCTACCGCATTGAGGGGGGATCGGGCCGCTTCGCGACGGCGCATGAGAGCGCTAAGCTTCGGACGAAATGGGGGATCGGACATGAGCCTTGCAAAGATACTGGCGCCTCTGACGGGCACGCCGCGCGACGAGATCGTGCTGGCGACGGCCTTCGCCGCTGCGAAGCCTTTCAACGCGCATGTGGCGGCGCTGTTCGTTCATCCCGATCCCCGGCTCGCCGTCCCGTTCGTGGGCGTGCCGGTGTCGCCGGACGTGGTGCAGGACATCGTCAACGCGTCCGAAGAGATCGCACAGACGGCGGAGAAGCGGGTTCGCGACGCGCTCGCGGCCGCCGCTGCCAAAGCCGGCGCCACGCTGGTCGAGCATCCGAAGAAAGCGGATAGCGTCACCTGTTCGCTGAAGCGCGCACAGGGCACCTATTTTCGCGCCGTGGCCCAGGCGGCGGAGCTCTCGGATGTCGTGGCGTTTGGGGTGATCGCCGGGCCCGATTCCGTCGAATTGAGCGAAGGCTTCATCGAAGTGCTGACGCGTTCCGGGCGGCCGATACTGCTATCGGCGCAGGCGCCGGCAGGCATTGCGCGGTGCATTGTCGTCGGCTGGGACGGCGGAGCGTCGGCCGCGCGCGCCATCGTTGCTGCCATACCCTTCCTCAAAAAGGCCGAGAACATTGTTGTCCTGAGCATCAAGCGCCAGACACAACAGAATGAGACCGATTTTGCCGAATTGCGCGAATTCCTCGCGCTGCACGGTCTTGCGGCCACCGAGCAGACGGTGGAGCAGGGGCAGCGTCCCATCGGCGAGGCGTTGCTGCACGCGGCGGCGCTTGCCGGCGCCGATCTGCTAGTCATGGGTGCGTACGGGCGCGGACATCTGCGCGAGAGCGTATTTGGCGGCGCGACGTCGCATATCCGTTCGCACGCGACATTGCCGATCTTCATGGCACACTGACTAAGGAATCAGAACTGCCGCACCGATCAGACGTCCGTCGCGCAGATCGGACAGGGCCTGGTTCGCATCATCCAGCGCATAGCGCACCGTCGTCGTGGCAATGGGATGCGCGGCTGCAAAAGCCAGGAATTCCTCAGCATCCTTGCGAGTCAGATTGGCGACGGATTTGAGCGAGCGTTCGCCCCAGAGGATTGCGTAGGGAAAAGACGGAATGTCGCTCATGTGGATGCCGCCGCAGATCACCGTGCCGCCGGGGCGCACTGCCTCGAGCGCGAGCGGCACCAGCGCGCCGACCGGTGCGAAGATGATCGCGGCGTCGAGAGGTTCCGGCGCCGGTCCGTCGGATGGTCCAGCCCACACTGCGCCCATCTCTTTCGCGAAGTCTTCGCCTTTGGCATCGCCGCGGCGCACGAACGCGTACACGTCCTGGCCCTCAGCGCGTGCGACTTGTGCCACGATATGGGCTGCGGCGCCGAAGCCGTAGATGCCAAGACGTTTCGCCGGTCCCGCTGCTTTCCACGATCGCCAGCCTATCAATCCCGCGCACAGGAGCGGCGCTGCCGCTTCATCGGAATAGCCCGCCGGCAGCGCAAAGACGAAGCGCGCATCGGCGATGGTCTCGTTCGCAAAGCCGCCGTCGATCGTGTAGCCGGTGAAGCGCGCCGAGGGGCAGAGGTTTTCTTCGCCGTGCCTGCAGAATTCGCAGACGCCGCAGGTCCAACCGAGCCACGGTACGCCGACACGGTCGCCGATCTTGAATCGCCGGATATCCGGTGCGGCCTCTGTGACGTGACCGACGATCTCATGCCCCGGCGTGATCGGCAGCTTGGGTTCCGTCAGCTCGCCGTCGACCACATGCAGATCGGTGCGGCACACGGCGCAGGCGGAAACCCGGATGCGCACTTCGCCCGCCTGCAGCGGTCGCGACACCAACTCCGCCGCCTTCAGCGGTGCGTGCGCGCGCGCGAGCTGCATGGCTTTCATCAGCGCGGCTCGAATAGGTGGGGCTTCTTGAGGCGCAGGGTCTGAACGAGGACGAGCGTCTTCATGTCGTAGATGCGGCCTTGGTCGACCAGCGCCGCGAGTTCGGCGAGCGGCATTTCGACGACTTCGATGTCTTCGTGCTCTTCGGAGAGCCCGCCGCCGGCAGCGACGCGATCCTGCGCGCTGTAGGCCGCAAGAAAGAGCGACAGCCGCTCGGTCAGCATGCCGGGGCTCGGCCAGGCGTTAGCGACATATTCGAGCTCGCCCAACCGCAGGCCCGTTTCCTCCATGGCTTCGCGCCGCGCCGTGGCCGGCGCATCCGTGCCGTCGTCCAGCATGCCGGCGATAGCTTCGAGGAGAGTTTCTTCGCCGGACGTCATGTAGACGGGCGCCCGCAGCTGCCGCACCAGCATGGCCATACGCCGTTCCGGATCATAGGCGAGCACGGCCGTGGCCTTGCCGTGCTCGACCACCTCGCGCCGCGTGGTGCGCCCGTCGGCCATGCGGATCGATACGAGCGACAGCACCAGCCATCCCTGATAGGCGACGTTGCGCCCCACGATCTCGATTTTGTTCACTCCGCTTCCGCCTTTCGACTGTTCCGCTGTATAACGCGCACGCATCCTATGCTAATGCGAACAGGTATGGACGAGTCGAAGAAGCCGCACTGGGCCTGGCCGCATGTCATCGGCGTGCTCGTGACCATTATCGCCTACTTCATCATCTACCGCTTTACCGGCGATTCCGATCTCTTGATCTGGTTCATTGCGGCCGCCACCGGGGCCGGCGGCATGGCTGCGACCTGGGCCTATTTCCGCTACATGTGGACGCCGCGCTCGTAGCCGTTTCACGACGACCTGATCGCATGCAGAGCTGCCCGTGCCACGTCCGCCGGCGGTGCATCGGCGTCGATGACGGTCCATCGATCGGGCGTCTCGATATTCTCTCGCTGCGCCCTGAGGACGTCGACGGTCGCGTCCGAGGCGTCGTCGCGGCGCGCCACAATGCGCCTCGCGAGAATGTCCGTCGGCGCATCGAGCCAGAGGCCGTGGAAGTGCGCGGCATGGTGTTGCGCCAGTTCTTCGATGTCGGCGCGCTGGGATGCCTGTCCCATGACCGCATCGAAGATCACCGAATGGCCGGCATTGAGCACCGCAGCGGCGCGTTCCGCCATGGTCCGATAAACGCGGGCCGTGAACTCTTCGTCATAGGCCGCAGGGGGCAGCCGCATCAGTTCGTCCGCTCCCCACAGTTGTTTGCGCACGACGTCGGTGCGGACGACGACCGCGCCCGGCGCACGTCCGATGTGCGGAGCAATTGCCGCGGCCACCGTCGATTTGCCGGTGCCCGATACGCCGCCGATCGCAATCAGCGAAACGGCGTGCGGCTTCAGATAGGCGAGCGCACAGTCGAGAAGCTGCGCGGCTTCGCGTTCGCGCGTTTGGGGGTCCCCCTGTTTCATGGCGAGCGTCACATGCGCGCGCATGGCGGCGCGGCACGACAGGAACAACGGCAGCGCCTTCAGCCCTTCATAGTCGCGGGTGCGCTCGAGATAGCGATTGAGAACGATATTCCCTTCACGGCTGAGACCGTGGCGATCCAGGTCCATCAGCAGAAGCGCCAAATCGAACAAGACATCGATGCAGGCGAAGTTGTCTTCGAACTCGATCGCATCGAAGGGGACGGGCTTGCCGTTGTACACACAGATATTGTTCAGATGCAGATCGCCGTGGACGCGCCGCACGAAGCCCCTGTCGCGGCGGGTATCGAGAAAGGATCGCAGCGCCTCGAGAGCCTTGCGCGACAGCGCATCCAGGTCGGCGATCTTTTTTCCATCCAGGGGCGGCCCGAGGAGCGACCTGTTCTCGTCGAGCACGGCTTCGATGCCGGCCGCGCCGCCAAACCGGGGTTGGCGTTCGGCGCTCTCATGAAAGCGAGCCAGCCTTTCACCCAGCTGCCGCAACAGCATGGGCTCGAGCTGTCCCCGCCGGCGCCGGGATTCGAAGAGATCGCTCTGCTCGAAGCGCCGCATGACGACAAGCCAGTCGATGGCTTCGCCTTCGTTGCCGCCAATCCTCAGCGATCCGTCGGCGCGGCGCATGACAGGCACAGTCTCGAGATAGATTTCCGGCGCGAGGCGGCGATTGACGTCGAGTTCGCGCTCGCACATCACCTTGCGGCGTGCAACGGTCGAATAGTCCATATACGGAAAATGGACGGCGCGCTTCAGCTTGTAGGCGCGCGACCCGGCCAGGAAGACATACGAGCCGTGCGTCGCATGGCGTTCCACGATCTCGCCGGAAAGCCCGTATGTGCCCGGTTTATCGAGGAATGCGAGCGTCTCTGTCTGATCGTCAGGCACGGCCGGTCCTTAGGTCCATTCGGCACACGGTGTAATTGACGAGGGTCAAGGAACCAAACCCCACCGCGAGTATTCTTCATAGGCGTTTCGGCGCATTATGACTGGAGGCTCCCATGCTCGGTATCAATCCGGAGAAGGTCCGCCGCGTCATCGCGGGGGCTCGCGTGTTCGACGCCAAGGAAGGCGATAGCGATCCGGACTCGGGCTCCAACCCCACGGACGACGGCCAGGCCGATATTCTCGAGGACAAGCCGGACGACGCAACGCCGGCCGTGCTCGCCGACTACATCCGCGAACTCGACGAAGACGAACAGGTCGAACTGGTGGCGCTGGCCTGGGTCGGCCGAGGTACATACGGCGCCGATGAATGGGACGACGCCGTCGCCGAGGCGCGCCGCGCCCATAACAAGCGCACTGCCGAATATCTCTTCTCTCTCCCCATGCTCGGCGACTATCTCGAAGAAGGTCTTTCGCTCATCGAAGATGAAGACGCAAACGAGATCGAAGACACCGAACGGGAGTGAACTCTCCGAGTGTTGATGTAAGGCCGATCCCTCTCGCGAAACCCTTGTCATCGTCGCGGCGTTCTTCACCCAACGAGGGTGAAGCGAGACGAAGACAATGCAGACATCGGTGCTTATGGATTACGCCGCGGACATCGTCCGCGCCCTGCCGCGGCTCGAGACCCGGAAAATAGAAGCAGCGACCGTGATGGCCTACGCCGCCTCCTACGGCGATCGAACCGTTCGCCTTACCTGGGCGGACAAGGTCGGGATCTACATGGCGGCCGCGAGCTTCGGCATCGTCGCCTATATCTGGGTCCTGGCGGTGATCGCCATCGGTCCGATCGGCGCCGACCATCTCCTGGCACATGGGATCGGGCCCGCCTTTGTGTGCTGTTTGTTACTGTCCGCTGCGGTCTGGGGTTTCTGCCGCACGGCGGTGTTGATCTCGGATCTTCGGCGCCGGCAGGAATGAGATCATGAGGTCTTCGAGCGGCTCCCGCGACGGACGGCATCCCGACAAGCGCCGGCAGATGGAAAGACCCGAAGAATACGGTCAGGTTCGGAGCGGCGTCTCGAAGCGAGACTTTCCCCCGCATCCCGGAACGAAAGAGCGCGTTGCCGGAACCCGCCACACCGGCCGCGTCAAGGGCGGCGAGCAGGCGAAACCCGGACAGATGCCCGGCGACGAAGACAAATCTGCAAAAGAGGACTGATCAGGCTTCCAGCCAGTGAAGGCTGAAAAGCCCTTCTGCATCGCGCCAGACCGCGCGCGGACGGAACCCCGCCTCTTCGGCCAGCGCGTGGAAGCCGTCGACGGTATATTTGTAGGAATTCTCGGTGTGGATCGTCTCGCCTTCCGCGAAGGCTACCGTTTCATCGGCGATCCGCACATCTTGCGCCACCCGGCTTGTGAGGTGCATCTCCACGCGCTGACGGACCGGGTCGTAGAAGGCGTAATGCGCGAAGGCGTCGGGATCGAAATCCGCGTCGAGCTCGCGATTGGCCCGGACCAGGATGTTCTTGTTGAAGGCCTCCGTGACGCCCGCCGCGTCATTATAGGCCGCGTGCAAGACGGCGGGATCTTTCACGAGATCGACGCCGATCAGGAGTCCGCTGCCGGGAAAGAGCTTCGCCGCGCGGCTGAGGAATGTCAGCGCCTCGGCGCGTTCGAAATTGCCGATCGTCGATCCCGGAAAGAAACCCGCCATGCGCGCCTTGCTGTCGGAGATGGCGAGCGGCTTCGTAAAATCGGCGACGATGGGACGAACGGCGACGCCCCAATAGCGGCGCGCCAACGCCTTCGCATGGGCGGCAAGATAGTCGCCCGAAATGTCGACAGGTCTGTAAGCGCGCGGATGATCCAGCGCGTCGAGCAGGACGCCCACTTTGCGCAGCGAGCCGGCGCCGAACTCGACCAGTTCGACATCGCGGCCGATCAGCGCCGCCATGTCCGGCGCATGTGCTTCGAGAAGCGCGATCTCCGTGCGCGTCGGGTAGTATTCCGGCAGCGCGCAGATCAGGTCGAAAAGCCGCGAACCTTCGTCGTCATAGAAATATTTGCACGGCAGCCCCTTCGGCGAGTTCTGCAGACCCGCGAGCACATCGCGCGCGAATTCTTCGCTGTGCGCCTTGGGGCACTGGGCGTAGGCGAGATTGGTGCTCATGCTGCGTCCTCTGCAAGGCGGATGCCGCTGAACTGCCAGCGCGCCGAAGGCGGAAAGAAATTGCGATAGGTGGGGCGGATATGGCCTTGCGGTGTGACGCAGGATCCGCCGCGCAGCACCACCTGGCCTACCATGAATTTTCCATTGTATTCGGCGAGATCGCCGTCGAACGGTCGGAAACCCGGATAGGGATCATAGGACGAGCGCGTCCATGTCCACACATCGCCAAAGAACCTGACATCGCCGCCGGTCGCGCGCGGGCGCAGCACGTCGAGATCGAGGAAATTGCCGTCCAGCGCCTGGCTGCTCGCAGCCGTTTCCCATTCGAACTCGGTCGGCAGGCGCTTGCCGGCCCACGCCGCGTAAGCTGCCGCCTCATAGAAGCTCACATGCGCGACAGGCTCGCCGGGATTGATCGCGCGCACGCCGTTCAGTGTGAAGATCTGTTCGTCGGGCAGCCAATAAAGCGGCGCCTGCCAGTTCTCCCGTTCCTTGAGCGCCCAGCCGTCCGACAGCCAGAACTCCGGCCGCTTGTAGCCGCCATCGTCGATGAAGGCGCGATATTCGCCGTTGGTGACCGGGCGCGAGGCCATGCGGAACGGATGCAAAAGCGCGCGGTGGCGCGGACCCTCGTTGTCAAACGCAAAGCCTTGTCCCGCATGTCCGACCTCGACCGTCCCCCCGTCGTGCTCGATCCAGTCTAGGGCCGGCGTTGCATCGATTGCCTCCGGCGCTCCGGTGCGATAGGCGGGCATCAAGGGATTGCAGAAGAAGGCGTGCTTGATGTCGGTCAGCATCAATTCCTGATGCTGCTGTTCGTGATGGATGCCGAGCGTCGTCAACATCCGGCGCTCCGGTCCCGCATGCGCGAGCAGCGGTTCCATCGCTTGATCGACATGAGCGCGATAGCTTGCGATTTCGGCGACGCCGGGACGCGTCAGAAGTCCGCGATTGGTCCGCGTGAATGGCGTGCCGAGCGCCAGATAGTACGAATTGAAAATCGCGTCGAAGCGCGAGTCGAACGGCTCATAGCCCGCCGTGCGTGCCAGCACCATCCGCTCGAAGAACCATGTCGTGTGTGCGAGATGCCACTTTGCCGGGCTCGCATCCGGCATCGACTGGACCTGTTGGTCCTCGACTGTCAGCGGATTGGCAATAGCAGTGCTGAGTTCCCGGACCGCGCGATAGTGCTGCAGAAGTGGCGGCTGGTATGAAGCCGCTGCGGGCTTTGACTGCATGGCACTGCCTTGGGAGAAGATGCCAGAACGGAACGAATTGGCCGTTGAAATCGTTGCGCGCAGAATCGCGGGAAAGCGCAAGCACCGGGCGCAGTCCGCGCACTCCGAACAGTGGCTAAAGTATGGTTCGCGCAGCGGTCCATCAAGGGGCGTGGGAGATACTATTCCACGAAGGCGCGAAGTTGGTTCCGAGACCATTGTCCATCCCGCCGATGTGGATTCCGGCGCGAGCTATGAGCTTCGAGGGGCCCTGGATTTGAAACACCGCACCGGGCCTATCCCGTGCGAAGAAACAAGGCGACACCGGCCAAAGCTTGACACATACGCTGTGGCCCTCGAAAACGTCGCGGGCGATGAGGGGGTGCGCGGGATGCTTGTTGGCTGATGATGTCGGAGTTGGTTCCTGACGACGTCCGGAATTTCATTATCGAGCATATCGACACCGTCGCCGATTTGGAGGCCTTGCTGCTCCTGCGGAAGAACACCAAGGAGCCGTGGACCGCGCAGCTGGTCTCGAAGCGCCTCTATGTCGATGAAGCCACGGCGACGCGGGTGCTAAGCAGTCTCGCAGTCAAGGGGCTGTGCGAAAAGAACAACGATGTTTACCGTTATCAGCCGCGCAGCGACGAGACCCGTCACCTCGTGGACCGACTTGCCGAAGCCTACGATCTATACCTGATACCGGTGACGAATTTCATTCATCAGAAGCCTTCGCGCATCCAGCATTTTGCCGACGCATTCCGGATCAGGAAGGACAAATAGAATGGCCGCCGCGGCAATCTACAGTCTCTGCGCGGTCGTCGCCCTGATCTGTGCCTGTCTGCTGTTCAGGGCTTATGCGCGCCAGCGCTATCGTCTGCTCCTGTGGAGCGGCATCTGCTTCGCAGGCCTGACGCTCAACAACGTGCTTCTGGTCGTCGACAAGATCTTCCTGCCCGACACCGATTTGACCGTCTTGCGCTTGATGGAAGCCTTGTTGTCGCTGCTGGTCCTGATTTACGGCCTTATCTGGGATGCAGAGTGATGGACAGGTTGGCTCCCCTTCTCGCAGGCGCAGTTTCGGTCACATCGCTCGTGGCTGCGCTTTTTTTCTTGCGCTTCTGGTTCCGCACGCGAGACCGCTTCTTCCTCCTGTTCTCGCTCGCGTTCGCAATCTATGCCGCCAGCCAGTTCGTGCTGGGCATAGCCGACGTCTCCGAGTTCGAGCCCTATTTTTACCTGCCGCGGCTCGTGACCTTCGGATTGATCGTGATGGCCGTCGTCGACAAGAACCGCGCGGCGCGCTGACGCCTCAGGCCCGCATGTTGCTGGCGGCGATCCTTGCCGCATAGTGATCGCGCTCGAAGGGATTGCGAGCGAGTTCGCGCGCTTTGCGGAAGGAGTGTCTCGCTTCGCCGTGCTTGCCGCTGCGCAGCGCAAATTCCCCGAGCGTCGCCCAATAGAACGGATAGCTCTCAAGGATCTCGCTGTCCGCGATCGAGAGGATTTCTTCGAGTCCTCGTTCCGGCCCTGCCTTCTGGCCGACCGCGATGGCGCGATTGAGGGCTACGATCGCCGACGGACGAACCGCGAGAAGACTGTCATAGAGCGCGACGATCGTCTCCCAGTCCGTATCTTCGGCTGTCGCGGCGCTCGCATGTGCGGCAGCGATAGCGGCCTCGATCTGATAGTCGGCGAGCTCCCAGCTGCGGGCCGATTGGTCGAGATAGGCGAAGCCCCTCGCGATGAGCTCCGGGTCCCATTTCGACCGGTCCTGCAGCTCCATCGGAACAAAGCGCCCCGAGCAGTCCATGCGTGCGGGCAATCTGGCCGCGTGCAGGCACATCAGTGCTGCAAGGCCGTAAGTCGGTCCGGTGCGCGCGCGCGGATGCTCGAGCAGCAGGCCACAGAGATGGATCGCCTCCTTGCAGAGTTCGCCGCGCACGGCCGCCGTCGCATTGGCGCCGTGATAGCCTTCGTTGAATAACAAATAAAGCGCACGCTGGACCGCCAGCAGGCGTCCGACGACATCATCGGACTTGAGGTCGAGAAGATGCTTCGAGAGGGCGAGGGTCTTCTTGCCGCGCGCCAGCCGCTTCTCCACGGCCGCCACGCCGATCAGGAACGCGGCTGCGATCTCCTTCGCGCTGAAGCCGCACAGGATGTTGAGGATCAGAGCGACCTGCACATCTTCGTTCAGCTTCGGATGGCAGCACGAATACATCATGCGCAGCTGCTCGTCGCGGACCGCCGCAGGATGAAAGAGCGCTTCGACATCCGGCGGCGCTTCCGCCGGCGCATTGAGCGCATAGGCTTTCGCCTTCTTCGCACCGCGCATCGCATCGATGGCCCGGTTCTTGGCGGCCGCCATGAGCCATGCGGACGGATTGTCCGGTACACCGCGGAATTTCCACACTTCCAACGCGCGGCAGAGAACGTCCTGCACGACGTCCTCCGCCAGCGCGAGATGGTCGGTGCCGAAGAGGCGCACCAGTATCGAGACCATCTTGCCGGACTCGCGCCGGAAGAGATCGTCCACCAATGCGTCGACGGCATCCATCAGCTTGTCATGGTCATCAGAGGACGGACTTCGACCGCGCCGCCTCTCTCGAGATTGGGGCATCCTTTGGCGAGCTCGACCGCCTGAGCGATGTCGTGGGCGTCGATAATCGAATAGCCCCCCACAATGTCTTTGGCTTCGGCAAAGGGACCGTCAGTGACCGATTTGCCTTTTCCGGCGACGACCTTGCCATCACGTTCGAGCGGAAAGCCCCGATCGGCAAGATGGCCGGCGTCAGCCAGTGTTTTGAACCATGCCGACCATTTCTGGACCTGCTGCTGCATTTCGGCGGGCGATGTCGGGCGCGTCCAGCCGCGATAGAAATAGACAAATTGGCTCACGGGAAAACTCCTTGCATACGCGCAACCCCCATGGTTGCGTCGCCCTTACGACGCCGCAAGCCCGGCCGGCCGGACAGTTTTTCTTCGGAAATTCGCCGATTTTCTAAGCCCGTGATATCCATCGCAATTATCGCACGCGAGAACAGGAGGCCCACGCAATGCCACCGAAATTCGGAGCGGAATCGACCACCGACGATGTGTTGAGCGGCGTCAATCTCGCCGGCAAGCGCGTGCTCGTAACCGGTACGTCCGCAGGGCTGGGCGTGGAGACGGCACGCAGCTTGGCCGCGCACGGCGCAACCGTCGTCGGTGCGGCGCGCGATCTCGACAAGGCGAAGAAGGCGACGGAGGTCGTCCGCAAGGATGCGAAGAACGGCGGCAGCCTCGAACTCGTCGCGCTCGATCTGGCCTCGCTCAAGAGCGTGCGCGCCTGCGCGGATGCGTTGTTGAAAGCCGGCAAGCCGTTCGATGTGGTGATCTGCAATGCTGGCGTGATGGCCTGTCCGAAGGGCAAGACCGCGGACGGCTTCGAGACCCAGTTCGGCACCAATCATCTGGGCCACTTCGTGCTGGTGAACCGCATCGCGTCGCTGCTGAAGCACGGGTCGCGGCTGGTGAACCTGTCGTCCGCCGGCCACCGCTTCTCCAATGTGGATCTCAAGGATCCGAATTTCGAACACACGCCCTACACGGAATTCGGCGCCTATGGCCGCTCGAAGACCGCCAACATTCTTTTCGCTGTGGAATTCGATAGGCGGCACAGGGCCGGCGGCGTGCGCGCGACCGCCGTGCATCCGGGCGGCATCCAGACCGAGCTCGGCCGGCACATGACGCCCGAACTGACGCAGCAGATGATCAAGAGCATTGAGGAGGCGAACAAGGCCGCGAACCTGCCGCCGTTCCAATGGAAGACGATCCCGCAGGGCGCGGCGACGAGCGTCTGGGCTGGCTTCGTGGCGCCCGCTGACGAGGTCGGCGGCAAATTTTGCGAGGACTGCCACGTCGCCGAGATCATCGACAATCCGGCGGCGCGCGGCGGTGTCAGGCCTTATGCGCTCAATCCCGACACGGCCAGGGCCTTGTGGGCGAAAAGCGAGGAAATGGTTGGCGAACGCTTCTGATGCGGGCGCGATTCAGGAACGGAGAGGTTAAGGCTATGAACCCGGCGCTTTGACGCGGCGTTGTTGTGCAGGCCGCCGCGCCATGGCCCACGCGGGATGGTGGCGGTGCGGAGCCTTGACAGGAACTGAACGTGCGGATCGCGACGTATAATGTGAATGGTATCAATGGCCGGCTGGCGGTCGTGCTGCGCTGGCTGGAGAAATTTTCGCCGGACATTGCGTGCCTTCAGGAATTGCGGGCGCCGCAAGAAAAGTTTCCCATCGAAGCCATCCGGAAGGCGGGCTACAGCGCGGTCTGGCACGGACAGAAGAGCTGGAACGGCGTCGCGATCCTTTCGCAAGGCTCCCAGCCCATCGAGACGAGACGCGGATTGCCGGGCGATCCCGACGACCTGCACAGCCGCTACATCGAAGGCGATATCGACGGCCTGACGGTCGGCTGCATCTATCTGCCGAACGGCAATCCTGCGCCCGGACCGAAATTCGATTACAAGCTGGCGTGGTTCAGGCGTCTGAACGCTTATGCCCGCACGTTGTTGAAATCGGAGCGCGCGGTGATTCTGTGCGGAGATTTCAATGCGGTGCCGACCGAACGCGATGCCTACAAGCCGGAGCGCTGGGTCGGGGATGCCGTATTCTTCCCGGAGACCCGCGAGGCGTATCGCAAACTCATCATGCAGGGATGGATGGATGCGCTGCGCGAAACCCATCCGGACGAGACGATCTATACCTACTGGGACTATTTCCGGAACGCCTTCGCCCGCAACGCGGGCCTGCGCATGGACCATCTCCTGCTCAGCCCCCAGCTGAAGCCGCGTCTGGCGGCGGCAGGCGTAGACCGCGAGGTCCGCGGATGGGAAAAGAGCAGCGATCATGCTCCCGCCTGGGTCGAACTTCGTCCGGAAAAGCGGAAGCTGCGGACAACCAGGCGCGGATGAACATGGAACTTGTGCAAATTCTCCTGCCGATTGAAGACAATGACGGAAAGCCCTTTCCCGAAGATGTTCTTCGCAGGATCCAGCACGAACTCTCGGACCGTTTCGGCGGGCTGACGGCATATGAGCGTGCACCGGCGAAAGGTGTGTGGCGGCATGGCGAAAGCCAGCACAGAGACGAAGTCGTGATCCTCGAGGTGATGGTCGAGACGGTGGAAGTGGCATGGTGGCGCAGCTTTCGCGCGCGTGTCGAGGCCGAACTCCATCAGAAAGAGCTCGTGATCCGGTCCATGCCGATCAAAAGGCTATGATGCGCGCGGCTTAGTTTGAGGTGACGGCACAGGCGACACGCGGCGACGCTGAGGAACGCAGCATTCCGGCGGCGCGTTGCACTTTCAAGACGTTCGAGAGTTCGCGCGTGCCACGATCGCTACCACTGCGTGCAGGACATGCTCACATCCGTAAAGCGCCAACGGGCCCGCTGTCGCGCGCCAGGAAGAAGTTTCTTCGCTTGTTTCCCGGGGGCTTTCGCGACGAGACCTACCTGGCGTGGGAACGCGACTATAAGTGGGAAGCGCATAGGGAGTGGGAGGCGGATCTCAACGCGAAGACTTTCCGCAAGGCCCTCGAGGAGGAGCGCTATCTGGATATCGCTGCGCGCGCCGTCCGAATCGAGTCGGGCCGCAGCCTCCTATTCTCCTTCGAGAAGATGGCTTTGCGCGACGCCGTTCGCGAAACCCACGGCGCCCGTCTGTTCGCCGAAGGATTGTTCGCCTTTCTTCACGGAAAAGAGCCGCTCGAAGCAAGGTTCGATGCCTGGTGCGAAACAGTCGCCGCGCTGCCGCGCAAACAGACCCGTGTTCTGACATGGCCCCTCGCGACGGTGTTCGGCTTCATCGCCCAGCCGCGGGTACACATTTTTCTGAAGCCGAACACCATCAAGGACGCCGCGCGCGTCTTGGGCCTGTCATTCGACTATCAATCGCGGCCTAATGGACGGGCCTACGCCGCATATCTCGCCCTCGCAAAAAGGGTGCGGTCTGAAATCCGCGATATGCGACCGCGCGACATGATCGACATCCAGTCGTTCTTGTGGGTGCAGGGCTCGGACGAATATCGCTGAGATGGCGGCGCCCTGCATCGACCCCGAATTGATCGCGCATGCGGAACATGTCGTGGCTGCGTTGAAGCAGGCCGGCTCCACCGTCGTCACCGCCGAATCCTGCACGGCCGGGCTTCTCGCCGCGGTCCTTTCGCATGTGGAAGGCGCCGGCGATGTGCTGCATGGAAGCTTCGTGACCTACAGCAAGGCCAACAAGAGCGCGGCCCTGGGGGTCGATCCCGAATTGCTTCGTCGGGCCGGCAGCGTCAATGCCGAAGTTGTGCGGCAGCTGGCCCGTGGCGCGCTGGAGCGATCGCCAGCGGATCTCGCCATTGCCGTCAGTGGCGTTCTCGGGCCCAAGCCGGACGAAGACGGAAATCCGGTCGGGCTGGTTTATTTCTGCTGTTGCAGCCGTCACGGAGAACTACGGGTCGAACGGCGCGATTTTGGCGCCCAGGGCGACGATGTGCTGCGCCGTGCGGCGATCCTCGAGGCCCTGCGGCTGTTGGCTGAGCCATAGCCGCTGTCTTTCCGGCCATTCATCATATGAGAGGGCCGAAACTTGGCGAATGGGGCTGCTTTGCGATAAGCAGGCGCCAGCTTCGCAAGTCCCGGAAATGCCGAAATTCATGCAGCCCGACCGTTCGCACAGGTTTGCCATCGCGCCGATGATGGAATGGACGGACCGGCATTGCCGGTTTCTCCATCGCGCGCTGACGCGGCAGGCGCTGCTCTACACCGAGATGGTCACCGCGGAAGCGGTCATTCGCGGCGATCGCGCGCGCCTTCTCGCCTTCGATCCGGCCGAGCATCCGGTGGCGCTGCAATTGGGGGGCTCAGAGCCACTCCGTCTCGCGGAAGCCGCGCGCATCGGCGCCGACATGGGCTATGACGAAATCAATCTCAATGTAGGCTGCCCGTCCGATCGCGTGCAGTCGGGACGCTTCGGCGCCTGTCTGATGCGCGAGCCTCAACTCGTCGGCGACTGCGTGGCGGCGATGCGTGCCGCGGTTTCGATTCCCGTCACCGTGAAATGCCGCATCGGTGTCGACGACCAGGATCCCGAAGTCGCGCTGCCGACGCTCATCGACGTTTGTGCGGCCGCCGGTGTGACGATTTTCGCCGTGCACGCGCGCAAGGCCTGGCTCGAGGGGCTGTCGCCGAAGGAGAACCGCGAAGTCCCGCCGCTCGATTACGATCTCGTCTATAGCCTGAAGCGTGCCAGACCGCAGCTGACGATCGTGCTGAACGGCGGCATCGCGTCGCTCGACGATGTCGAAACGCATCTTCGCCACCTTGATGGCGCGATGATGGGCCGCGCGGCGTATCAAACGCCGGCGTTGCTCGCGGATGTCGACGCAAGGATTTTCGGCGGCGAGGCGCGCATGGTCGAGGACGCAGTTGAAGCCTACATCGCCTATATGGATGCGCAATTGCAGCGCGGTGTTCCGCTCAACGCCATGACGCGGCACACGCTCGGCCTCTTCAACGGACGTCCCGGCGCGCGGCACTTCCGCCGGCACTTGAGCGAACACGCGACAAGGCCTGGCGCCGATGTCGAGACGTTCAGGACGGCGTTGTCGTTCCTGTCGCGCGGCGAGCGGCGCGCGGCCTGATCAGGCCGGGTTGCGGAAATAACCCTGGGCGGCGCCCCAGCGCAGGAACAGTTCCGGCCATTGTGAGACCGGCTCGGACGGCAACGCCAGCCCGAAGCCGTGGCCGCCTTTCTCGAAGATATGCATCTCGCTCGGCACTTTGGCGGTCCTGAGGCTCTGGAACATCATCAGCGTGTTGTCGACAGGCACGTCGGGATCATCGTCCGTGGCGCAGAGAAAACAGGGCGGTGTGGCTTCGCTGACGGCGCGCTCCACCGAATAGGCGGTGCGCATGGCCGTTGTTGCGTTCAGGCCGAGCAGTCGCTCGCGCGAGGCCTCGTGTGCGAAAGGCGGCAGCATGGTGACCACCGGATAAAGCAGTGCCGCGAAGGAGGGTTTTGCGTCGTAGCCGTCGATCGCATCCATCGACGAATACATGGGCTTGGTGAGATTCGTCGCGAGCGAGGCCGCGAGATGGCCGCCGGCGGAGAAGCCCAGAGCGCCGACGCGTGTCGGCTGGAGACCGTAGTCCTGCACGTGCGCGCGGATGATGCGCATGGCGCGCTGCGCGTCTTCGAGCGGCACATTGGGCCGATGCGTCCAACCTTCGGACGGCAGACGATAGGTGAGCACGAAGGACGTGATCCCGTGCGCAGCGAAGAGCGCGGCCGGCGCGAAGCCTTCGATGTCGATGGCTTCGTAGAGATAGCCGCCGCCGGGGATGATCAGGAGCGCCGAGCCGTCGGGAGTCTGCGGGCGAATGGGCGTCAGCACGGGATAGGCAATGGACGAGATCAGACGGTCGTGCAGCTCAGGCGTTGCGCCGCGCTCCTCGGTCTTCAGCGACAGTGGCGGGACATCGCGACCCGGCGGTCCGGCCGGCCAGAGCGGTATGGGTTCTTCCGGCTGAAACGCCGCTGCAGCGGCTCGCACCGGCAGGCCGGTCAGCGCAAGGGCGGCCCAGCCCATCAGGCGACGACGATCCATCGGTCCTCGTTGCTTCCCCCATTCGCACAGCGATTATGCGCGTGGATTCGTTCCGGTAAACCCGGCGCGTCCGTGGTTTCGTGGTTGCAACAATATGGACGGGGCCGACTTGGACGATCGTGAGGCGTCGATGCAGGAAAAGAACTGACGACCCCGGCGCTTTGGCGAGTTCACCGCCAGTGCCGCATGCAACGGTCGTAATAGTAACCGAACGAACGTCTGCGGCTCGCGGCGTGTGCGGCACCGATGCCGGCGCCGGCTGCTGCGCCCACGCCGGCATTGCCCAGGATCGCGCCGCCGACGGCGCCCAAAGCTGCGCCGCGCACGGCGCCGCCAGCCGGCCGCGGCTCGTTGCGGACCTGTTCATGCGCCCATTCGCGGCATCGCACGGAACGCGACCGTGCATTCGCGTCGCTGGTCGCAAGCGCAGTCATCAGAATCGCCATCATAAGGATCGTCCACTTCATCGCGCAGCTCCCACCGATCTCGCCGGTTGTCGCGTGCGAGACAGAGCCCGATCCTCCCGATGGAGGTGCGGACGACTCAATTGGACTTTGGTCCTACGGAGAAGGAACTAATAGGTCGCCGCGATGGCGCGGTCTTCCCAGCCCTGTTGCAGCTTGCCCCTGTCGGCGTCGCGCATGCGGTTGACGAAGTCGATAATGCCCGCGTCGCTCTGGCCCTGCCGGCTTTCGGCATCGAGCTCGGGATAGAAATTGTGATAGAAGGTCACAATGTCATTGCCGAAGATCGTGCGCGCGTACCAGAAATCGCAGAGCCCTTCGTACACGCATTCGCCGACCGAATCGTAGAAGCCCGCCAGCGCTTCGTAATTGTCCCGATTGGAATCGGCGGACAGGAAACGCCCGACGAGATCGGTATAGGCCTGCTCATCGAGATTGCCGCCATTATAGGGATCGACGGAGTCGTTCAGATATTCGTTCCAGCGGTCGGAGAATTGCCCGTTGGTGGCGCGCAGGCTGAGGCGATATTCCTTCGCCATCTCGAATACGCGCAGCTTCTTGTCCTTGTGGCGCTCCATTTCGCTGTGCACAAGCAGACCGAGTGCGAACAGAACGAATGCTGCAAGCGCGACCCAGGCGGTGACGACTGCCGACGGGCTGTTGTCACCCATGTCACGAACACTGCTTGAGATTTGGATGCTTGGCGCAGACGTCGCGGCTGATGGTCGAGACCTTGCCGGCCGTTGTGTTCGTGATCGTGCGCACGGCGATGGGCTGCGGCTGAGCCGGCTGAGTGCTTTTGCTGGTATCGTGACTTTGCTGCGATGCACCGGCGCCGCCCATAAGCGCCGCCATTCCTGCAACAATCAGGATGCCAATCACCCGCTTCGGCATCGCGAAATCCCCACCCGTTTGGCGAAGGATATTACGGCGGCCGCAACGGCGCAATGACCGCGGATTTCAGATCCGCTGGTCGTATTCGCCGACTTCGGGGTGCTTGCCGAGGCGCGTATCGATCTCCTGGAAAATCGCCCGCATATTGGCTTCCGACGTCGGGCTTTCCACCACGACGACCAGCGACGGCTTATTGGAGGATGCGCGCACCAGACCCCAGGTCCCGTCCTCCAGCACCACGCGTACGCCGTTCACGGTGACGAGGCGCATGATGGATTGCCCGAGCAGCTTGTCCCCGCGCGCCTTCGCCTCTTCGAACGATTTCGTCAGCGCCTCCACGATGGCGTATTTTTTTTCGTCCGGGCAGAACGGCGCCATGGTCGGCGAGCTCCAGGTCTTGGGCAGATCGTCGACCAGCTCCGACATCTTCCGGCCGCCCGCGCGGTCGAGCATCTCGAGGATGGCGATGGCGGCGATCACGCCGTCGTCGAAGCCGTAGCCGATCGGCGGATTGAAGAAATAGTGGCCGCTCTTCTCGAAGCCCGCGAGGGCGCCGAGTTCCGCCGTGCGCCGCTTGATGTAGGAATGTCCGGTTTTCCAGTAATCGACTTCGACGCCGTTTTTCTTGAGCACGGGATCGGTCTCGAACAAACCCGTCGACTTCACGTCGACAACGAACTTCGCGCGGCTCTGGCGCGAAGACAGATCGCGCGCGACGAGAACTCCGATCTTGTCGGCGAAGATCTCGTGTCCCTTGTCGTCGACGACGCCGCAGCGATCGCCGTCGCCATCGAAGCCTAAGCAGATGTCGGCGGCTTTTTCGCGCACCGCCGCCGCCATTGCGTGCAGCATCTCGAGATCTTCTGGATTGGGATTGTATTTGGGGAAGGTGTAATCGAGCTGGCTGTCCATCGGAATCACGTCGGCGCCGATACGACGCAGCGCTTCTGGCGCCACGATGCTCGCCGTGCCGTTGCCGCAGGCCGCGATCACCTTGATCGGACGCGACAGGCGATGGCCCTTGGTTACGCTTTCGAGGTAGCGATCGGTGAAATTCGCAACATGCATCAGGCTTCCGCCAGCGCGCTGATTGCCTTTACCGCCGAGCACGATCGCCTTCAGCTGATTCATTTCGTCCGGACCGAAAGTCAGTGGACGTTTGGCGCCCATCTTCACGCCGGTCCAGCCATTCTCGTTGTGGCTCGCAGTCACCATCGCGACGCACGGCACATCGAGCGCGAATTGCGCGAAGTAACACATGGGCGTCGTCGCCAGCCCGATGTCGATCACTTCGCAGCCCGCGCGCATCAATCCGAGGATCAGCGCCTGCTTGATGGAGAGCGAATAGGAACGGTAGTCGTGGCCGACGACGACTTTCGGCTGTACGCCGATCTCGTGGAAATAGGTGCCGAGTCCGAGGCCCAGAGCTTCGACGCCCAGAAGATTGATCTCTTTGCCAAACAGCCAGCGTGCGTCGTATTCGCGGAAGCCATTGGGCGTGACCAGGGCCTCCGTCTCATAGGCATAGGTGTTGGCTTTGAGGTCGCTCTTGGGCGGCTGGGACATGAATCGTTTCCGGCGTTTGGGTTGGGCGTCTATAGCCGCTTGGGCGGGCGACTGTCTCAGGAAGGTTCGACGCGCTTTGTCGTTCCCTCCCCGATGCCTATTTCACATCAAGTCGACGTCCCTTATAATAGAATTACAGAATTCCGGTGTGAAATGAGCAAAGGTCCCGTTCCTCTCCATTCCCCCGAGCATCTTGCGGCCCGACGGCTCGCAGAGGCGCTGGGGGTGCCTGCCTTCGCACCGGGCTGGGTATGGCTCGCGGGCGCCGGGCCCGGCGACCCGGGCCTCGTGACGCTTCTGGGGGCGCATGCCATCGCCGAGGCGGATTTCATCCTCTACGACGCCTTGGTCAACGAGGCGCTGCTGAAGCTGGCCCGACCCAATGCCGAGCTGGTCTACGCCGGCAAGCGGCGCGGCAAGGTCTCGGCCAGGCAGAGCGACATTTCCCGGACGCTGGTGTCGCTGGCGCGCAAGGGCGCGCGCGTGCTGCGGCTCAAAGGTGGCGATCCGTTCGTATTCGGCCGCGGCGGCGAGGAAGCGCTGGCGCTGACGTGCGCAGGCGTGCCGTTCCGCATCGTACCGGGCGTGACGGCCGGCATTGGCGGCCTCACCTATGCGGGTATTCCGGTCACGCATCGCGACACCAACCACACGGTGACTTTCATCACCGGGCACGGCGCTGATGGAGGATTGCCCACGCTCGACTGGGCGGCGGTCGCGAAAGGCTCACCGACGCTCGTCTTCTATATGGCGCTCGCGCATGCGGACGAGATCGCGCGGAAGCTGACGGATGCGGGACGCAAAGCCGATGAGCCTGCGGCGATCATCAGCAACGCCACCGGCGCTGAGCAGGACGTGCGCGTGACGGCGCTGGCGCATCTCGGCGACGAAGCCAAAACCGTCGATGCGCCCGCGCTCATCGTCATCGGCGAAAACGTCCGGCTGCGCGAAGGTCTTGACTGGCTTGGCGCGTTGAAGGACGGACGCGTGCTCAATCCCGATCCGCTCACCCTCTCGAAATTGCGCGACGTTTCCTAATACGCGGTCGCCTGCACAACGGCCTTTAAGCGTTCCGCGAGCGAGAATTCGTCGTCGGTAAAATCGGCGTCGATCCACCATTCTTCGACTTCGTTGAGGATTTGCCCCACGAGCGGGCCTTCGGGAACGCCGGCGTTCATCACGTCGCGGCCCGTCAGCGGAAAAACCGGACGCGGCCAGGTCTTCGCGACCTCGCGCAGCGCCCGCCATTGGATGGCGTTCGAGGCCTTCGGATCGCCAGCCCAGCGCAGGAATACGCGATCGCTGAAGCGGTCGATTCCGAGGCGATAGACGAATTTTCGCACCTCGTGCGGCGTCATGTAGGAGACGATCTTCTCCTTTGCGCCGGCAAGATCTTCGATGCGCGCGCGATCCTTGTTCGAAAGCCGGAAGCGTTCGGCAACGGACGCTGAGAGTTTTTCGTCGGCGCCCAGGAGCGCCGCCAGCCGCAGCACGGGATCGGGCGTGAAGAAGTTGTTCCCATCGATGGCGCATAGGCGTTCGAGCCGCGTCATGTCGAGCGTGGCCGGGATGATCTCTGAGAGGATGCCCGTGGCAGCCATGGTGCGCAGCACGGGGAGCGGATTGTCGGCTTCCAGCAGCCGCAGGAATTCCCGCGCGATACGTTCGCCCGACAGTTTTTGAAGGCCGGACTTTTCAGCGGCGGCGGATTTCAGCGCAACGGAATCAATCTCACCTTTGCCGTACCAGGCATGGAAGCGGAACAGCCGCAAAATGCGCAGATAATCTTCGCGGATGCGTGTCACCGCGTCGCCGATGAAACGCACGCGGCCATCTTTCAGGTCGGCGAGGCCGTTGTGATAATCGAAAATCGCGCCGTCGGCCGATGCATAAAGCGCGTTGATGGTGAAGTCGCGTCGTGCGGCGTCTTCCTTCCAGTCTGTTGCGAAGGCCACCACGGCGCGGCGTCCATCCGTCTCGACATCGCGGCGCAGTGTCGTCACTTCGTAAGGTTGCCTGTCAGCCACAGCGGTGATCGTGCCGTGCTCGATGCCGGTCGGCACGGCTTTTAGCCCCGCCGCTTCGAGCCGCCGCACGACTTCCTGCGGCACGAGCGGCGTTGCAATGTCGATGTCCTTCACCTGGCGGCCCATCAGCGTGTTGCGCACTGCACCGCCGACATAGCGCGCTTCGCCCCCCAGCGCCGCCATCACTTTCGCCAAAGGCTTCGCCTGCATCCATGCCGTGCGCTGGGGATCGAGTCGCGTCATGGCGCAAATCTATCGCGAAAATTGACCAGAATCGCCGCCGTCGCGCCCCAGATGTAATGGCCGTTATATTCAAAGGCGTAGAAATCGCGCTTTTTGCCCTGCCACTCGCCGCTGCGCCTTTCGCGATTGGCGGGATCGAGCAGGAAGGCGAGCGGCACTTCGAAGATCTCGGCCACTTCGTTGACTTCCGGCACCACCGCGAAGCCTTTCCGCAAAAGGCCGACGACAGGCAGGATCGCGTAGCCGGTGCCCGTCTCATAGGGATCGAGAAAGCCCGCCACGGAAATAAATTCGCGCGTCACGCCAATCTCTTCGTGGGTTTCGCGCAGAGCCGTGTCGACCAGCGTCTTGTCGTCGTCCTGCGCGCGGCCGCCGGGAAAGCTCACCTGTCCCGCATGGCGAGAAAGATGCGCGGTGCGGCGCGTGAAAAGGATCGTCGGTTCGTCGCGCTGCACGATCGGCAGCAGCACGGCGGCCGGCGCCAGCGTGCGAGCTCCTTCGGGCCGCAAGTCCGGGTTGAGGTCGAAATCGCCGCGCGAAGGCATCAGCGGCAGGGACGGCGGCTCCGACAGCAGCCGCGGCTTCAGCGCCGCAACCCCGTCCGCAACGATCGCCTTTGCAAAACCGGCCGGAAACGCATTCATTCGGGAGAACCCAGAGGAAAGAAGACGCCGTCGCTAAAGACGCCGAGCGTGCCGTCGGCGCCCGGCACGGCGAGCTCCGCCAACTGATAGAAGACGCTCCGCGCAATCAAGGCCTCCAGCCCGCGGCGCACATGCACATAGGGCGACGGCTCCCCCGTCTCGGGGTTCGTCACAACACGAATCGGATTGCCGGGTCCGGCAATCGTCTCATCGCCGACATTGGTGGTGAAGACGAGTCGCTGCGTCGTTCTTTCGCCATGAACGGCCAGCAGCACGGCGACGAACGGCGCGTCGTCGACGCGGATGCGCATCTTCTCAGCTGGCGTCACGAGATGGTAACCGTCCGGGTCCTTCCGCAGGATCGTGGAGAACAGCCGCACGAGCTCGCGGCGGCCGAAGGGCGTGCCTTCGTGATACCACGTCCCGTCGCGGCCGATCCGGATGTCGATGTCGCCGCAATGGGCCGGGTTCCATCGCTCGACCGGCGGCAGGGCGCGACCGGCCGCCGCATCGCGCTGCAGGCTCGCGAGGCCGATGGAAAACCCGTCCGTATTCGCCATGGATATGCCCGCTGAACCCGGCCGTTAAACTTCGCCAATGACCTTCACGGCGACGTGCGGAATGCGCCTGCCCGCGGCCCGACATTGGCAGTTGCGCGCGCCCTTGCGGGGTGCAACATACGGCCCGATTGGCGGCGCAACCGAGCCGCAAACATAGGCCCCGGGTCCGGTACCGGCAACCGCGGAGAGGCCGTTCGAATTAGGTCTCTCGATAGTCTGGCCCGCCGACAGGAACATCATGAGCAACACCAACACGATTGCCGAAGCGTCTTCCAACAGCGCCGCGGTTGCGCATGCCGAAGCGGCCGCCCAGCTGTTCGCGAAAGTCCGCGAGGGCATCGGCCGCGTGATCTTCGGCCAGCGCGACGTGATCGATCAGGTGCTGATCACGCTGCTCGCCGGCGGCCACGGTCTTCTGATCGGCGTGCCAGGGCTTGCCAAGACACGTCTGGTCGAGACGCTCGGCGTGGTCCTGGGGCTCGACTGGAAGCGCATCCAGTTCACGCCCGACCTGATGCCGGCCGATATCATCGGCTCGGAAGTCCTCGAAGAGAGCGACAGCCGCGTGCGCTCGTTCCGCTTCATCCAGGGTCCGGTGTTCGCGCAGCTTTTGATGGCGGACGAAATAAACCGCGCCAGCCCCCGCACGCAATCGGCGCTTCTGCAGGCGATGCAGGAGAAGCATGTGACGGTTGCGGGTCAGCGTTACGACTTGCCGCGCCCTTTCCATGTGCTCGCGACGCAAAACCCGCTCGAGCAGGAAGGCACCTATCCTTTGCCGGAAGCACAGCTCGATCGCTTCCTTTTGCAGATCGACGTCGGCTATCCCGATATCGAAGCCGAGCGGCGCATGCTGGTGGCCACCACTTTCGGTGAAGAAGCCACGCCGAAAGCGATCGCGACGCCGGACTCGCTGATGGCGGCGCATCACATCGTGCGCCATTTGCCGGTCGGCGAGAAAGTCGTTGAGGCGATCCTGCGCCTCGTTCGCGCGGCGCGTCCGAACGAAGAAGGCGCCTCCGAACTCAAAGGCTATATTGCCTGGGGACCGGGACCGCGTGCCAGCCAGGCTTTCATGCTGGCAGTGCGCGCCAAGGCGCTGATCGAGGGACGCCTGGCGCCGTCCGTCGACGACGTTGCGGCGCTTGCGCATCCGGTCTTGCGCCATCGCATGGCGCTCAATTTCTCGGCGCGCGCCGAGGGCACCACCATCTCCGACGTGATAGACAGGCTTTGCCGGAGCACTCTTTGACCTGGTCTCCGCTCCGCGAACAGGCGGAAACTCTGGCCGCGGCGTTGCCGCCGCTGCTCGTGGCTGCGGAGCGCCTGGCATCGGCCGTCAGCCTTGGCGTGCACGGACGCCGCAAAGCGGGAATTGGCGAGACCTTCTGGCAGTTCCGCCGCTATCAGGCGGAAGATCCGACGACCGCCATCGACTGGCGCCAATCGGCCAAGTCGCAGCATCTCTTCGTGCGCGAGCGCGAATGGGAAGCAGCCGAAGCCGTCTGGTTCTGGCGCGACGGCGGACCGACCATGCGCTACGCCTCGGGCAGCGTCACGAAGATCGAGCGTGCCAGCCTGATCGCCATGGCGCTGGCATCGCTGCTGATCCGCGGCGGCGAACGGATCGGACTTATCGGCGACGGCCGCCCGCCGTCATCGAGCCGGGTGGCACTGACGCGCATCGCGCATGAACTGACGCGACCCTCCGATCTCAATCTTCCGCCGGAAGCGCCGATCGGCCGCAACGCGCAGATTGTCTGGCTGAGCGATTTCCTGTCTCCGCTCAACGAGCTCGAGACCGCGATGCGGCGCTTCGCCCGCGAAGGGCTGACCGGCCATCTGGTGCGCATCGTCGATCCGGCGGAAGAGGATTTTCCGTTCGAGGGCCGCACGCGTTTCGAATCCTCGCGCGGCGATGAAAGCGAAATCTTCGGCCGCGCGGAGACCGTACGCGAGTCCTACCAGAAGCGCTTCCGCGCCCATCAGGACGCCGTCGCGGAATTGGCCCGGCGTCTCGGCTGGACCTGCCTCATCCATCGCACGGACAGGCGGCCCGAAACGGCGCTCATCTCGCTGTTCATTGATCTGGCCGGACCGAACGCCAAGCGCGCGATCGGGCAAATCGCATGAATCTCTTCGCCGGACTGAGCTTCGGTGTTCCGTGGCTCCTGGCGGCGCTTGTCGTCTTGCCGGTGATCTGGTGGCTGTTGCGCGTCACGCCGCCGGCACCGAAGCGCGTGGTTTTTCCGCCGTTCCGCCTGCTGTTGGGATTGGTGGCGCCGCAGGAAACTCCGGCGCGCACCCCGTGGTGGCTATTGCTTCTGCGGCTGATCGCGGCCGCAATCATCATCATCGCCTTCGCGGAGCCCATGATCGGGCGTGCCGGCAAGGCGATTTCGCACGGACCCTTGGTGCTGTTCATCGACAATGACTGGGCGGCCGCGCAGGTTTGGCGCAATCGCGATGCGGCGATCTCCGAAGCACTGGCCGATGCCGCGAATGCGGGGCGCCCTGTCGCCATCGTGCCGACGGCGAGCGCCCAGCGACCGCTGGTGTCGCTGCTCGACGCCGGCCAGGCCGAACGCGACGCGCGCGCGCTGGCACCGCAGGCGTTCGAGCCCGATCGCTCGCGCGCGGCGGAGGCTGTGGCGCACGCGCATTTCGAAAGCCGCCCCGACATTCTCTGGCTGAGCGATGATCTTGACCACGGGGATTCTGCCAGGATCGCGAATGTCCTTTCATCCGTCGGCAACTTGCGGGTCCTGGCCGATCCGGCAGCCCTGTCGCCGCTGGCGCTGACGGGCGAACGCAACATGGCGAACGGCTTCAAGATCGATATCGCTCGTTCAGGCAGCGAAGGCCCGCGCGGTGGCATGGTGGCGGCGCTGGGCGAACACGGCGAGAGCCTCGCGAGCGCACCGTTCCGCTTCGGGCCGGGCCAGAGCGAAGCCTCCGCGAATGTCGTGTTGCCTCTGGAAGTACGCAACGAAACCCGACGCCTTGCGATCGATGGAGTCGATTCCGCCGGTACGGTCCGGCTTCTTGGCGCCAATGCGCGCCGCCTCGCGGTGGGACTCGTTTCGGCCAGCAATCTCGAGAACCGGCAACCGCTATTGTCGGGTAGCTTCTACCTGAAGCGCGCGCTGGCGCCATTTGCCGACGTGCGCGAAGGCACGATCGCCGACGAGCTGGCCCGCAATGTCTCGGTGCTGGTGCTGTCGGATGTCGGCAATATCGCGGGCGAGGATCATGCCCGTGTCGCCAATTTCGTAGCCAATGGCGGTGTGCTGCTCCGCTTCGCGGGCGCACGCATGACGACAACGGTCGACGATCTGATCCCGGTCAAGCTCCGGATCGGCGGACGTTATCTGGGCGGGGCCCTTGCCTGGTCCGCGCCACAGCACTTGGCGCCGTTTCCGGACACGAGCCCGTTCCGCGGACTTTCGATTCCGCCCGAAGTCACGGTTTCGCGCCAGGTATTGGCGGAGCCCTCCGTCGAGCTTGGCGAACGTACCTGGGCGCGGCTCGCCGACGGTACGCCGCTCGTGACTGCCGCGCCGCGCGACAAGGGCTGGATCGTGCTCTTTCACGTGACCGCGAGTCCGGCCTGGTCGTCGCTGCCGCTGTCAGGACTCTATGTCGACATGCTGCGGCGTGTGCTCGATCTCGCCAACGGCGCGCGGCCGTCGGATCTCGGGACCGATGCCTCGGCGGTGTTTCCTGCGCTCGAAACGCTTGACGGATTCGGCCACGCGCAGAAGCCGTCGCCGGAAGTCCTGCCCATTCGCGGATCCGATATCGGCCGGATCACCGCTTCGGCGCTGCATCCTGCGGGCCTTTACGGAAGCCAGGGTGCGCAGCTCGCGGTCAATGCCGCGAGCCGCGCGACGAACCTCACGCCGATCGACATCGCTACCGAGATCTATTCGGGCATCGGCGCGCTGGCTTTGAAATCCATGCTGCTGACGCTCGCGTTGGTCCTCCTGCTGCTCGATGCGCTGATCTCGCTGTGGCTGCGCGGACATTTGCCGCGCTGGAAACGGGTCGCGGCGATGCGCGGCGCGGCGCTGGTGCTCGGCATCCTTCTTGTGGCGCACGGCACATCGCGCGCCGACGACGCATTCGACATGAAGGCCGCGCTGGACACGCGTCTCGCCTACGTCATCACCGGCATTCCCGAAGTCGACAATATGAGCAAGGCCGGACTCTACGGCCTCGGTCTGCGGCTCAAGGCGCGCACGTCCTACGAGCCGCAGGATCCGATGGGCGTCGACATCAATCGCGACGACCTCAGCTTCTTTCCGCTGCTCTACTGGCCGATGGACCCGCGCGAGCCCGATCTTTCGCCGCAGGCCGTCAGCAAGCTCATCAACTACATGAAAAACGGCGGCACCATTCTCTTCGATACGCGAGATCAGACCTTGGGTCCCCTGCGGGGAGCGAATTCGCCCGGCGAAATCACGCTGCGGCGTCTTACATCGAAGCTCGATCTGCCGCCGCTGCAGCCGATCCCGCCCGCGCATGTGCTCACGAAGGCGTTTTATCTGCTGCAGAACTTTCCCGGACGCTGGGACGGCGGAAGAGTCTGGGTGGAATCTTTGCCGCCGCCCGATCCGGATGCAGGGCCAGAGCCAGCGCGCGGCGGCGACGGCGTGTCGCCGGTCATCATCGGCAGCAATGATTGGGCCGCGGCATGGGCCGTCGATTCGTCGGGGCGACCGCTGGTCGACGTCTCGCCCGGCGGGGAAGAGCAGCGCGAATTCGCCGTGCGCTTCGGCATCAATGTCGTGATGTATGCGCTGACCGGCAACTACAAGACCGATCAAGTCCACGTGCCGGCATTGCTCGAACGCTTGGGACAGGGCCGTTAGCGCATGAGCTACGCGATCGATTTCGCGCCGCATCTGCCGATGGCGCTTCTGTGGACGGCCTCCGTGGCTGCGCTGGCAATCTGCCTCTACGCGATTTTCACCGGCGCGCGCGGCGGCCTAATGCGCCTCTTGGCCTTCGCGTTCCTGTTGTTGGCGCTCGCCAATCCGTTATTTGTGCACGAAACGCGCGAGCCGCTGCCCGACATCGTCGCGCTTCTCGTCGATCATTCGCCCAGCATGGACATCCGCGGGCGAAAAGAGGAAGCCGACAAGGCGGCGGCAGAGCTCAAAGCAGCACTCCAGCGCGACAAGACTCTCGAAATCCGCGAGGCGGTCGTCCAGCCGCCGCGTGCCGGCGAGGACACCGGTACGCAACTGTTTGCGACGTTGAGATCCGCGCTCGCCGATGCACCGCCCGACCGACTTGCTGGCGCCATCGCGGTCACCGACGGCCAGGTGCATGACGTACCGGCGCAGGCTCCGATCAAGGCGCCCTTCCACGCCCTGATCGTCGACCAGAAAAACGAGCGCGACAGGAAACTCACCGTCGTCAGCGCCACGCGCTATGCAATCGTCGGCCAGACGGCCGATGTGACGCTGAGGGTTGACGATTTCGGCTCATCTCCGGGTGGCAGTGCTGCAGTCGATATCGAGGTCGACGGCCATACTGCGACGACGCGCATGGTGCCGGTGGGACGACCCGCCCATCTTGAAATTCCGATCACGCATGCGGGCGAAAATGTCGTCGAACTCTCGGCGCGGCCCGGGCCCGCCGAGCTGACACTCGAGAACAACCGCGCCGTCGTCGTGGTGAACGGCGTGCGCGATCGCCTGCGCGTGCTGCTGATCTCCGGCGAGCCCAATGCCAGCGAACGCGTATGGCGCGATCTTTTGAAGTCCGATCCGTCCGTCGATCTCGTGCATTTCACGATCCTGCGACCGCCGCAAAAGCAGGCGGAGGATCCGACGCCGCTCAACGAGCTGTCGCTGATCGTCTTTCCGACGCCGGAACTGTTCGGTCCCAAGCTCGACAGCTTCGATCTCGTGATCTTCGACCGCTACAGCGAGCGCGGCATCCTGCTGCTCGGCTATTACGAGAACATCGTGCGTTACGTACAGAACGGCGGCGCGCTGCTCGTCTCGGGCGGTCCGGAATTTGCCGGCCCCGCGAGTATCTTCCACACGCCGCTTGCGTCGGTGTTGCCCGCGCGGCCGACCGGCGATGTGGTCACCGGCGGCTTCAAGCCCGTCGTCACGCCGCAGGGCCTCGCTCATCCGGTCACGCGCGATCTGACGGGCTCGAATACGGACGGAAAACCGCCCAGCTGGGGACGCTGGTTCCGGATCATCGGTGCGGACAAGATTTCCGGCGAAACGCTGATGTCCGGTCCGAACGATCGCCCGCTCCTGGTGCTCGATCGCGTCGGCAAGGGCCGTGTTGCGGAATTGCTCTCCGATCAGATCTGGTTGTGGGCGCGCGGCTTCGAAGGCGGCGGACCACAGGCCGAGCTTTTGCGCAAATTCGCGCATTGGCTGATGAAGGAGCCGGAGCTGGAAGAGGAGCGTCTCTCCGCTTCGATCGATTCCGGATTGATCACCGTCGAGCGGCAGACCATGGCCGAGCAGCCCAAGCCCGTGATGCTCACCTATCCCTCCGGCAAGCATGTGACGATGCAGCTCGTCAAAGTCGAGCCCGGCATGTGGCGCGGCACGGCGAAGGCCGACGAACTCGGTCTTTATCGTCTGACCGACGGTACGCTCAACACGGTGACGGCCACCGGCCCGCTGAACCCCAAAGAGGTCGCCGACATGCGCGCGACGGACGCGGTCCTGAAGCCGGTTGCGAACGCGACCGGCGGCTCGGTGCGCTGGCTTTCCGATGGCGGCATCCCGAAGATCCGGCGCGTGTCGCCCGGCAGCTCCGCCGCGGGCGATTCCTGGATTGGCCTCAAGAAGAACGGCGCCTATCGCGTCACGTCGGTCGAACAGACCCCGCTCTTCCCGCCATGGCTTGCGCTTCTACTTGTGGTCGGGACGTTTCTCTTCGCGTGGCGGAGAGAAGGCCGGTAATGGGACTTCGCGGCCGGCTGAACGGGGCGCTTCTCGCGCGCAAGGCCCAGATCCGATTTTGCCTCCGGCTGACCATCGCCGCGATTCTCGCTTTCACGCTGATGCAGTTCTGGACGCTGCCATTGCGCGGGCTTTGGGCCGTCTTGACCGCCGTCGTCCTCATGCAGACGAGCATCGGCGCCTCAGTACGCGCCACATCGGAATATGTCGTCGGCACTCTGGCGGGTGCGCTTTACGCCAGCATCATCGGCATCGTCATTCCGCACACGACGACACTCTGGATGACGGCGACGCTGGCGCTGGCGGTCGCTCCGCTCGCCTATCTCGCGGCCCTAAGCCCCAGCTTCCGCGTGGCGCCATTCACCGCCATTCTCGTCATCATCCTGGCGCCGCAATTCAACGAAAGTCCGATCATTTCGGCGCTGACGCGGTTCGGCGAAGTGCTGCTCGGCGGCGTGGTCGCCATGCTGGTGTCCGTGCTGGTCTTTCCGGACCGCGCCCACGGCTACGGTGTCACGGCGGCGCAGCGCGCGCTCTATCAATTGGCGGCCGTGCTGCCGCGGCTGCTCGCCGGACTCGTGACTCCGATTGCCGCGGACGACATCCATGCGATGCAGGACAGCGTCGGCGCGGCGGTGGCGACCTTTCAAAATCTGGTCGATGAAACCCGCCGGGAGCAGTTCATCGGTCTGCCGCTCCACCCCGATCCCGGACCGTTGTCACGCACCCTGCTGCGCCTCCGGCACGATCTCGTCATTCTCGGGCGTGCCGCGGCGAAGCCGTTGCCGCAGATGATGGTCCCGCGACTGGAGCCGCATCTGTCGGCCGTTGCCGCAAGCATCGAGCAGGAATTGCGCACCTGCTCCCTGGCGCTCACCTCGCGCTCGGCCGTTCCGGACAGCACGAAGCTCGAGGCTGCCATCGATGCCTATGTCGCCGAAGTCGCCGCGTTGCGCCGCGAAGGGCTCACGCTACCTTTGTCGGAAAACGACGCCGAACAGCTTTTCGCCGTCGGCTTTGCGCTCGAACAGATCCGCCAGAACTTTCGCGATCTCGTCCGCGCGGTGGCGCAGTGGTCGAAGGAGTTTGCGCGGTGATGACGAATGAGCACGACGTCACTGGCACCGCGGGCATCCTGTCCGCGGTCCCGGTGGAGTCTTCAAACTGGTCGAGATTTCCCCAGCGCCGCGCCGTCTGCACACACCGGATGATCGATGCGCGCGCGCTTGACCGGGCCTTCGAGCGCTTCCAGTGCGCCTTCGACCAGTGACAGTCCGAGCAGCCGCGCAAGATCGACCGGGCCCGGCAGCTTCACGCGGCCGCGTTTCACGGGCACAAAACCCACGCGGCTGTAATAGGGAAGATCGCCGACGAGGATGATGGCGCGATGGCCTTTGGCGCGGGCTTCGTCAATGCCCCGCTGCATCAATTGAATGCCCATGCCGCGGCCACGCCGTTCGGTTTCGACCGCCAGAGGCCCCAACAATAGCGCCGGCATATCGCCGACGATCACCGGCCAGAAACGGTTCGAGCCGCGCAGCGCGCCGTCTTCGATGGCGACGAAACTCAAATCCGCCTCCGGATCGACGCCTTCGCGCAGGCGATAGGCCGACTTGGCAAAGCGGCCCGGCCCGAAGCTTTTCTCGACCAGCGCATCGATGGCGGCGCGATCTTCTGCCCGCTCCTCGCGGATTTCCCACATGTCGCGTTTCCGCCTCTTGTTATGCCGGACGGCCCGCCGCTAGCATCGCCGCCGGCCAAATTGAAAAGGAGAAAACCCCATGGGTGTCTTGGATGGCAAGGTCGTTCTTGTAACAGGCGCCGCGAACGGCATCGGCAAGGAATGCGCGCTGCTGGCGGGCCGCGAAGGCGCGAGCGTCGTCGTCAACGATCTGGGCGGCGGCGTCGCGGGCGGTGACGAAGGCTCGGCCGGCCCTGCCGAACTGGTGGCGCAGGACATCCGCAAAGCCGGCGGCAAGGCCGTCTCCAATTCGGAGAGCGTGACCAGCCGCGACGGCGTCAAGCGCATGATCGAGCAGGCGATGGACAGCTTCAAAGGCCTGCACGCGATCATCAGCCCCGCGGGAATCCTGCGCGACACCATGTTCCACAAGATGACCGACGCCGATTGGGATCAGGTCATCGAGGTGCACCTGCAGGGCAGCTACAATATCTGCCGCGCCGCCGTGAACCATTTCCGCGAGCAGAACGAGGGATCCTTCGTGCTGTTCACGTCGACATCGGGCCTTATCGGCAATGTCGGTCAGGCGAACTACGCCGCGGCGAAGATGGGCATCGTCGGTCTGTCGCGCATCATCGCGATGGAAGGCGTGCAGAAGAACGTGCG
>DATKON010000174.1:0-7362 GCA_035524575.1 Rhizomicrobium sp.
ACGTAATTCACGCCCCAGCGCCCGAACCATGCGCCGTCCGCCTCCTGCTCGCGGCGGATATAGGCGAGCGCGCGAACCATGGCGGGATGCTCGCGCGACAGCCCAAGCTTACCGAAAGCCTCCACGATATGAGCCGTCACGTCGACCGACGGCGGATCGAGCGCTTCGCCGAAGTCGCAGAAGGGAATCTTCGTCATGATGCTCTTGTTGTTGTCCTTGTCGAAGGCGCCCCAGCCGCCGGATTTGCTCTGCATGGCGACGAGCCAGTCGACGCCGCGCCGGATGGCTTCTTCAATTCCCTTCGCCTGGTATTTCGGATGACGGCGGAAGGGCGCGAGCGCGATCAGCGCCACCGCCGTATCGTCCGTATCCGGATAATAATTGTTGGCGTATTCGAAGGCCCAGCCGCCCGGCTCGACGTGCGGAAGCTTGACAGACCAGTCACCCTTCACGCGCACCTGGCGGGCGAGAAGCCAGTCCGCGGCCTTCTCGATCTCCTCGGGATAATCGCCCATCAGCTCCGCATCGTCGAACGCCATGAGCGTCAGCATCGTGTCCCAGACGGGGCTGTTGGTCGCCTGGATCCACGTCGCATCGCCTTCGTCCACGCGCCAGCCGGGATCGTCGAGACAGGCAAGGCCTTTTGCGAGCACAGGATGATCGAGCGCATAGCCTTCCGTCTTCAGCGCCATCAGGCTGTAGATCCACGGCGGCTGAATGCCGCCCCATCCGCCATCCGAGTCCTGATGCTTGATGATCCATTCGGCCATCAGCCGGACGGACGGATCGCGCCACAAACTCAATCCCAGTTTTCCGCCGAGGTTCTGAAGCGCATGAAGGACTTTGTCCGTGCCACGGAAGAACGCATCCCAGAACCCCGCACCGGCTTTGACGGGCAGGCTGTAGTCGAAACGCGCGCGGCCTTCGGGAAACAGCGCATCGAGCCGGCGACCCTCGGGCAAGGGGCGGCTCGGCCGGCGCGCAGAGAGGATCGCAATCGGCACCAGCGTGGCGCGCGCCCATTGCGCGAAATTGTAGATCGAGAAAACGAACCAGTTCGGAAACCAGATCACTTCCGGCGGAAGGTTGGGGGTCTTCTCCCACGGCCATTCGCCGAGCAGTGCGAGCCAATAGCGCGTGAAGACACGCACCTTGCCGAGGCCGCCTTTCGACTGGATCCATGTGAGCGCGCGCGAGAGCTCGGGCTCGTCGTCCGAATGGCCCATCGAACGCAGCGCCGCATAGGCTTCGACGGTGGTGTTGATGTCGCCGTTGGGCGCGTTGTGATAGATTTGCCAGGAGCCGTCGGGACGCTGCGTCTTGAGCAGGGAATTCGCAAGCCGCCGGCGCAGCGGATGATCGTCGAGCCCCAGGAACCAGAGCGCAAGGCACCATTGTGCCTCCATGCAGGCATTGCTTTCCGCGCGGCCGACCCAATGCCCGTCCGGCTTCTGCCGCGCAATGAGCCAGGCCGCCGCCGCACGCGTCGCCGCGTCGAGCGCATTGCCGTAATTGTCGGCACTCGCGGGATCCGTCGTACGGCTCAGGTCGTTCATGGAGCTCCCTCGGGAATCCGAGAATTATACGGCTCTCTTGGCGAACGCCAATTCGGCGGCCTTATGGCCGGAACGGATGGCGCCCTCGATCGTTGCGGGCAGCCCCGTATCGGTCCAGTCGCCGGCCAGAAATACGTTCTTCCAGCGGGTTTGGGCCTTGGGGCGCTTGTGGGCTTGCTCGGGCGTCGCGGCAAAGGTTGCGCGCTTTTCCTTCACGATCTGCCAGGGCGGCAACGCGTCCGGCAATCCATGCACCTTGGCGACATCGGCCCAAAGGATCTGCGCCAATTCTTCGCGTCCCATATCCACCAGGCGATCCGCGCCGGAGACCGTCACCGAGATGCGGTCGGGAAAGGCGAACACCCATTCCGCCGTGCCGCCGATTAGACCCAGCATGCCGGGTGTGTCGGCTTTCGGTTCGATTTTGAAATGTGCGTTGACGATGGCGCTGAATGCGTCGGGAACGGTGACTTCCGGAAGAAGCTCGCCCGTCACCCAGGGCGGCGTCGCGAGCACGACGATGTCGTCCGGCGACAGGGGCTGCGTGCGATCGGCGATTTCAAGCGCGATGGCATGATTGCTCTCGCGAACGATCACCTTCAGCCTGTCGCCAAGCGTGACCCGTACGCCCATGCCGGAGAGATGCTTGAGTGCGGGTTCGATGAAGGCCGCCGCGAGCGTGGGATGGGCGATGCGCGGGCGGAAGGCATGGCCGCCTTTCGCAAACGTTTCGCGCACGAGCTGCGCGGCCAGCGCCGCGGAGCCGGTCTCGGGTTTGGTATTCAGCGCGGCAAGGAAAAACGGCTCCAGAAGCCGCTCCCACAGCGGCCCTTTGCACGTCAGAACATCACCGACGGTCTTGTTGCCGTTCGCGATCAGCAGCTTGCCGAGCCCGAGATAGTCAAGCGTGTGCGTGTCCGGCACGCGCTTCGAAGGGTCGAGGAGCCAATAGGGAATGGGTCCGTCGCTCGGCTTGATGGTCCATCGCTTGCCTGTTCTCAGATCGGCAAAGCTCGCATCGGCATTGTCGGGACCGACGAGAGCATTTCGCGCGCCGATGCTGCGCAGATAATGCATCGTCGATCCGTTGCCGGAAAGGACGAGATGATTGCCGTTGTCGATCGTCATCCCGAGCGAGGCGTCGAAATAGGAGCGGCAGCGGCCACCGGCCTGTCCCGCGGATTCCGACACTTCGACCCGCATCCCCTTTTCGGCGAGCGCCACGGCGGCGGAAAGCCCGGCGAGACCGGCGCCGATGACATACGCCGTGCGATTTGTCATCGCGAAAGCCCGTGCCGTAGCACGATCATCAGAAGCTCGCCCTTGGCAATCTTCGCGCGCGTGCGCGGCGGCGCCCAGCCCTGCTTCTCCATCTTGGAAAGGATCGCGGAATAGACCGCGCCCATCAGCCGCGGGGCGCGCAATTGTCCCTTGGGATGCTTCGCAAGAACGGCAGCCGCCGCCTCGTAGTGTTTGTGCGCATCGCGCGCGACGGAACGGCAAGCCTGATCGACGGCAGGCGAGGAAATCGCTGCGACGGGATCATCGGTCGTGATGCCGGCTTGGGCGAGATAGTCACGTGGCAGATAGAGGCGTCCGATGTCAGCGTCTTCGTCGAGATCGCGCAGGATATTCGTCAATTGCAAAGCGCGGCCGAGATGATGCGCAAGTTCGAAGCCGGGCCCGTCATCCATGCCGAACACTTTGGTGGAGAGCCGGCCGACGGCGCTGGCGACACGTTCGCAGTAGAGATCGAGAGTCTGAAGATCTGGGGCGCGGATATCGCGATCAACGTCCATGTCCATGCCGTCGATCACCGCGAGGAAATCCTCCCGCCGGAGGCCATAACGGCGCACATGGGGGATCAAGAACGCGCTCAGCACCGGCGTGCCGCCCGTGTAAAGCGCATCGAGATCGCGCCGCCATTGCGTCAGGCGCTGGGCGCGTTCTGGACGCGTGCCTTCGCCGTCATCCGCAATGTCGTCCACCGCGCGGCAAAAGGCATAAATCGCGTACATCGCGTCGCGTTCGGCCTTCGGCATGAGCCGCATGGCGGAATAGAACGAGCTGCCCGCGACCTTCTTTTCGATCGCTTCAACGTCGGGAGCCGAAGACAGGGTCATGGTGCAGGTCTGGGTGCGGCGCTTCTGGTCAAGGAAAAACGGGTTGCGGCCACGAGCGCAAGGCCCAGCATCTCGCTCTTCCTGTGGTGGACGCGCTCGGACAGCGGGTCCTTCCTGAGAAGCCCGCGGTTCAGGCTTTCGGCCAGGCGCTGGATGACCGTCACTTCGAGACCGAGGCGGAAGTCGGCGATCATCGAGGCGAAGGGCCGGGCTTCCGACAGGAGCACATCCGTCCGCTGCGCCAGCGAGGCGATGACGCGGCGAAGGGCAGGGGTGGCCTTATCCGCCTCGAGGTCCTCGAGGCCGGCGCCCGCAAGCTTCATGGCGTCGAGCGGCAGATAGACGCGATCGAGCGCGCGATAATCCTTGGCGCAATCCTGCAGATGGTTGATCACCTGCAGCGCGGCGCACAGCGCATCGTTGTAGGGCCAGGTCCGGCGGTCCTCGCCATGGACATCGAGCACGAAGCGACCCACCGGCATCGCCGAATAGCGGCAATAGTCCATCAGCTCTTTCCAGTCGGCATAACGACGCTTGGTCACGTCCCGGCGAAAGGCTTCGAGGAGGTCGAGCGCATGTTGCGAGGAAAGCCCGCGCGCACCGAGCGCCTGCCTGAGCGCTACGCCTTCCGGCGAGGCCTGGCAGTTGCCGTTGAGGCTCTGCCGCATGTCTTCCAGCAGGCGCAGCTTTTCCTCCTGCGTCGCGGTCGGATGATCGGCGACGTCATCCGCCGTCCGCGCAAAGCGATAGAAGGCGAGGATGCTGGGCCGATGGCGCGGATGGATGAGCACGGAGGCGACGGGGAAATTCTCGTCCGTGTGGCCCTTTCCCGACGCGAGTGCGCTTGGAGTGTCCGTCATACGCCTGTCATCGCCTGTGCGCGTCCCTTCCACATGCCGCCGCGCCCCCGCCAGTGCTGGAGCGCCGAGTCGATCGTGAAGGCGGTATAGACGAGACCGATGACTGGCAAGGCAAGCCCCCAGAGCGGCGATACGCCGTAGAATCTGAGCATGGGCTGGAAAGCGATGGCCATGACGAACCAGGCGAGGAAACCGAAGAGGCCGGCGAGACCCATCGAGGTCAGGGTTGCGACCGGCGGCAGCAGATAGAGGATCAGCATGCCGAGCACGGTGCCCGCCAGCACCAGCGGCGAATAACCCAGTTGGGCGTAGGCCGAACGCGAGACCATTCGCCCGATTTCTCCCATGCCTTCATAGGGGCGGATGCTTGTCGCCATCTCGGTGAGACCGAGCCAGATCGGACCCTGTTTTTTCATCAGACGGCCGAGGGCGCAATCGTCGATGATCTCGCCCTTGATCTGCTCAACGCCGCCCGCGGCTTCGAGCGCATCGCGCCGCGCCAGCATGCAGCCGCCGGCCGCGGCCGCCATCGGATTGCCGGGATCGTTCACCCAGCCGAACGGGTAGAGCATGTCGAAGAAGAACACGAAGGCCGGAATGAGAAAGCGTTCGGCCGGCGTCTGGCAGTGGAGCTTCGCCATCTCGGAGACAAGGACGAGCTTGTCACGTTCGGCGCGGCTAACAAGAGAGCGCAGATTGTCCGGCGTGTGCGCGATGTCGGCGTCGGTGAGCCAGAGATAATCGCTTGGCGTGTTCGTCTTCGCGCCCGCGATGCCTTGCGCCACGGCCCATAATTTTCCCGTCCAGCCCGGCGGGCGAGGGCTTCCCGCGATGATCTCGAGCCGTCCCCGCGTGTCGAGCCCGCGCGCGATGTCGGCGGTGCCGTCTGCGCTCTGATCATCGACCAGAATGACACGCAGCGATCCCGGGTAGTCCTGCGCGAGAAGGCTGCCGACGCTTTCGGCGATGACATCGGCTTCGTCGCGCGCCGGCACAACGGCGACGACGGACGGCCACGATGCCGGCGGCGGAACGTTCCGGTCACTTCGTTCTCGCGTCAGCCAGAAGCCGCCGCGCGCGATGAGGAGATACATCCAGATCGCAAACGAGAAAGCACAGACCGCGAGCCATCCCATGATCAGGAGATATAATCCGCTCGGCGGAACCAGGCGATCGCGTCGACGAGCCCTTCGCGATAGGGACGCGCGACGTATCCGAGCTCCCGCTCCGCTTTCGCCGAGCTGAAGAACATGTGGTACTGCGCCATCTTGAGCGCGTCTTTGGTCAGGAACGGCTCCTTGCCGGTCACGGAGGCCACGGCCTCAGCCAAATGGGCGAGGGGATAGAGCGGCGCCCGCGGCATCTGGAAACGCGGCGCGCGCCGGCCGGTGATCGACGCGATGTCGCCGAGCATGTCCTTGAGGCTCACATCGGTCCCTCCGAGCACGTAGGACGCGCCGATCCCGCCCTTGTCGAGCGCGAGCATGTGTCCTTCGGCGACATCATCGACGTGAACGAGATTGAGGCCCGTGTCGAGAAAGGCCGGCATCTTTCCCATGGCGGCTTCGACGATGATGCGACCCGTCGGCGTCGGCTTCACGTCGCGCGGACCGATCGGCGTCGATGGATGCACCGTCACCGCCGGCAGACCTTCCTCGCGGATCATTTTTTCGACCAGACGCTCGGCGACCACCTTGCTGCGCTTGTAGGCGCCGATGGCGCTGGCTTCGTCATGCCGCGAGGTCTCGTCGGCGGGTTTGCCGTCGATGGGCTTCAGCGTGGCGACGCTGCTCGTGTAGACGACGCGCTCGACGCCTGCCGCGAGCGCGGCCTGCATGGTGGCGCGCGTGCCTTCGAGATTGTTGCGCACGATGTCTTCGGCATCGCGCGCCCAGAGACGGTAATCCGCCGCCACATGGAAGAGATACCGTGCGCCTTGCGCGGCCTTCGTCATCGATGCCGCGTCACGCATATCGCCTTCGGCGATCTCATGCGGGAAATCGGCGAGGTTGGTGCGCGGACTTGTTGTGCGCATCAGGACGCGCACCTTGAAGCCGCGGGTCGCGAGCTTGCGGGCGACGGCCGAGCCGACGAACCCGGACGCGCCTGTCACGAGGACGAGGTCGCCCACGCGTCAGCGCCCCGGCAAACGCTCTTCGCGCGTTTCGATGGCGAGAGCTTGACGGCCTTCCAGCCCCTGCCAGGACAGGAGCACCGGAATGCCGATGGCGATGTTGACGGCACGTTTGAGAAGCGAGAGCGCCAAACCGATCGCCGAACTGACGCCGAAGAGCGGCATGAGCATGGCGTAGGTCGCCTCCTGCACGCCCATGGCAGACGGCACGAGCACGGCAGCGCTGCGGATGGCGGAAAGTGTGCTTTCGATCGCGACCATGGACAAATAACTCATATGCGCGCCGATCAGTCGCAAGGCGAGCCAGCTCATCAGCGCGCTTGCCAGCCAGCCGACGAAATGGATGGCGATCGAGGCCACAATGCGGCCGGGGTGGGCGTAAATGGCGGAAATCGAACGGGCAAAGGCGCCGGCATGGCGCACAGCCTGCGGAAAAAGGCGTGCGGTCAGGCTCTCCGCAAAGGCGGGTCCCTTGCGCTGAACGATGATGAAGCCCGCGGCGCCCAGCGCGGCGAGAACGGGCCCGATGATGAGCGGCGCAAACAGGTCGGAGTGGAGCGAAGAAAAGCCGAGATGCCGGACGAGCAGAATGACGCCCATGATGATGAACAGGATCTGGGCAAGCATTTCTGTGGTGACGTCGACGACGGTCGAGGCATAGGAGTCGGCCGCCGATATGCCTCTGAGGG
>DATKON010000175.1:0-17581 GCA_035524575.1 Rhizomicrobium sp.
CCACCGACATAGAAACTCGTTCCGGAGACCGTTCCCGTCACGCTCGCGTTCGAGACCGCACCGTCGTTGCTGAGTCCCACAAGCCCGCCTACGAACTCATTTCCGGACACGCTCGCATTCACAAGACCGACGTTTGTGATCATTCCACCGGACAGCACTCCGAAAAGTCCGAAAGGCAGATTGGAGGTAGCGCTGGTCTCGCCGAGCGAGAAATTGCTGATGGTGTAACCTTGGCCGTTCAGCGTTCCTTCGAAATAAGGAATGAAGAAACTCGGTGCGGAGGACAAATCGAGATTGTGTGTCAGCTTGAATTTCGGCGACGAGCTTTCCGAGAATCCGAGGAGATCCTCGAAGCCCTGAACCGATGAGACGGAGTAAAATCCGTTTGCGTCTGGCGCGCCGAAATAGTTCGCGGGCTTGAGCGTCAGATTGTGAGCAATCCAATCCTGATATTGCGCGTCATACATGCCGCCCAGAGTTACAGCGTGTGTTCCGTTGATAAGAACCCGATCGATGTCATAGAAGGAATTGGTGAGTACGAGCGAGCCTGAGAACAGGCCGACGAGCCCACCGACACCGGCAGTTCCGGTTACGCTTCCCGCCGCGTATGAATTCGCTATGGGCCCGCCGCCTACGCCTATCAGCCCACCGATACTGCCGCCTGTCCCGGTGACCGTCGCGGTCGAATAAGCGTCATCGACCTTGCCGGCGAAGAGCCCGCCAGCCAGCCCGCCCAATTCGGATGATCCCCTGACCGAGCCGCCGACAACGCCGACATCGCGAACGGTTCCGCTTATAACGCCGAAGAGTCCGCCGCCATCAGGTCCCGCATTCACGGTGAGGTTCGAAATCGTGTTGCCGAGCCCTTCAAAGAGGTTGGCAAATTGTGATTGCGTGGTGTTGCCGTATCCGATCGGCACCCAATTTGTGACGCTTGAGGCATCGAGCGGTTTGGCTAGTGCATAATCGCCGACGCGATAGGTGTTAAGGCCTTCAAGTTCGCTCATCGAATAGAGCAACGTGTAAGCCGCGCCGTTAATAGTGAGGCTCTGGCCCGAACCTTCCGTGCCGATGAACGCGATGTTGCCCGCAAAGCCGCTCGCGCCGAGCCCGAAGCTCAGATCGCCGCCCGTGCCGCCGTCGTTCGTCGTCAGCACGATCTTGCCGTTCGCCTGAACGGTGATGGGTGCGGTGATGTTGATGCCGTGATAGGCGTCGAGCGTGAGCGTGGCTGCGGTGTTCCAGTTGATGGCACTTTGGATATTGATGTCGCCTTGGCCGTTGGCGTTGACGGTTCCGGGACCGCTCGTGCCCGATGCGGTTGTCCGCAGCGTGACGCTGGTGCCGGCGTTCAGCGAGGAGTCGATGATCGTTGCGGCTGTCGCATCCACGTCGAGATCGTCGGGATCGACGAGCCATTGTCCGCCCCGGCCTGCATTCACGTTGGCGTGGTTGAGAACGAGCGAATGGCCCGACGTCTCGATGGCGCCGCCCGAACCGTTGGCGTTTCGTGCCGTGATCGTGCCTGACACGCTCGTCGTCCCGCCCGCCAAAAGCCAGACATGGCCGTTGATCGTCTGCGTGCCCGTCGCGGAAATCGCGCCGCCATTGTTCTCGACCAGCGCGTAGACATTCCCGCCCGCGGCATTGAGCTCGGCTTGCGCGGCTCTGATGTTGCCGGAATTGGTGACGGAGCCCGTGCCGCCCGAGATCGCGATACGCGCGTCGCTGCCGAGCGGCTGCAGCGTGATCTCGTTTCCCGCCGCAAGTCCGACGGTGCCGTTCGGCGCCGAGATGACGCCGCTGTTCCGGACCGTGCTGCCGACGAGAATAGCGTCGCCGGTGTTCGACGTGATCACGCCCTGGTTGACAACACTGCCGCTGGACGACCCGCTCGCCGCAAACGCTCCGCCGCTCATGAAGCCGTTGTTGGAGACGTCGCGGGTCGAGGCGACGAAGCTGCCATTGGTGATCACCTGTCCGCCGGGACCGATGACGATGCCTTGCGGGTTTATCAGATAGACCGAGCCGGTCGCTTTCAGCGCGCCGTCGATCTGCGAAAGATTGCCTCCCGTGACTCTGTTGAGCGTAGCGCCGCTGCCGTTGTTGAACTGCACCTGGTTGCCGGCGCCGATCGAGAAGCTGTTCCAGTTGATGATGCCGTGGCTCGAGGCCTGGTTGACGGTGAGCTGATTGCCCGCACTCGAGATCGAGCCTTGTCCCGCAACATATTGTCCGTTCGTCGGCAACACACCGCCCGCCTGTGCGGACCTCGCGCTCAGCGAAATCGCGCAGAGCATGCAGATGCCCAGCGCGGTCGTGTTGCGATAAAAGGAAATGCGCGGAGAATTCTCCGCGAGGACACGGCACTCGCGGCCGCTATTCTGCGCCGGCACCATCCCCACCCCCGCCTGTTCTAGGCCTGACGGCGTGATCCTAGCAGATGGAAGCGAGATCGCGAACGCAACCGCCCGCAAACGCGTGTGCCGGATTATCTCTTTGCATTCCGATGCTTGTCACACGCGCGACGCAGGTCTGATCAGATTGTGTCAAGCGCCGGGAACTGCGGATCGCCCGTGATGCAGCTCCACAGGCATACGGCAAATCCCGGATCACCCGTCCACAGCGAATAGCGATCTCTCCCATACTCGACGCGCGCGGCACGCCATTGCGCAATACCGGTCATCGCAAAGGCGCGGGCGCGATGCAGCCATTTGCGATCGCGCGTGCGGCGATAGAGTTTCAGCAGCGCATAAGCGTTGCCGCCGGTGCCGTGGCAGAAGTTCGATCCCTTCTTCACGGGCCCTGCGATCCAGACAAGCTCGCCGCCTTCGAGCAGCAGGCGCTCGAAATCAGGTGTCGAAAACGGCGCGTCCGCGAAGGCGGTGAGAATGCCGGGCGCGCCGTGGCACATCTGGCAGAGCATCGGCACTTCGGAAGCATTCGCATCCGTCGGCCAGTTGGCGCCGCGCGCCGACCGCTTGGCGGTCGTCGCCAGCATCTCGATCATCAGATCGGTGACGGTCTTCTGTTGGTCGGCCCCGAGCCAGTGCCAGCCTTTGAGAAGTGCGAGCGCGTGACCGGCAAAGCCGTGCACCAAACCCAGATAGCGCGCCCGCGTGCCGTAAATATCCTGCGTCCACAATTTGCAGGCGCCTGCATGTTCGGCATCGGCGAGCAGCCGGCGGGCCTGCCTGCGATAAAGTTCCTCGAACCGCTCTTCGCCGCACAGCGCATGCATGAACACGCAGGTCAGCATCGAGCCGGGCGTGCCCCACATGAGCTCGAGGATCGGGCGGCGGTCATTGCCTTCGGCGCGCGCAAAAACGCGCTCGGCGATCTGCGCTTCGGGCCGCACGCGCATGGCGGCAAGATAGGCGCCCATATCGCCCATCAGCAGCGCGCCGAAATCGCCGAGCGGCGAATTCTTGAGCCAGAGATTGTCGCGCTCCGCGAAGCCTGCGACATGGAAATCCCGCGCCGCGTCGATCGCGCCGGCGCGCTTCAGGTGATCGAGCGCCAGCACCACACCGGCCGCGCCCATGTAAACACCGGCCACGCCATCGGGCACGCTGTCCACGGGATGGGACGGCCAGAGTTTCTCCGGATCGAAATGCGCCAGCGCGGATGAAGCAATGTCGCCGATCGCCCGGCGCGCCTCGTTCTCATTCCATGGCGTCGAAATGAGGGACTCATGACGGTCTGATTGAAACAGATTCATGCACCCCCCTGTCTCAGGAAGCCCAGACCATAATTGCGGCGTTTGTGTGTTTTCGGCTTGCGCTACATCAAACCGAGAGCCTTGAGACTCGCGGTTCCGCCGCGCCCGACGACGATGTGGTCGTGGATCTTGATGCGCAATGCTCCGGCTGCCTGCACGATCTCGCGCGTCATGTCGATGTCGGCGCGGGAGGGCGTCGGATCGCCGCTTGGATGATTGTGCACGAGGATCAGCGCGGAGGCGCCGAGCTCGAGCGCACGCTTGACGATTTCGCGCGGATAGACCGGCGCGTGATCGACAGTGCCCGTGCTCTGCACTTCGTCGGCGATGAGATTGTTCTTGCGGTCGAGGAACAGCACGCGGAACTCTTCGTGGGCGGTACGCGCCATCGCGGCCTTGCAATAATCGAGCAGCGCGCTCCAGGAGCTCAAGGCGGGACGATTGAGAAGGCGTGTTTTTGACAGGCGCAGTGCCGCCGCTTCCACGATCTTGAACTGTGCAATCACCGCTTCGCCGACGCCCTTGATCTCTTCCAGCCGTTCGCGCGGCGCCGCGATCGCCTCGGCAAAACTGCCGAACCGCTGCACCAGCTCTTTCGCCAGCGGCTTCACGTCGCGCAAGGGAATGGCGGCGAACAGCACGAGCTCCATCAGCTCGTAATCGGGCAGAGCCTCCGCGCCGCCTTGCAGGAAGCGCTGCTTCAGCCGCTGCCTATGCCCGACATAATGCGGTGCGTCTTCGCCGTCGGAAACTTGTCCCGTCATTCGTCGTCGCCCGTCGGACGATCATGATACTGGCACGCATCTGTGCGAGGAGCTTGTCAGAGCCTTCGCAAATTGTGGCGTCGGGCATTCGCTGTGACGGCGCGCGCGCCGGATATCCGTGTTGCCCTTTCACCCCGCCGGCATGGAAGTCGCGGGATCCGGCGTGTTGAACGGACCGTCACCGGCGCTCTCGCGCGATTTCGTGTCGGGCCGCAGCATAGTCTTTGAGTTCACAACAAGGCCAAGCTGTCCCGGACGCTGCTCAGGATCTCGTCGGAAAAATCGGGATCGTCCACGGCGCGCGCCAACACCAACGCGCCGACGGCCGCCGACAAAAGATGGATCGCGTTGCGCCGCGCCGCATTCTTGCGTTTCCATGGAAAGCCGCGTGCCATCGCGTCGATCCTGTGCTTCAGACGCTGCGTAAAGGGTTCGCGTGCTGCAGAGCCGCGGGCGATCTCCGACGCCAGCGCAGCGATGGCGCAGCCGGTGCCGCGTCGGTCGCGATGCGCCGCGTTGAGATAGCTATCGAGAAACGCCTGTTTCGGATCGCTTGCCTCTGCCGTCAGGGCATCGAGGCGGAGGTCCGAACCTTCCAGCGCGAAATCGATCGCCTCGGCCTCCAGCGCCTCCTTCGACGGAAAATGCGCATAGAACGCGCCATGGGTCAGCCCGGCGGCTTCCATGATTTCGGCGACACCCGCGGCGGCGAAGCCGCGTTCGCGGAACAATCGCGCGGCTTCCTTGAGGATCTTCTGGTGCTTCCTGGCGGTCTCGCTGGCGGGATAGCGCATCTTGTTTGGGTCTTTCCGTCCTGTTTAGAAATCGGCGGGCGCCGTCTTGATATCAAATATGACAGCCATCATCTATCCGCAAGTATGATGCTCATAATGAATGAGCCGGCAAGGGAGCAGGTCATGAAAGTTGCAGGATCGATCGCTTTGGTCACGGGTGCCAACAGGGGCCTCGGCCTCGCCTTTGCCCGCGTGCTGCTGGAGAAGGGCGCCGCGAAAGTCTATGCCGCGGCGAGGAAGCCGGAATCCGTCACTTTAGAGGGCGTGGCACCGTTGAAGCTGGACGTCACCCGCGACGACGATGTCACCGCCGCGGTGCGCGCCACCGGAGACGTCAATCTCCTGATCAACAATGCCGGAATCGCGAAGCCCGGCGATTTTCTCGCCGCGAATGCGATCGAAGATGCGCGGGAGCAGTTCGAAGTGAATTTCGTCGGCCCGCTGCGCACGGCGCGCGCCTTCGCGCCGGTGCTGGCCAAAAATGGCGGAGGCGCCATCATCAACGTATTGTCTGTCGCCAGCTGGATGAACAATTCGCTGCTGGCGACCTACGGCGCCTCGAAATCCGCCGCCTGGGCCTTGACCAACGGCCTTCGCATCCAGCTTGCCGAACAAGGAACCCAGGTGGTCGGTCTGCATGCGGGTTTCATCGACACCGATCTCGCGCGCAGCATCGACGCGCCGAAGAGTTCGCCCGATGAAATCGTGCGCACCACGCTTGCAGCGCTCGAGCGCGGCGAGGGCCAGGTACTGGCCGACGAGATTTCGCGCCTCGTGCATCGCAATCTGTCGGGAGATTTTCCGGCCTATTTCCAGACTACGGCGGCGCTTCGCGCGAAAGCCGCTGCGGAATAAGCCTCGAAAGCGCAGCTGGCGATCTTATGCGTAAGGCGGCTTGTCGAAGCCCTTGGGCGACTTCGTGAAGATCTCGACGCCCTGGTCCGTCACGCCAACCGTGTGCTCGAACTGCGCCGACAGCGAGCGGTCGCGCGTCACTGCGGTCCAGCCGTCGTTCAGCACCTTCACGCCGTAGCCGCCGAGATTGATCATCGGTTCGATCGTGAAGAACATGCCCGGCTTCAGCGCCAGGCCGTAACCGGGACGGCCGTAATGCACGATGTTGGGCAGCGCATGGAAGATGCGTCCCACACCGTGGCCGCAGAAATCGCGGACGACGGAGCAGCGCTCCTCACCCTCGGCATAGGACTGGATCGCGTGGCCGATATCGCCGGTCGTGTGGCCAGGCTTGACGACGGCGATGCCGCGCATCATGGATTCGTAAGTGACATCGACAAGGCGCAGCGCTTTGCGCTTCACGTCGCCGACCGCGTACATGCGGCTCGTATCGCCATGCCAGCCGTCGATGATGACCGTCACATCGATATTGACGATGTCGCCGTCCCGCAGCGGCTTGTCGTTCGGAATTCCGTGGCAGACGACGTGATTGATCGAGGTGCAGAGCGTGTGGCGATAGCCGCGATAGCCCAGGCAGGCGGGAATGCCGCCGTGATCGAGCGTGTATTCGTAGGCAAGCTTGTCGAGATGGGCGGTGGTGACGCCCGGCGCCACTTCGGGCACCAGCAGATCGAGCACTTCCGCCGCTAGCCGGCCGGCGCGGCGCATGCCTTCGAAGCCTTCCTCGCCGAAAATGGGCACGGTCACGCTGGCGCGCCGCGCGGCTTCAAAGAGTTCCGGGCCTTCGGTCAATGCCTGCATGTTCCGTCTTTGCCGGGCGCGCTTGCTGGCGCTCCGTCCTTTCGAGTACGTCAAGATAGGTAATTTTGCCGTTAAACCCAAGAGCGGGGCCGATGCGCGAACCCGACGAACTCATCACTGCGGCCGTCCTTATAATCGGCGACGAGATCCTGTCGGGCCGCACGCAGGACACCAATCTCAACTACATCGCGAAATTCCTGGGCGTGCTCGGGATCGACATGCGCGAGGCGCGCGTGGTGCCCGACGTGGAAGAGGAGATCGTCAACGCCGTCAACGCGCTGAGGACCCGTTACACCTACGTCTTTACCACCGGCGGCATCGGTCCCACCCATGACGACATCACGGCGGATGCGATCGCAAAAGCCTTCGGCGTCGGCATCGATTATCACCCCGAAGCCATGGCCATGTTGGCCGCCCGCTACAAGCCCGGCGAGTTCAACGAGATGCGCCAGCGCATGGCGCGCATTCCCGACACTGCCAGCCTGATCAAGAACTCGGCCTCGACCGCGCCAGGCTTCCAGATCGGCAATGTCTTCGTCATGGCGGGGGTGCCCACGGTGATGCGGGCTATGCTGGAGGACGTGGTGCCCCGGCTCCGGAAGGGGGTTGTGGTTTCGACCGCGACCGTCAGCGCCCGCATTCCGGAAGGCCGAATCGCGGGGCCGCTGGCCAAAATCCAGGCGGAAAATAAAAGCGTCGCGATCGGCAGCTACCCTTTCTACACGGCCGACGGCTTTGGCGTTCAGCTGGTCGTCAGGGGCAGGGACGCGGCCCTAGTCGAGGCGGCGGCTGCCGAAATAGAGTTAGCAATTCGTTCGGAAGGACACACACCGGAGCGGATTTCTTCGTAATTTCAGCAACTTCGGCATAATATCCATGGTTGATTTCGCTGGACCTTCCTCGCTGGATGCGCTAGTTTTCCGTATGGGAATGGTGCGGCGCAGCACATGCCGCAGCACAAAGGGGCACCGACAGGCGAGCGTCGGGGGCCAGTTAGGATGGGCATGACAGTCAGACGGATTTTCGGCGCCGTTGCAGGCGGTGTGGTGTTCGCGGCGGCCGGCGTAGCGGTAGCCTCGAACTTCCTGTCGAGTGCGCAAACCGATTTCTACGCGCCCGGCAAGCATCAGTTCTATGTCTGGTGCGCGGGTTCGACCGATTACATGGCCACGCAGTCCGGCGCGAGCGCCGAAGACGCGCAGATGAAGCTCTACAATGCGGCGAAGGCCGTCGGCCGTTCCACCTGCTGGCCGGTCTGGCAGGGACGCGTCGGGGCCTGAATCGTCCAGCCGATTTTGAAAACGGCGGCCGCTTCGGCGGCCGTTTTCATTTCTCCAGCTTCAACATCTTCGCTTCGCCGTCGAGCGCCGCCAGTTGCACCTTGTCGGCGGCGAAGACCCGGCGCGCATCGGCCAGCGCCGTGCGGGCGTTCTCAGGTTGGCCCAGCACGACATAGGACTTCACAAGCTGCTGCCAGCCCAGGGGATCGTTCGGCGTCCGCTTAAGCCGCGCGGCGAGGTTTGCGACCATGACCGACGGATCGGGCGGCGGCTCGGTGAGCGCGGAGAGGAGAGCGATGCGATCGGCGACTTTGCGGCGCCACGGCGCGTCGGGCGGCGAGTCCGCAAGGAGTGCGCGCCACAAGGCCAGTGCGTGGGGCGCGTCGCGGCGCTGCGCATACGCTTCGCCGAGATAATAGCGGGCCTCGAAGTTTTTTGGATCGTCCGCGAGCGCTGCACGAAACGCCGCTTCCGCATCGGGCGTCACCATTCCCTGCGCGGCCAGCATCAGGGCTTCGCCATAGGTCGAAAGCATCGCGGGACGTGCCTCGGGCGGGGTCAGCGGAATGGCGCGCTTGAAGGCGGCCGCTGCGTCCTGCGCATCGCCGAGATAGAGATAACCGCGACCCAGCACATACCAGCCGCGCGGGTCGCCGGGATTCTGCCGCATGCGCCAGGCGAGAGTCGTTACCAGTGCGCGCGCATCCTTCTCTTTTGCATCCGGCGACTCGACCGACCGCGCGGCGAGATCGGGATGGCCGACGAGGATATACGCACCGGCGGCGATGGCGATCATGAACAGGGCGAGAGAGCCCGTCAGAACGGCACGGCCGGGTCTGTTGCTCCGCCACAGCGGCCAGCAGGCAAAGCCAAGCGCCACCGCTGCAACGGCTGCAAAAATGAGGATGAGGACAATAGGCATGGCGCGCGGCCATAGCACGCTCCTCGCGAGCGCTCAAAGCCGCAGGCCTTGCCTTGGCGACGCGGGGCACTACTCTTCAAGCATCCCTGCGAAAGAGAGGTCGCGCGTGATTCCGTTTTCCGGCAATCCCCTGGATCGCGCGAGCGAGAGGCGCATCGATGCCGAATGGGTGGCGGCGAAAAGGCGCGATCCTTCGTCGTTCATTCTGCCGATGTGGCGGCTGCAGCCGTTCATCCTGGGACCCGAGAACGCGAAAGGCCCGATCGAAGCGGGATTCCTGCGGCCGGGCCTCGCCGAATCTCTCGCAGGGCCGGACGCGGCCTCCGTGCTGCTCGGTCTCGAGAACGGCCACGCCTATTTTGCGCTGGACATCAGCGAGGCGCGCGATCCCGCCCATGAAGGCCCGCTCGCAGGCCTCGGCCATTTCCGCGAAATGCGCGGCGCCTCGATGCTTTTGCCGGCAAAAGACACCGCGATCCTGGGACAGGCGAAGGCGCTCATCGACTGGCATCAGCGTCACGGCTTCTGTCCGCGCTGCGGAGCGCCGACCGTAATCGCCGATGCGGGCTACAAGCGGCTCTGCACCCGATGCAACACCGAACATTTCCCGCGCACGGATCCTGTCGTCATCATGCTTGCGACCTATGGCGACCAATGTCTGGTCGGTCGCGGCAAACAATTCCCGCGCGGCATGTTCTCCGCGCTCGCGGGCTTTATCGAACCGGGCGAGACAATCGAAGAAGCCGTGCGTCGCGAGCTGCACGAGGAATCCGGCGTCAGAACCAGCCGGGTGACCTACTACGCGACGCAGCCCTGGCCGTTTCCGTCGTCGCTCATGATCGGCTGCTTCGCGGAAGCGGAAAGCCAGGAGATCACCGTCGACGAAAGCGAGCTCGCCGAAGCGCGCTGGGTCGAACGCGACGTCGTGCGCCAAGTACTCGCGGGCGATCAGAGCCACGGCTTCTGGTTGCCGCCGTCGATCGCGATTGCGCATCATCTGTTGAAGGCATTCGCCGAGGGATAGATGCGGCCGAGGCGGCCGCGCTCCGACGCTATCGCTTATGCAGTGAGTTTAATCTGTCACGCGTTTGCAGATTTCGAAATCTGTTGTGGCGCTGATCTGTAGTCCCCTAGGCCGAAGCAATGGCGCCGGAGCACGGGCGTCCCGCCCGCATCTTGAAACGCACTCGATCTTCAAACCGGCATCACATCGGTGAACACGAAGCCGTCGCGTTCGACCGTTTCTCCGATCTCGACGTCGATCGGCGCCTTGAACATCGGTCCTGCCGTCACGACGGTATGGAATTCGCCGTTCTCGCCGCACGGATCGATGTCCGGCGGAAGATCGCGCAGAAGCGTTTCATCGAAACGGCGCCCGGCGAAGCTCTTGTCAAGCTTTCTCGGATCGAGGCAGACGATATGCGCAACGAGGCCGGTCGCGATCATGTCGCGCGCCAGCGCCGTGGTATCGCGCAGCCACAGCGGAAACAGCGGCGTCATCTTCGCAGCCTTCAGCTTCTCTTCGCGATAGGCACGGATGTCTTCCAGGAACAGATCGCCGAACACCATGTGATCGACGCCGCGCGATCTGATGTCGGCGCAAGCCCCGTCCATGCGCGCTTCATAGATGTCGTTGGGGCAGGGGCTCGGCAGCGGCACCTTGATCGCGGAAAGGCCGAGCGCTTCGATCTGCCGGTCGAGCAGCGAGGCGCGCACGCCGTGCATCGCGACGCGGTCATGGACTTCGTTGACCGTCGTCAGCACGCCCACGATATCGGCCAGGCCTTGCGTGCGCGCGATGTGAAGCGCGAAGGCGCTGTCCTTGCCCGAGCTCCACGACATCCAGGCTTTCGTCGCCATGATTGTCCCCTGAAACGGGAAGCACTAGACAGAGACCCGGCTTCACGCGCAAGAGCAACCTGATGTATCCGCCCGAACGCATCGTCTGTCTGACGGAAGAGACGACCGAGACGCTTTATCTTCTCGGCGAGGAACGCCGCATCGTCGGCATCTCCGGCTATACCGTGAGGCCGCCGCGCGCGCGCAAGGAGAAGCCGCGCGTCTCGGCATTCATCTCTGCCGATGTCGACAAGATCCTCGCGCTGAAGCCCGATCTCGTGCTCGCCTTCTCCGACATGCAGGCCGAGATCGTCGCCGAGCTGATCCGCAAGGGCGTCGCGGTGCACTGTTTCAATCAGCGTTCGGTCGCCGAGATTCTCGACATGATCCGCACGCTGGGCGCGTTGACCGGCGCATCAGCACGAGCCGACGCACTTGCCGGCGAATACGAACGCGAACTCGAACGCATGGCGTCGCGCGCGGCACGTCTTTCGTCACGGCCGAAAGTCTATTTCGAGGAATGGGACGACCCGATGATCTCGGCGATTGGCTGGGTCTCGGAGCTGATCGCGATCGCCGGCGGCATCGATGTCTTTGCCGATCGCTCGCAAGGCAAATCTGCGAAGGAACGTCTCGTCACGGTGGACGAGGTCATCGCCGCTGCACCCGACATCATCGTCGCCTCGTGGTGCGGGAAGAAATTCCGTGCCGAGAAGATGGTCGCACGGTCGGGCTTCGACAAAATCCCGGCCGTGAAGAACGGCCGTCTCCACGAAATCAAATCGCCGCTCATCCTCCAGCCCGGCCCGGCCGCGCTCACCGCCGGATTGAAAGCGCTCGAAGCGCTGATCGGCTGAAAGAAGGATTCGACGCAGAGAACGTGGTGCGTCCACAGCGTTAAAAATTCCTGCCTTCGGGCCCTGCCGCTTACCGCTTTTTTACCAAACGATCCTAGCGTTGCGGGACGAGGGGAAGCCCATGTCCGCCGTCATCGACGCCAACGCCATGCACGCGATCTTCGAGGTGCCGACGCCGGACGGTGTCTTCCCGCCGCAATTCGTCGCCTATTTCCGTGCCCTGGGGGCCAAGCGCCGCATGCTGCTGTTGAGCTTCGCGCCGAAGGCGGCGGGCACGTTCTTCCGCCAGGCCGCGATGGAAGCCGTGGGCGGGCATCTTCCGAGATTCACGCACGCGCAAGGCGGCCGCGACGGCACGCCCTATCTGCCCACCTTCATTGCGGCGTTCCTCGATGCGAGCAAACCGCAGCTCATCGCGCATATCCACATGCAGGCGCTGCCGGCCAACCGCAATTTCATGGAGATGTTCGCGCTCAAGCCCGTCATCATGCTGCGCGACATTCCCGACATGCTGGCCTCCTACTGGGACATGCTCGACACCGATCCGGTGGCGCGCACCGACGGATTGAACTGTCTCATCCCGCACGATTTCGTTTCACTGTCACGCGCCGAAAAGGCCGATTTCATGATCGACATCGTGGCGCCGTGGTATGCGAGCTATTTCGCCACGTGGAAGGATTACGCCGAGGCGGCGCCGCAAACGGTCTGCGTGCTGCGCTATGCCGATTTCATCACCGAGCCCGCGGCCACGCTGCATCGCGCGCTGACCCATGCGGGCTTCGTCGTGCCGCGCGCCAAATGCGATGCGGCGATCGAGAAAGTCTGGGGCGAGCGCGGAAGCCTCCGCTTCAACAAGGGCGTCGCCGGCCGCGGCCGCGACTATTTCTTGCCCGCCCATCTCGAACGTCTTGCCCGGATGCTGTCGATCTACAAGCCGCTGGCGCCGTGGATCCCCGAACTCATGGCCGCGTGAGACGAGGAGGATTCCATGGCCGCGACCTTCGACAGCAACTCGATCAGTCTTCTCTTCCAGCGGCCGGACACTGACGGTGCGTTCAAAGGCCCGGCGCTCGTTCAGATGCGCGCGCTCGGCAAGCGACGCCCGGTCCTCCTTCTGTGCTTTGCACCGAAAGCCGCGGGCACGTTCTTCCGCCAGGTGGCGATCGACGCCGTCAATGGCGGCGTCTTCCGCGTGACGCATGCGCAGGGCGGACGCGACGCGACACCCTATCTGCCGGCGTTCGTCGCCTGCTATCTCGACGCGGCGGCAAGGCCCGTCGTCGTGCACATCCACATGCAGGCATTGGCCGCCAACCGCAACTTCCTCGACGCGTTCGGATTGAAGCCGGTCATCATGCTGCGCGACATTCCCGACATGCTCGCCTCTTACTGGGATATGCTCGACAACGATCCGATCGCGCGCGCCGACGGACTCAACTGTCTTATTCCGAGCGATTTCGTCACGAAGAGCCGCCAGGCCAAGGCCGATTTCATGGTCGATATCGTGGCGCCCTGGTATGCAAGCTATTTCGCGACGTGGAAGGACTATGTGGACGCAGCGCCCGAGACAGTGTGTGTCCTGCATTATGATGCGTTCCGCACCGAACCCGCGGCAACCGTCCATCGCGCGCTGACCCATGCGGGTTTCGCCGTGTCGCGCGCGACATGCGACGAAGTGACGGAGAAGGTCTGGAGCAACCGCAGCGCCTTCCGCTTCAACAAGGGCGTCAAGGGCCGCGCCGCGGCGTATTTCTCGCCTGCGCACATCGAACGCCTTAGGCGGATGCTCGCGCAATATCCCCAACTGGCGCCATGGATGGGCGAACTGATCTGCGACGGAGCAGAGCAAATCCGGCTGGCATCGTAACTTTCGATAGGCCTCCGGATTACGCTGCCGGAATTTTATCGCGTAAAGGACTTGCCGGATAGACGCCGAGGATCGTCAGCTTGCTCGTGAAGAAGCGGAGCTCTTCCAGCGCGAGACGTACATTTCGTTGTTCCGGATGTCCTTCGACATCGGCATAGAACTGCGTGGCGTTGAACGAGCCGCCGAGCTGGTAGCTCTCGAGCTTCGTCATATTCACGCCGTTGGTGGCGAAGCCGCCCATCGCCTTGTAGAGCGCGGCGGGAACATTGCGGACGCGGAAGACGAATGTCGTGACGACGGCACCGGAATCGAGCGGCGCATCGTCGGGTTCGCGCGCCATGATCAGGAATCGCGTCATGTTGTGGGGTTCGTCCTCGATATCGGCTTTGAGGACATCGAGGCCGTAGAATTCACCCGCGAGCGCGGAGGCGATAGCCGCCACCGTCGGATCGTTCAGCTCGGCCACGTGCCGCGCCGAGCCGGCCGTGTCATGCCAGTTCTGCGCATGCCATTTGCGCGCGCGGATGATCTTCAAACATTGGCCGAGCGCCGGACCCTGGCTGAACACCGTCTTGATGCCGTCGAGCGTCGCGCCCTTGATGCCCAACAACTGATGGCGCACGCGATGGAAATGCTCGCCGACAATGTAAAGGCCCGCTTCGGGCAGCAGATGATGGATGTCGGCGATGCGCCCGTGCAGCGAGTTCTCGACCGGAATGATCGCAAGATCGGTCTCGCCTTCGCGCACCGCGGCGATGGCGTCTTCGAATGTGGCTCGCGGGACCGCGGTGACATGCGGCAAAGCCTCGCGCGCGGCGAGATTGGCATAGGCGCCGGGCTCCCCCTGGAAGGCTACGGTCTTGGCGCGCGAAATCAGCGAAGTCATGGCGAAACCTTATGAGCGCGAGAGAATGGCGCGGGCTTTTTCGAGATCGTCCGGAGTGTCGACGCTCAGGGGGACTGCGTCAACGCGGGCGATACCGATGGTCATGCCCCCTTCCAGCGCGCGCAGCTGCTCCAGCTTCTCCCGGATTTCGAGCGGCGAGGGCGGCAGGTGCACGAAGCGCGCCAGGCTCGCGCGGCGGAACGCATAAATGCCGATGTGATGGAACAGCGGGCCTTCGCCCGCGGGGGCGGACGCTCGCGTGAAATAAAGTGCGCGTCCGCGCCGTCCATCCTTCTCCCAGGCGACGACCGGTTTCACCACGCTGGGATTGTCGCGCTCGGCCGGATTGTCGATTTCCGCCGCCAGCGTCGCAAGGTCGGTTCCCGTCGCCGCAAGAACCTCTGCGACCGCGCGGATCGTCGCGGGATCGAGCGCTGGCAGGTCGCCCTGCAGATTGACCACCACATCATAGGATCCATCCGGATCGACGCTTTCGAGCGCGGCGAAGACGCGGTCCGAGCCGGACGGCAATTCCGGATTGGTGAGCACGGCGTTGCCGCCGGCGCGCTCTATGACATCGACGATTTCCCGCTCCGCGGCCGCCACCAGAACGGGGCCGAGCGCGGCTTTCATCGCCTGGCGCCAGACGCGCTCGATCATCGTCTGGCCGGCGATATCGGCGAGCGGTTTGTTCGGCAGACGCGTCGACTGAAGACGCGCTGGAATGACCACGATCGGGTTCATCGCTTTTGACTTTCCTCTGCCCAATTCTTCCGCCCAATCCGCCACTTATGCGACGCTTCGCCGCAATGACGCTTCAATCGCGGACGGTAATGTCGCCCGGTCTTCGGGGGCCTGCTTCGTACTTCGCCCCTCACTTAAGAACCGGCGCAAGCCCTAAGCACGCGGAGCCAGACCTTATGGATTCCTGGGAGTGGAACAAGATCGCGGGTGCGGTCCTCGCCACGCTGATGTTCGTCCTCGTGCTGAGTATTGTCGCTGGCGCGATCTTCGAAGTGCCGGAGCCCGCGAAGCCGGGGTACATCGTGCCGGGCGTGCCGGCGCAGACCGCGTCGAACAACGCAGCGCCCGCTGCCGAAGCGATGCCCGATTGGGGCACGGTTCTGCCGAAGGCCGACGTCGCCGAAGGAAAGAAGGTCTCCGATCGCTGCGAGCAGTGCCATGACTTGACGAAGGGCGGCCCAAACAAGATCGGTCCCAATCTGTGGGGTATCGTCGATCGTCCGCGCGCGTCGCATCCGGGCTTTGATTATTCGAGCGCCATGGCGTCGAAGCATGATCCGTGGACGTACGACAATCTCTTCACCTATCTGAAGCTGCCCGCCGCAATGGTGCCGGGCACCAAGATGACGTTCGCCGGTCTTCCCAGCGCGCAGGACCGTATCAACCTGATCGCCTATCTGCGCACGCTGGCCGACACGCCTGCGGCCATTCCGGCGCCTGCGCCGCCGAAGGCGCCCGCCGGCACGCCCGCATCGCCCGCACCGGCCGGCGCCACGACGCCGGCGAGCGGCGTAGCAGGCAGCGCGGCCAGCACGGCGCCGGCCAATCAGTCGAAAGCCGCATCGGCATCCTTGTCCCAGCCGGATATCGCCCATGGCGATGTGGCCCACGGCAAACAGATCTCCGAGCGCTGCGAGCAGTGCCACAGCCTCACCAAGGGCGGCCCGAACCTGATCGGCCCGAATCTGTGGGACATCGTGAACCGCGCGCGCGCGTCGCATCCTGGCTACGACTATTCGAGCGCCATGTCGTCCAATCACGATCCGTGGACCTATGCGAAGCTGTTCCAGTATCTGAAGCAGCCGCAAGTGATGGTACCCGGCACCAAGATGACGTTCGCCGGCATTCCGAGCGACAAGGATCGCACCGATCTGATCGCTTACCTGCGCACGCTGTCCGACAAGCCCGCGCCGTTGCCGCCCACGAAGTAGGGTTGAACCGCGCGGCAATTGCGGTGAGCATGTCCGCATGACCACGCTTCTGGCAGTCGTGCCGCCTGCGATCGCAAGGCTCTGGACCGAGCCGATGGCGAAACATGCGCCGTGGCTGAAGGTGATCATCCACGGTCAGGATCAATATGCGCCCGAGAGCATCGACTACGCACTCGGCTTTCGCCCGCCGGCCGGCCTCTTCAGGACGCTGCCCAATCTCAAGGCGATCTTTTCGCTCGGCGCCGGCGTCGACGGCTTCCTCTCCGATGCGGATTTTCCGAAACACATTCCGCTCGTGCGCTTCGTCGATCACACGCTGTCGCGCGAGATGACGCATTACGTCGTGATGCATGTGCTGATTTTTCATCGCGTGCAGCGCACCTTCGACCGCGCGCAGGCGCAGAAGCAGTGGGCGCAGATGTTCCCGCCGCGGCGGACCGAGGATACCCGCATCGGCATTCTGGGCCTCGGCGAAATCGGCACTATGGCCGCAACGGCGCTGCGCGACCTCGGTTTCCCCGTCAGCGGCTGGAGCCGCACGAAAAAGGACGTGGCCGGCGTGAAGAGCTTCGCGGGCGACGACGAGCTCGCAGCGTTTCTCGGCCAGAGCGACATTCTCGTCTGCCTGCTGCCGCTGACGCCGGCGACACGCAACATCCTCAACGCGAAGACCTTCGCGCAGCTGCCGCAGGGCGCGTTCGTGATCAACGTGGCGCGCGGAGGGCATCTCGTCGAAGAGGATGTGGTTGCCGCGATCGATTCCGGCCATCTCGCGGGCGCCGTGCTGGACGTGTTCCAGACGGAACCGTTGCCGCAGACAAGTCCCATCTGGACGCACCCCAAGATCACGATGACGCCGCATATCGCGGCGATGACCGATCCGCGTGTCGCCGCGCGTTCCGTGGCCGACCAGATCGCCGCGCACCAGCGTGGACAGCAACTCGAGAACCTCGTCGATTTGCTGTCCACGCTGGTGCGCG
>DATKON010000176.1:0-27836 GCA_035524575.1 Rhizomicrobium sp.
TTGCGGGTCTGAAGTTCGGCATGGTGTTCGGCGGCAATTCGACTTTGATGGATGCGGAAGACTCAATCGGCCTGCCGCCGAATGTCGATCTCCTTCTCGCAGGACACATCCACACCTTCGAAGCGATCAACTACGACAAGGGGCTGCCGCCGCAGCTCATCGTGGGCGAGGGCGGAGATCTTCTCGATCCGGCGCCGTCGAACCTGTCGGGAAGGTCTGTCGGCACCGCGAAGATCACGCAAGGCCTGTCGCTTCCGGGCTGGGGCTTCACGCTCTTCACCCATGTCGGCGACCACTGGACGGTGGACGTATTCGATGCTGCCGGCGCACATGAGCGCACCTGCACGATCGCCGCGCGTCACATCACCTGCTAGAGTTTCCGCGGACTGCGAGGCGACATGGTCCGGATGAGTGACCTCTCCGAGCCAGAGAGGGATGTGCGCGACGACGCGCTGGGGCTCGAGTGTCATCTTTACGGCTGGTGCCCGGTACAGGGCGAAGGCACACTTGCGGGCTATCCGATCTATTTCCGCGCGCGGCATGCGGGGTGGACGTTCACAGTGTCGGTGACGAAGGATCGCCCACGCGATTTCGCGGCGTGGCTGAACGCGCCGGACGACGGCTTCTTCGAGGATCTCGGCGTTCTCGGCTACGAGCTCAGCGGCCGATACGGCACCGAGCACGAAGCCGGCTACATGCCTTACGATATCGCCGAGAAGCTGATCGTCGCCTGCGCCAAGCGCTTCACGAAAGCGCTGGCCGCGCGAAATACGGTTTAGATCAATCTCATCCCCTTTCGTCATTGCCCGGCTTGTCCGGGCAACCCAATTTCCTTCGAGCAAAAAATGGGTCGCCCGCTAAAAGCGGGCGATGACGGATGTTGGGATGACAAAGGCCACCGCGACTTCGCGTTGAGTTCTAGAACCCGAACATGTGGTCGAGGCTGAAGCTTCCGGCTTCGCCTTCGACGCCGTGATAGCCGAAAAGGCGGCAGGTTTCGTCGCGGACGATCACGTAAGGATTGGGCCCGGCCGCAGTCAGCGCGGCCGCATCGAACATCTCGTCGACCCGCCAGAAATGCGAGCCCGACTGCGCGATCGAGATGGCCTTCTTCGCGATTTCCTCGCCGTGTGTGTCGCGCAAGGTCAGCGAGGTCTTCGAGCGCGGATGCCAATTCCCTGCAGATGACGGATAAACGAGATGGCAGAAGGTCCGCGCCGGTTTCTCCGCCACGCGCAGGAACAGCCGTGTGGACAGTCCCGGCGGCGGACCGGCATAGGATTGCGGTTCGCCCTTATAGGTCAGCGCGGTGTTGAAGATGTGCGAGCCGAAGCTCGTCTCCGCCTGATGTCCGCTCTGGATATCGCGATAGCGGAAGAGCGCATGCAGCCAGCCGTCGGCGACGTCGCCTGCGTCGAAATCGTAGACCAGCTCGAGATGGCCGAAGCCCTTCGGGAAGTTGGCGAGTCGCGAAGCTTCCAGCATGGCCGCATGATCACGCGCGAGATTGCCGAAGCTGTGCGTCGCGACAAGCGCGCCTTCGGCGTCGTAAACGAGCGCCTTCACCGGCATATGCGTCTGAGCCGTCGACATCGGCGTCGGCAGTGCGACGGTGGCATAACGTTCGACGGGCAGGATCGCGGCCGGCAGGATGTGACCCTTGCCGAATGCTTCGCCGAGACGCGCGAGCTTCGGATCGTTCTTCAGATCGCTGCGCTCCACATTCGGGTGCGCGATGCGAGAGCGGCCGTTCTTTGCGACGATTTCATAGCGCGGCCGCACGAAATGCTTGCCGGCATGGATTTCGATCTGCTCCGGCCATGACAGATCTGGCAGAAGCTCGCCGACCTTGATCGCGCGCGTCGCGTAAGGCGCGATCGCCTCGTTGAGTTTCGCGATCTTGCCATTGCCCATTCGTGCAAGGCCGATCTCACCCGCGGCGATAGTGACCGGATGGCTGTTCTGCGCCCACAGGATGACGTCCTCGCCGTCGGCCGGCGCGGGCAGGCCGGCATAGAGATCCGAGGGCCAGGAATTGGCATCATGCGTGGCGGACAGAACCGTCGGCGCGTCGCCATAGGTGTCCAGCGCATATTTGACGATGTCGTGGCCGGCGACCCCGATTGCGTGCACAAACAGCTGGCCGGTGAATTCCGGCAGCGAAAAGCGCGCGCGGATGGCGCGGCTGTCGAGCACGATCGAAGCTTCCGGCGCGCCGGCCTCTTCGATCCAGGTCGCCAGTGCGTGCCCCTTGGCGTCGAACAGCCGGCACCAAAGCCTGACGTCCCCCGCGCCGTAACGCGTCCAGTAATTCGCCGTGACGAGGCGGGTGTGGTGGCCGCCCGCATCGCGGAAAAACGCGAAATTGGTCGCAAAATTGAGGTTCGACAGATAGCGCGCCTTGTCGGTCAGCATGTCTGCCGGCAGGCGCAGCGCCGCGAAACTGAACACTTCCATCGCGCGCGGCAGAAGATGCTTGATGTGACCCAGCGGACGCGCCTCGTCGAAACTAGCGATCAGCAGCGATTTGCAGGGAGATTTTGCCAGAGCCGTGACGGGCTCGGCTTTCCGGCCGCGGAATGTACGCTCGAAATTCTCTACGTTCTGCACATAGAAGCCGCCGATCTCGACGTTGCCCAGCGGATAGAACTGGTCGAAAGCTTCGACGATGCCGTCGGGATCATAGATCGCGACAGGGCCTTGCAGCCCGGCGATCAGCGCACGCGCCGGCTCCGCCGCCAGCGGGTGCGAAACCGCCTTGTAGATCGAGCTGCCGCCGATGTCGTTTCGGAACGTTTCAATACGCAGCGGCATGCCGGGCGCTCTTACCGACCAAGCGCTTGAAGAAGGCGCTGACGCGATGGCGCGCCTGTTCGCGGCGCACGACGCTGTCGTCCGTCACCCAATTGACCTGGATGACGCGGCGCGGACCCGAAAAGGGCTCGAAGCCGTGCCAGGCGTTCGGCGTGTTGCGGAACACCAGGAGTGTCGCTTCGTCCGCCGGCACCTCATACGCCATGTCGTCCAGATCCGACGGCGAGCGCAGGAGGCGCAGGCGGCCGCGATCAGCATCGGCGTGGTCGTTCATATAAAGAAGCATGGTGATCAGCTTCGTCTTCGAATCCGTGTGGATCTGCCCATCGCGCGCCTCGCAGCGGCCGCGCACGGTCGCCATGGTCGGGCGGCCCTTTAGATCGATGCCGAACTTTTCCTCAATGATCTGCGTCATTTCGGGGCCGGTCAGCGCCGCGATCAGGGCCTCGAAGGCGGGGCCGTAGTCGAGGCTCGGGAGGGGGAAGCTGCCCGCCTTGCTGACCTCGGGAAAGTCCTCCGTGATCGCACGCTTCGTCGCACCCCGGATCACATGCGTCACCGTCAGGAACGGAAATGGAACATCCGCGACAGGTGCCGCCCGCAGGCGATCGAAATCGAGCACGTCTTTGGGATCGCGGGTCATGCTGTCCTTGGATAAAGCCGCCTTCGGGGCTGACCTAACAGCCCGCCGACCCGAAGGATAGGCCTTTTTTCCCGCGGCCTTAAGCCCACAGCCGTCGCGGGAAAACGGTCATCATGCTACTTTAGGGTCTCAGCTTGATGGGAATGGGTGGTGCGGTTTTCGCACCGGAGGGGAGAGTAGTCATGCTTCATATGCAGATCATGCACGTCATGTTGATCCTCATCGTGGCGTTTTTCATATTCTTTGCGGCGCAGAAGTCGGACGGGCTGGTCAGCCTGTTCGGAAATCTCCTGGGCGCCTTGCTGCTTGTGGCGGCGGTCCTGCACATCGTGGCGATGTTTATGCCGGGGTTCATGGGCAGCATGAAGCCGGGGATGATGCACGGGCACTGGATGCATCACATGGAGGAGGCGGCACCTGCGGCGGCTACGCCAGCGCCCGCGGCGGCACCGGCGCCCGCTCCGGCGAAACCCTCTCTGGCGCCTCCGGCCGCGACACCGGCTACGCCGGCCCCGGCCCCTAAGAAGAAGTCCTGATCGGACGCAGTTTTTGCGCGTTGCGGCTCGGCCTGCAGCGGGAAACCGCTGCGGGACGGGCTCTTTTCGCCTTTGCGGTGGCGCCCTGCGGCGCCGGGGCGCACGGTTCCGAATAAAGGCTGTGCAAGAAACGCCCGCCAATTCGATGATTGATGGACTATGGGTGCAGGAAATGGGCTAAAATAAAGCTCTTCTTGATTCGTCACTCTGAGGAAAACCAATGGCAACCAAAGCCGCCAAACCCGCCGCCAAGGCCGAAACCGTTTCCACGCGCAATCTCGCCGTCCAGCTGGCGGAAAAGCACGAGATGTCAAACAAGCAGGCCGTTCTGGTCCTGGATGACGTGATCGGTCTGATCACGAAGCACCTCAAGAAGGGCTCGCGCATCCGGCTGAACGGTTTGGGCATCCTGCAGGTGCGCAAGCGCGCCGCTCGCATGGGTCGCAATCCCGCCACCGGCGAAGCGATCAAGATCAAGGCGAGCAAGAAGGTCGCGTTCCGCGCCGCCAAGGAACTCAAGGAAGCGATCTAAGCCGCTTTCGACGGGATTACTTGGAAAGCCCTGCCGCGCGACGAGTGCGGCGGGGCTTTTCTTTGGGCAACAAGCTCGCAGGCTTCTCCGCCTGCAAGCGCGCCGGGCATTGCATCCTCGCGCGTGCTTCCCCTTCGCCGCGGCCCCATGCTATCCGTAAAGACCCGCGGGCGTAGTTCAATGGTAGAACGGAAGCTTCCCAAGCTTCATACGAGGGTTCGATTCCCTTCGCCCGCTCCATCCTGCTTCGCGCGTTCCGCGCTTCGCAGGATTGGCGCGCCTTGTGGTCGCGAAGCAGGATGCCCTCCGAAGCTTTAGCGGAGGAGGGCCGTTGACGAAGTCGCGCAGCTGCGGCGCGCGTCCCTCCGGCATAATGCGATGCGTAAACGCTCGAAGGTGAGTTCCATGCATCGCTCGCGCATCAACGGCATCCTGATCGACTGCAAGACGGACGATATCGGCGCGGCCGCGCAATTCTGGGCCGAAGCGCTGGGACGCCCGGTCGATATGAATCACCGCGGCAGCCGCGGCAATTATCGCATGCTCGAAACGCCGCCGGACGAGATCAGCGTGCAAATTCAGAAGGTGGACCATGAAAGCCGCGTCCACATCGATATCGAGACGGATGATATTTCGGCCGAGGTCGCAAGGCTCGAGAAGCTCGGCGCGGCGGTGGCTCAACACAAGGAGCGCTGGGTGGTCATGCAGGCGCCGTCGGGGCAGCGCTTCTGCATCGTCCGCGTCCAGCGCGACGGCTGGCCGAAAGGCGCCAACGAATGGGATTGATCCGCGAACGCCGGTGTTCCTCCGGCCGCGCTGCTGCTGACACGTCCTGACCCGCCGTCCCTTTACAATGCCCCCCGGCATCTGGAGAGGAGGCATCCGATGAAGGCTCTCGAAGGCAAAGTGGCGGTCATAACCGGAAGCACCAGCGGCATCGGTGCGCGGACGGCGGAACTGTTCGTGAGCCAGGGCGCGCGCGTCGTGATTGTCGGACGGCGCGAGGATGTGGGCCGCGCCTTTGCGCGCTCGCTGGGCGAGGCGGCCAGTTTCATCCGGACGGACGTCACTGTCGAAGCCGAGGTCGCCGCCATGATCGCGCATGCGGTCGGCACATTCGGCAGGCTCGACTGCCTGATGAACAATGCCGGCAGCGGATCGGGCTATCAGGCCGTCGCCGATGTCGATTTGCAAAAATTCGACACCGTCGTCGCGGTTCATGTGCGCGGACCATTGGCGGCCATGAAATACGCGGTCCCGATCATGGCGGCGCAAAAGAGCGGCAGCATCATCAACATCGCGAGCGTCAACGGCGCACGCGCGGGGCTCGGCGGGCATTACTATTCGACTGCGAAGGCCGCGCTCATTCATCTGACGCGCTGCGCCGCAATGGAGCTCGGCGAGAATGGTATCCGCGTCAACAGCCTCTCGCCCGGACCGATCGCGACGGGCGCTTTCCGCAAAGGCGGCGGATCAGATGCTGACGAAGCCGACAGCTCGGTCGATGTCGCGCGCGCGGCCATCGCCGATGTGGTGCTGGGCAAATATCAGCCGCTTCCCTGTGTCGGCACCGCGGAGGATATCGCGCAGGCGGCTTTGTTTCTGGCGAGTGACGCGTCGCGGCTGGTGAGCGGCATCGATCTCGTGGTCGACGGCGGCATCAGCGCCGGCTGGCCGATCGGCGCCGTCCGCGAAGATCGCGCGCGGTTCCTGAAACACTTCAATCGGACGAGCTGAGCGGAGAGGGCGCGCCTGGCCGACGCGCCCTCAACGTTCACTTCGCGATATTCAAAAACGGCAGGGCTCCGCCCGGCGGCATCGTTGTCGGCAGATGGCCGTCCCATTTTTCCGCGGCGACGAGCTGCGGCATTTCCGGGTTTTCCTTCAGCGCCTGGCCCCGCGCGCGGATCGCGTTGGCCTCCGCCTGACCCTGCACATCGATCTGATGCGCCTGCGCATCGGCGGCAGCCTTGACCTCGTACGCGGCGGCATCGGCATTGGTGATGCGCTTCTGCTTTTCCGCTTCGGCCTGCTGCTGCGCGACGATCGCCTGCATGCGCGCCTCGACGGCCTGTTCGTAGCTTTGCGAGAATTCGATGTCGACCAGCTGGATCGAGTCGATGACGAGCGGGCCGTGAATCGTGCTGCGGATGGCGTTCTGGATCTCATGGTCGAGAACGGCGCGGTCCTGCACCGCCGAAATCGCCGTGAACTGTCCGAAGACGTTCTTCACCTGCTGCGGCACCTCCGGCGTGATGAGGCTGGCTTCGAGACGGGGTAGATCGCCGTAATGCGCATAGACGTTGCTCACGTCCACGGCGTGATAGATGACTGTCAGGCTGACGCTGACCGGCTGCTGGTCCTTCGTGTAGACCTCGAGCCGGCCGTCGCCACTCGTCTGCTTCTCCCATGACAGCGTTTCCTGCCGCACGGGAATCTGCACGATCGACGTGACGAAGGGATATTTGAAATGCAGACCCGGCTCGCTTTCGCCCGCGATAGCGCCGTAGTGGAGCACCACGGCGCGCTCGCCCTGGTCGACCGTGTAGTAGCTCGACCAGAGGAGCAGCAGGACCGCGACTACGGCGATCCCAATCGGGATATAGCCCGCTCCCGCCCTCAGGCGGTCGTAAGCAGGACCTTCGATTTGATTGACCATGGAAATTCCCCTTCATGAACCTGATATCGGTACGCCCAGTTGACCGACAAATGGAGGCTTACAGGGAAATTTGGTGTGCTCATAGCCGCTTGCACGGCCGGGCGCCGCGCCTTGCGCGCCACAATTTCACTGTCGAATTCCGGCCGCACGCCGGACTAAGAGGGACGTTCGCCGCGCCTTGATCGGGGGGCGACTAGCATCTTGATAGTCACACGCCTATATTACCGGTCATGAAACGCAAAACCTTCAAGAACATGATCTGCCCCGTCGCCCGCACGCTCGAGCGCGTGGGCGAATGGTGGAGCATCCTGATCCTGCGCGATGCGTTCCATGGGCTGACGCGTTTCGACCAGTTCCAGATGAGTCTGGAAATCGGGCCGAACATACTGACGCGGCGCCTCAACGCGCTGGTCGATGCGGGCTTGCTCGCGCGCCGGCTGTATTCCGAGCATCCGCCGCGCCACGAATATATCCTGACCGACAAGGGTCGCGACTTCTGGTCGGTGCTCGTTTCGCTCACGGCTTACGGAAACAAGCATTTCGCGGCCGAGGGCATCGCGAGTCAGCTGCTCGATGCGGAGACGGGAAAACCCGTGGAGCCTGTGTTGGTCGACCGCGCGTCCGGACGGCCGCTCGACCAGAAACGCTACAAATTCGGCCCCGGGCCCGGCACCGACGCCGCGATGCGCTCGCGTCTTCGCTATGCTGACGCGCGTCGCAATCTTCGTGACGGACAGGAAGAATGGGACGCCTATGTGAAGATTGCGCAGGAGACGCGCAGAAGGCGCCGCAGCGGCCGGGCCAAGCGCAGGGCGTAACCGGCGCCAACCGCCATCCGCGTTTTCCTATCGCTTCTTGATTGCCTCGTTGCGGGCTGCGTCGTCAGCACGGCCGGCATGCCCAAACCGCCGGGCTTCAGGAAAACCTTTCGGAATCAGCTCTCTGCCGGCCTTTGGCCTGCGGCACCTGGCCGCCCGCCGGGAGTTGCCCAGTTGATATCATAATGATAGCGACTAAGTATCGTCATGAAAGCAACTCATGGGGTGGACTGCCATGACGATCGCCTTGGATGCAGGAAAGCTCAGGGGCCGCGCGTTCCAGCCGAAACTCCTTTCCAGGAAGTTTTTCTACGCGCTCGGCGTCTCCGCGATTGCGCTCGGGGCAACCGCCTATGGCTATGAATGGCTGACAGTCGGACGCTTCATCGAAACGACCGATGACGCTTATGTCGGCGGTGACGTCACCGCCATCGCCCCACATGTGGCGGGCTTCGTGAAACAGATCGAGGTTCGCGACAACCAGTATGTCCACGCCGGTGAGCTGATCATGCGGCTCGACGATCGCGATTTTCGCGCGGCTGAAGATCACGCGCTCGCCGCCGTCCATCAGGACGAGGCTGCGCTGTCCGACCTCCGGGCCAAATATGCTCTGCAGCAGTCGGTGATTGCTCAGAACAATGCGGAGCTCGCGGCAAGGCTCGCCCAGGAGTCCTTCGCACGCGACGACGATGCGCGTTATCAGCGCCTGGAACGCGCGGTCGCGATCTCGCGCCAGGACGTGGAGCGGGCGGCGTCCAATGACCGCCAGGCCCAGGCGAACCGGCTTGCGGCGGAGGCGGGGCTTGCGGGTGCCAAACAGCAGCTCGCCGTTCTCGCCGCGGATATCGACCAGGCGCGCGCCAATGTCGCGCAGGCCGAGGCCGATCTGAAGCTCGCGCAGCTCAATCTCGGCTACACCGAAATCCGCGCACCGATCGACGGCTATATCGGCAACCGCGCCGTGCGCGTCGGCGCCTACGTCACCGTCGGATCCTATATGGTCAGCGTCATTCCGTCGGACGGCCTCTGGGTCGACGCAAACTTCAAGGAAGATCAGCTTGCGCATATCAAGGCCGGCGAACCGGTAACGGTCGCGGCCGATGTTCTGCCGGGCCGCGAATTCAAAGGCCGCGTGCTCAGCATCGCTCCGGGCACCGGCGCCGTCTTCAGCGTCATTCCGCCGGAGAACGCCACCGGCAACTTCACCAAGATCGTGCAGCGCGTGCCGGTGCGCATTGCTCTCGACGGCAAGGTTTCGGAGCTTGGCGGCCTGCGTCCCGGACTTTCCATCGTCGCCAGCATCGACACGCGGACCTATGCGCCATGAGCGAGACAGACCGCCGTTGGCTGAAGGGGATACTCCCCTTCATGGTGATGTGCTTCGGCATGTTCATGGCGTTGCTCGACATCCAGATCGTCGCGTCCTCGTTGCAGGACATCGGCGGCGGCCTGTCGGCGGCGCAGGACGAAATCAGCTGGGTTCAGACGTCCTATCTCATCGCGGAAATCATCATGATCCCGCTGTCCGGCTGGCTGACGCGGGTCTTCTCGACGCGCTGGCTCTTCGCGGCGTCCGCCGCAGGCTTCACGATCGCGAGCATGCTCTGCGGCATCGCCTGGGACATCCAGAGCATGATCGTGTTCCGCGCCCTCCAGGGCATGCTGGGCGCCTCGATGATCCCGACGGTCTTCACGTCTTCTTTCCATTATTTCCAGGGCCAGCAGCGCGTCTATTCCGCCGCCGTGATCGGCTCGATCGCCTCGATCGCGCCGACGCTCGGTCCCGTCATCGGCGGCTGGGTCACTGACACGCTGAACTGGCACTGGCTGTTCTATCTGAACGTCGTTCCCGGCATCGGCGTGACAATCCTGGTCGCGTTGCTGGTCAAGATCGACAAACCCGATCTCAAGCTCCTCAAGGAAGCGGACTATCCCGGAATCGTGCTGATCGCCGTGGCGCTGGGAACGCTTGAATATGTTCTCGAGGAAGGCTCGCGCTGGAACTGGTTCGACGATTCGACGATCCGCGAATGCGCCTGGGTCGCGGCGATTGCGAGCGTTCTGTTCCTGATCCGCAGCTTGACCTTCCAACGGCCTGTGGTCGACCTGCGCGCATTCCTGAACCGCAATTTCGCGATCGGCTGTTTTCTCTCCTTCGTGACGGGCGCGGCCATCTTCTCGCCGACCTATCTGACGCCGTTATTCCTCGGCTATGTGCGCGGCTACGACGCTTCGCAGATCGGCTTCGCCATCTTTTCGACCGGCGCCGCCTCGCTGGTCGGCGTTCCCATTTACATTGCCCTCGCCAAGCGCTTCGACACGCGCTGGCTGATGATGATCGGCATCGCCTCGTTCGGTGCGGCCATGTGGGGCTTCAGCTTCATCACCAGCGACTGGAGCGGCATCGAGCTGCTGCTGCCCCAGGTCCTGCGCGGCTTCCCGCAGGTCTTCGCGGTCGCCCCGGCGGTCAATCTCGGCCTTGGCAGCCTGCCGCCGGAACGCCTCAAATATGCGAGCGGCCTGTTCAACATGATGCGCAATCTGGGCGGCGCCGTCGGCATAGCGATCTGCGGCGCCATCCTCAACGATCGCACCAATCTTCACTTCGAACGCATCGCTTCGAACCTGACGCCGGCGAACCTTCCGATGATGCAGTTCCTGGGACGCGTCTCGAACAGCTATGGCGCGTTGCCCGGTGCGGTCGATGATGGCCAGGCGGCCGGGCTTCACCGGCTCTGGCAGCTGGCCTATCGCGAGGCCGCCACACTCGCCTATGCCGACGCTTTTCTCGTGCTGATGATCGGCTGCCTTGCCGCGGCGCTGCTCGTGCCGCTGATGAAAAAGGTAGCCGCCGTTCCCGCATCCTCCGCTTCGAGCGGACATTGAAGGTGAGAACCATGTCGCATGCCGCCGCTGAGTCATTTTCCGCCACGCTGAACCGGCTCGTGCCGCGCGACGGCGCGTTTCTCTCCGAGCCGCAGGGGGACTGGACGCAGGGACGCACGCTGTTCGGTGGGCTCCTAGCGGCGCTGGCTGCGGCGGCGGCCCGAGATGCGTTTCCGGACCTGCCGCCGCTTCGTTCGGCGCAGCTCGCCTATCTGGCACCCGCAACGCCGGAACTGTCCCTGCGGCCGGCCTTGCTGCGCGCCGGCAAATCGTCTTCCTTCGTGCGCGTCGACATGCAGGCGGCCGGAGAGCTCGCACTCACGGCGACGCTGATGTTCGGCTCGGCGCGGCGTTCGAGCCATCTCTATCGTGGACTGGCCTTTCCCGATGTCGCGCCTCCGGGGCAATTGCCCGATTATTTCGATCCGCTTTTCGCGCCCGGCTTTTCCCGCCAGTTTGATGCACGATTGGCCGCCGGCGCGAGGCCGGTGTCGGGCGACGCGAATCCGGAGGTTCTGCTGTGGCTCCGTCACCGCGACAGCGCAGCGCCCGACGATATTCGAAGCATTCTGGCGCTCGCCGATGTTCCGCCGCCCGGCGCCATGGCGATGTTTGCAAAGCCGGCGCCCGTTTCGACGATGACCTGGGCGGCGGACATCCTCACCGACTGTTTCCACGGAAACGGTTGGCACCTGATGCAGGTCCAGACCGAATCCGTGGGCGACGGCTATTCGAGTCAACGCATGACGCTATGGAGCTCTGCCGGTGAGCCGGCGGTCGCGGCGCGTCAGACGGCAGCGATCTACACCTGATCGGCATTTGTGCGCCGGTTCGCGTCGCCAGTGCATTTTCACTCCGCTTCTGCCTTGTTTCGATGGGGCAGGCAGGCGAGTGTGTGACAGATGTGCTTTTCCGCGACCGCGAGCTTCACCGCGGCCACCTTCGTGATGACGGCCGGGCTATTCACGCTCTCGCGGGCGACCCGGATGCGCGATCTGCCGCTGGCAGGCGTGCCGCTTCTGTTCGGCGTGCAGCAGGCCATCGAAGGCGCGCTCTGGCTTGCGCTGCCGCATCCGGCCGACGCAGGCTTGATCCTTCTCTTCGCAAACGGCTTTGCGCTGATCGCGCTCGTCGTCTGGCCGCTTTATTCCCCGGTCGCCGCCGCACTGGCGGAGGATGACGCAAGACGCCGCGCGCTGATCTGGTGGCTGCTGCCGTTCGGCGCGGCGTTCGCGCTCTATTCCGGCCTCGACATCGCGCGCCATCCCTATCATGCGGTGCTGGCGGCCCACAGCCTCTGCTACATCAACGACTCGCCCTATCCGACCTTCGCGCTCGGCCCTTACGTGCTCGCGACCTGCGGCGGCTTCCTGTTGTCGACGCATCGCGCGCTCCGCCTGTTCGGGATGATCGTGACGGCGGGTCTCGGCGTGTCGCTGGCATTCTTCCTGGCCGATCTCGTCTCGACATGGTGCTTCTTCGCCGCAGCGGCCAGCGTGGCGCTGTCGTTCCACTTCCATCAGCGCGTGCGCGTTCCCGCATGATCGAGATCCGTCCGTTGACGCAAGCCGACAAGGACCTCTGGGCGAGGTTTCGTCACGCGCTCTGGCCGGAAGGAAGCCCCGAAGAGCACGCGAACGATATCGCGCGCCTCGTGGCCGGCGGCGACTATTGGGGCTTCGTCGCAACGCGCGGCGGCGACGCCGCTGGCTTCGCGGAGGTCGCGATCCGCCGCTACGCCAATGGCTGCGAGTCCCAGCCGGTGGCGTTCCTCGAAGGCATCTGGGTCGAGCCCAGGTTCCGGCGGCAAGGGATCGGCGGACAGCTCGTGACCCACGTCGAGGGTTTCGTGAAAGCCTTGGGGTTCCGCGAGATCGGCTCGGATGCATTGATCGGAAATCTCGCCTCGCATGCTGCACACGAGGCTTGGGGGTTCGCGGAAACCGAGCGGGTGGTGTATTTTCGGAAAAGCCTGGGGCGAGGGGACCGATGACGAAGATTTCGCTGGTGATCGCGCTGGTCGTGGTGATGGCGAGTGCGGCCTGCAGCCGCGAGCATCACGTGAACATCTCCGCCGCCTATGCGACGCAGGACTGCAACAAGGCCAACACGCAGTTCGACCTCAATCAATGCGCCCAGGCGAATTTCGAATCGGCCGACCGCAAAATGAACGAGATGCTGCGCGCCGTGATGGAAGCGAAGGACGACGAGTCCGCAAAAGCCCAATTGCGTGAAGCTCAACACGCCTGGACCGAGCGCCGCAACCGCGAATGCAACGAACAGGTCGGCCCGCGTGATCAAGGCGGCTCCATCTGGCCGATGGATTACGCGACTTGTCTCGAACAGAAGACGGCGGAGCGGATCAGGGAATTGCAGAAGGATTTATGAGTGCGTTTTCCTCCCCCGCACGGAGTGCGGGGGAGGGGGACCGCGAAGCGGTGGAGGGGGCCGACGCTTACGGAAGGCGGTGCAATGATGCTTCACAAATGGAGGTTACGCGCGGTCGTATTACTAGGCATAGCCTATGCAGCGATCGGCTTCAGTTTGCTTCCCATAGTGCTGCTCTTCGCAGCGTTTTCGCTTGGATACGTCTACTGGGGCGTCCCCCTCGTTATCTTGCTCGTCGGAATTTACGTGGGCATTTTCATCATTGGCATTCGCGCCGGCTGGCGATGGGCACATCAGCCCGAGATTTCAAACTGAGACACTAGCGACGGAGCGTGTGCCCCCTCCGTCTTGCCGCGCTGCGCGCGTCAATCCACCTCCCCCAAACTTCGTTCGGGGGAGGATTGCACTATCCGGCGATTTCTTGTTTCACCGCCCCTTGAACACCGGCTCGCGCTTTTCGACGAAGGCGCGCGCCGCTTCGCGGTGGTCTTCCGTCGTGGCGCAATGGACGTGGTGCGTCGCTTCGAGATCGAGGCAATCGTCCCAGGCGCCGGCGGCGGCGCGATTGAGATTCTCTTTCATGTAGCGATAGGCGACGCGCGGGCCTGACGCCAGGCGGCGGGCGAGCTCCATCGTCTTCGTTTCCAGCTGGTCGGCCGGCACCACCCAGTTCACGAGGCCGAGCCTCAGCGCCTCCGGCATATCCACGCGCTCGGAGAGGAAATAGAGCTCCCGGGCCTTGCCGGTCCCCACAAGCTGGGTAAGGAAATAGGTCCCGCCATAATCGCCGGAGAAGCCGACGCGGGCGAAGGCGGTCGTCATGACGGCCTTCTCCGCCGCGATCCGCAGGTCGCAGGCCAGAGCCAGCGCCAGGCCGGCACCGGCGGCGGCGCCGGGCAGGGAGGCGATGGTGGGCTTGGGCATCTTGTGAAGCCGCCCTGCCGTGGCGCGCTGGCTGAGGCGCTGGGCATGTATCCGCGTGTCGATGTCGGGCATCTGACTGTCGCCGCTGCGCTCGTTCATGCCCTTGACGTCGCCGCCTGCGCAAAACGCGCCGCCTGCGCCGGTCAGGACCACCGCGCCGACTTCCGTGTCGGTTTCGCAAAGCTCTAGCGTCGTGCCCAGCGCCTGAAGCATGGCAGGGCTGAGCGCATTGCGTCGCTCGGGCCTAGTCATCGTGACGACCGCCACGCCGTGTTCGATCGTCGCGACGAGATCGTCCGTACCCGTATCAATCGTGCGCCTGGCCATGACTTTCCTCCCGGGATGCCGCCAAAAGCCTTGCACGAGCCGCTTTTTCGTAAAAGACCATTTGCGGCGTAGGACCGTTAAGGGCGTTTACAAGCCTTTTGGATCATTCTCAAATTGCATAGCCGGCATTAGTTGCAGCGCAACAAACACGGCTTATGTCCGTCCGTGAAAGGCGGCTCGCTGTGAGGCGTCACAAGACAGAAAGTCGGAGAGGGCTATGTCGGATTTCTCAAATTCCACGGATCGCGAGATCCACGGGTATAACCTGCTTGTCGGTGCGTTGATCTTCCTGTCGGTCGTTGTGGGCATCGCGCTCCTGGCCGATACGTCGCCGAACATGGGCAACCACGCTGCCGCGCATGTCGCGCAGGTGACGACCGAGCAGGCATCGTAAGACCGTGCGGTGGGAAAAAGCTGGAGACATCGCACGGCGATCAATCCTCGCCGTCGATGTCCTCCAGAACGACTTCGTGACCCCAAAGCCGCTCGATATGAGCGCAGACGAGGTCGCGGGTCGCGCGGTGCAGCGGCACGCCGTTGTGCATGCGATGGGCGAGAAATAGCTTGCGGTCGCCCTTGAGGTTCGCACCCGTCACCTGGACGTTCGCTTCGGCGAATCCGACATCATACTGACGCGCCAGCGACGAACGCAGTTTGCGATAGCCCGTTTCGTCGTGGATCGCGTCCACCTTGTAAGCCGCATCGTCCGACTTGTCGTGCAGCGCGAACAGGCGCATGTCGCGCATCAGCTTGGGCGACAGGAACTGCTCGATGAAGCTTTCGTCGCGGTAGTTCGCCCAGGCATCCTTCAGCACACCCATCCAGTCATTGGCGCCGGCGATCTGCGGGAACCAGTCGCGATCCTCGTCGGTCGGCTCGGTGACGATGCGCTTGATGTCGGTCATCATGCCGAAGCCGAGCGCATAGGGGTTGAGGCCGTAATAGCGGCGGTCGTCGAAGCCCGGCTGGAAGACGACGCTGGTGTGGCTGTGCACGAATTCGAGGAAGGAGCCGTCGGTGATCAGGCCCTTCTCGTGCAGCCGGTTCATCAGCGTGTAGTGCACGAAGGTGGCGCAGCCCTCGTTCATCACCTTGGTCTGGCGCTGCGGATAGAAATACTGCGCCAGATTGCGCACGATGCGCAGGACTTCGCGCTGCCAGGCCTTGAGCTCGGGCGCGTTCTTCTCGAGGAAATAGAGGATGTTCTCTTCCGGGAGCTTGACCTCGTCGTCGAACCCGTCGTCGCTGTCGCGCGCGACGGGCGGGGCCGAAGGCGGCTCGATGCCGGCCGGCAGCGTGCGCCACAGCTCGTTATAGGCTTCCTCTTCGTACTCCATCCGGCGGCGGCGCTTGGCCAGCACGCGCTCGCGCGACGGTTTGGGCGGCCGGCGATAGCGGAAGACGCCCTGGTCCATCAGAGCATGCGCCGAATCGAGGACCATCTCGACGTCGTCGCGGCCGTAACGCTCCTCGCAGGCGGCGATGTAGCGCTTGGCGAAGGAGAGATATTCGAGAATGCTCTCGGCATTCGTCCATTGCTGGAAGAGATAGTTGTTCTTGAAGAAATGATTGTGGCCGAAGGCCGCGTGCGCGATGACGAGCGCCTGCATCGTCATCGAATTCTCTTCGAGGAGGTACGAGATGCAGGGGTTGGAATTGATGACGATCTCGTAGGCCAGCGCGCTGTAGCCGGCGCGGTAGAGCGTCTCCTCGCGCGCGAAGAGCTTGCCGAAGGACCAGTGATTGTAGAGGAGCGGCATGGCCAGCGAGGAATAGGCGTCGAGCATCTGCTCCGACGAGATCACCTCGATCTGGTTCGGATAGACGTCGAGCTTCAGCTCGCCCAGCGCGATCTCCTCGATGGCGTGATAGACGCGGTCGAGCAGCGCGAAATCCCACTCGGCTTCGGTGAAGAGGGGCTCGGTCATCGTTTTCTTCCCTCCACCTCGGACGAGGCGGATTCGTCATTGCGTAATCCTCCCCCGCACGAAGTGTGGGGGAGGTGGATTGCCACGCGCAGCGTGGCAAGACGGAGGGGGCATCCCGGCGCAGATCGCGCTGCTGCCGGCCCCCTCCACCGCTTCGCGGTCCCCCTCCCCCAAACTTCGTTCGGGGGAGGATTGTCGTGTCGCGACGCAAGAGGAAGCATCACGCGTCCTCCGTCTTCTTGAAGAGCTCGCGGAAGACGGGGAAGATGTCCGCAGGCTTCGAGATGCGTTTCGTTGCGAAATTCGGCCACAGCTCGGCGACGGTGCGATAGGCCCGCCAGAGCTCGGCGCCGGAGTCCTCGGATGCGAAGACTTCCATCTCGCGCTCGTCGAGGATCTCGATATAGGCGTAATACTGGCAGAGCGGCATGATATCGCCGTTCAGCATCTCGACGCAGCGCCGCGCGTCGCCCGATTGCGTGTAGCCGTCGGAGGCCTGCGCCGCATAGATGTTCCAGTCGGCGGTGGCGTAGCGCTCCTTCTGGATCTCCAGCATCTTGTCGAGCGCGGTCGAGACGATCGTGCCGCCGGACTGCCGCGAATAGAAGAATTCCTGCTCGTCGACTTCCTGGGCGTCGTGCGTGTGGCGGATGAAGACGATGTCGACGCGCTCGTAGCGCCGCTTCAGGAACAGGTGCAGCAGCATGTAGAAGCGCTTGGCGAGATCCTTCTCGCGCTCGCCCATCGAGCCCGACACGTCCATCAGGCAGAACATCACCGCCTGGCTGGTCGGTACGGGCTGCTCGGTGAAGGCGTTGTAGCGCACGTCGATGGGATCGATGAAGGCGATCCATTTGCGCTTGGCGTTGGCCTTGTCGAGACGTTCTTTCGCGGCGGCGATCTCGTCGGCCGACGCGCCTTCGCGCTTGAGGCGCTCGAGATCGGCTTCCAGCGCCACGATGTCCTCGGGCCGCGGCCGCTTCAGCGCCAGCCGGCGCCCGAAGGAATTGCGCATCGTGCGGATGAGATTGATCTGCGTCGGCGAGCCCGCCGTGCTGATGCCGGCGCGCTTCCAGGTTTTCGACGGCGTCTCTTTCAGCGTGGTGCGGACGAGATTGGGAAGCTCGAGATCCTCGAAGAAGATGTCGAGGATCTCGTCCTGCGTCATCGTGAATTCGAAATCGTCTTCGCCGTCGCCGGAATCGGCCGCCTGCTTGCCGCCCTGGCCGTCGCCGGAGCGCGGCTTCTTGATCTCGTCGCCGGGCGTGTATTCCTTGTTGCCCGGCAGCACGAAATCGTGCTCGCCGCCGGATTTCGGATCGAGGCGGAAGCGCGGCTCCTGGGTGCCCTTGGTCGAGATCTTGATCTTGCGCTCTTTGCCGATATCCGCGACCGCGGAGTCCTTCAGCGATTTCTGCACGGCCTCGCGGATCTGCGCGCGGGCCCGGCGCAAAAAGCGCTGCCGGTTGGCGAGCGACTTGCCCTTCGGATTGAGGCGGCGGTCGATGAAGTGAGTCATTGCGCAATCCTTCGGGGCGCCGCGGGCGCGGCGAACCTCAGGATGACGGTATCACGACTGAATTCCGGGGCCGTCATGGTGAGGTGCGAGCGAAGCGAGCCCCGAACCACGGACCTTACCCCGCCTTGTTCACCCGCATGTACCACTCGACGAGCCTCCGCACCTGACGGGGCGTGTAGCCGCGGGTGAGCATGCGCTTGACGAACTCGTTGTGCTTGGTCTGGGTGTCGGTGTCCTTCTTGGACTCGAAGCTGATGACGGGCAGGAGGTCTTCGACCTGCGTGAACATCCGCTTTTCGATGACGTTGCGGATCTTCTCGTAGGCCGTCCAGGCCGGGTTCTTGCCGTCATGCTGCGCGCGGTAGCGGAGCGAGAACTTCACGACTTCGTTGCGGAAGTCCTTGGGGTTCGCGATGCCGGCCGGCTTTTCGATTTTCGACAGCTCGTTGTCGAGGGCGGCGCGATCGAGCAGCTGGCCCGTATCGGCGTCCTTGAAGTCCTGGTCTTCGATCCATGCGTCCGCATAGGAGATGTAGCGGTCGAAGAGGTTCTGGCCGTATTCGCCGTAGGATTCGAGATAGGCCTTCTGGATCTCCTTGCCGATGAACTCCGCATAACGCGGCGCCAGCTCGGCCTTGATGAACTCGAGATAGCGCTTCTCGACCTCGTCGGCATACTGCTCGCGCTTCAGCGACTGCTCGAGCACATACATCAGGTGCACGGGATCGGCGGCGACTTCGGTCACGTCGTAGTTGAACGTCTCCGACAGCGTCTTGTAGGCGAAGCGGGTGGAAATGCCCGTCATGCCTTCGTCGACGCCGGCCGCGTCCTTATATTCCTGCAGCGTCTTGGCCTTGGGATCGGTGTCCTTCAGCTTCTCGCCGTCATAGACGCGCATCTTGGAGGTGAGATTGGAGTTCTCGTGCTCCTTGAGCCGCGTCATGACGCAGAACTTGGCCAGCATTTCGAGCGTCTCGGGCGCGCACGGCGTGCCGCCGAGCTCGCTGGCCGACAGAAGCTTCTTGTAGATCGCGGTTTCTTCGGTGACGCGCAGGCAATAGGGCACGGTCACGACGCAGATGCGGTCGAGGAAGGCTTCGTTGTTCTTGTTCGCCTTGAACACCTGCCATTCGGCTTCGTTCGAGTGGGCGAGGATGGTGCCGTTGAAGGGGATGGGGCCGAGCGTTTCGGTGCCGATGTAATTGCCTTCCTGCGTCGCCGTCAGCAGCGGGTGCAGCACCTTGATCGGCGCCTTGAACATTTCGACGAATTCCAGGAGGCCCTGGTTGGCGCGGCAGAGGCCGCCCGAGAAGGAATAGGCGTCCGGATCGTTCTGGCTGAAATGCTCGAGCTTCCGGATGTCGACCTTGCCGACCAGCGAGGAGATGTCCTGGTTGTTCTCGTCGCCGGGCTCGGTCTTGGCGATGGCGTGCTGGCGGAGCTTGGAGGGATAAAGACGGGCGACTTCGAATTTCGAGATGTCGCCGCCGAACTGGTCGAGGCGCTTGACCGCCCAAGGGCTCATGACGCCCGTCAGGCGATGCTGCTCGATGCCGTAGCGCTCGGCGAGCAGGGCTGCCAATTCCTGCGACCGGAAGAGGCCCAACGGGGATTCCAGCACGGGGCTGATTTCCTCACCCGCCTTGAGCACGTAGATCGGGTGCTTCTCCATCAAATCCTTGAGACGCTCGGCGAGCGAGGACTTGCCGCCGCCGACCGGTCCCAGGAGGTAAAGGATCTGACGCTTCTCTTCGAGGCCCTGGGCGGCGTGCTTGAAGTAGCCGACGATGCGCTCGATCGTGTCTTCCATTCCGTAGAAGCCGTCGAAAGCGCGGTAAACTTTGATGGTGCGATTGAAGAATATGCGGCCGAGCCGCGCGTCCTGCGCCGTGTCGACCAGCTCAGGCTCTCCGATCGCGCTGACCATGCGTTCCGCCGGGCTCGCATACAGCATTTTGTCGTCGCGGGCGGCGAGGAGCCAGTCTCGAAGACTCATCGTTTCGAAGCGCTCTCGGGCATAGTCCCGGGAGAAAATGTCGAAGACGTCAAGCGTGCTCATCGCTTCCACTCCTTGGCTGTCACGCACGCCCTCCACGACTAGAAATCGTGGTCCTTTGCGAGCATGACAAGATGCGAACTACCGAAGCGTTCCCAAATACTGCCACTGCCGACTGAAGCAATCGTTAACCAAACCGTTGAGTTCCCCCTAAAGCCCCAGATTCCTCAGTCAGCATGTCACACAAGGTCGCGCCGACGCGGGATTCCGCGCCAATGCCTTCCTGATTCTCCCAGTATTTTGTCGACACTTTTTGAAGGCCGTGGGCCACGTCATACCGAACGGACCACCAGCGTCCTTCCAACAACAAGTGTAAACCCGTTTCGACAAAAGCCAAATAGAAACGCGCTGTTTCCGCGATCAAGGTCACATTCCCGCCATGATTTCGGCACGATACGTGTGAATTGCGCATCTTTTTACGCGTACGGTGCCGCAGCAAGGCTCGCTGGTAATGTTCTCGAGACCGAAAGCCATTCGCATCTGTGCGAATCATCGTGATGATTCGGATAGATCGGCGATTGCCGTGGCAGGACGATACGAAAGGCTTGCGGAGATACGGATGCATCGCCAAGCTATCACTTATGGATGAGTTCACGCTCTCGGTGAGAACCGCGCGACAGGACGATGGGGAGGCCGTCGCGCGTGTTTATGTCGACGCCTGGCGCGACACCTATCCGGGTATTTTGCCGACGGAGTTGTTGCGCGGCATGTCGGTCCGGGTGCAGGCGGGACGCTGGCGTGCGGCGATCGCCGGCGGCAGCCGCGAGCGGGTTCTGGTGGCCGAGGGCCAGGGACACGGCGTCATCGGCATGACGAGCCTTGGTGCGGCGCAAGACAGGGCGCTGGGCTATGACGGCGAAATCTATACGCTTTATGTGTCGCCGGACTTCTTCGGTCACGGCATCGGAACGCATCTGCTGCGCGCCGGCTTCGGGGCATTGCGCGCCGCCGGCTTCACATCTTGCGTGATCTGGGCGCATGCCCGCAATCCGGCCCGCTTTTTCTATGAGGCGATGGGCGGCCGGCTTGTCGCCGAGCGCTCGCGCCGCATGGGCGGGATGAATGTCCCGGAAGCGGCATTCGGCTGGAAACGGCTGACGCTGGCGGAGCGCAAGACGGCTTCGGGCGGCTCTTTCACTCGTTCGTGAGGCCGCGCGGTTTCATGAAGTCGGTCAGCACGCCGCCGCCCGACGCAACCTCGCTCCACTGATCGGTGTCGAAGTCGAGGACGGCGAGCGCAGCCGTCGGAAATTTCTCGTTCAGACTTTCGAGCCTCGTCCGCTCCTCGGGCGTGCGCGGCTTGCGCGCCAGCGTGCGGGCGCATTCCTCGAGGCCCGGATTGTGTCCGATCACAAGGACGACATTCGCCGCATTCGGCTGCGCGCGCACCAGGTTGGCGATGAGCTTCCACGGCGCGAGATAGAGCTCGTCCGCGAAGATTACGTCCGGCTTGCCGTCGAGTTCGGGCGCCACATGCTCCCATGTCTCCAGCGTCCGCTTCGACGTCGAGCACAGAACGCGGTCGGGCAGGTAGCGCCTGTGCTGCATGGCAACGGCCATGCGCGGCGCGTCGAGGCGGCCCCGCTCGTTCAGCGCGCGTCCATGATCGCCCGACTTCGACGTGCCGGCGATCGCCTTGGCATGGCGCAACAGAAGCAGCCTTTTCACGCGATGCCCCTCCCGAGCCGGAGGCTATCATGCTGCGTGCGGATTGTGGCACCGGCAAGAAGGCGGCTGGTCCCGACGCCGCCCATGCCGTCTAGACCGTTTGGTAGCGGGCCCGCGCGCCCCGCTCGAGCGCCGCGGCCGCCAGGCGATCAAGACCCAGGGACCGCCGGATCAGCTCCAGCACCCGCACCTCCTCGAGCGCGACGCGGGAGTCCGTCAGCGCCACTTCCAGCGCCAGCCAATAGGCGGTTTCGCGCAGATGCTCCGGGAGATTGTCGCGGATCAGCCCCAGGACCGCGTCGAGACCGTCCTCTTCGTGGAGAATGGCGGCGCATTCCTGCGACACCGCCAACAGGCGATGTTCGTCGAAACCGGCAAACACCGGAAGATGTTTCGTCAGGTCGCCGATGGCACGCAGCTCGCCTTCGCTCATCGTGCCGTCGGCCGCCGAAACGACGACCATGACATAGATGAGAGCGGCGTGAGGACTGATGGTTTGCATGCCTTATGTTCCGGGGTGATCGCGCGACCTTAAGCGGCTTGACCCAGCCCGGCAAGGCGCGGCATTCCTGGGACCGGGCGACAGATTAACGCCCCGAAACATCCGTCCACGAACGGTCCGATGGCGACGAAGAAGAAATACGGAAAGTGGCGCGCCCAGACAATGGCCGTGCGCGGCGGACAAATGCGTTCGGAATTCCAGGAGACGTCGGAAGCGCTCTATCTCACCTCCGGCTACGCCTATGAATCTGCGGACGAAGCGGAGGCCCGCTTCAAGGGCGCCGAAGGTTTCACCTACACCCGCTTCGGCAATCCGACCGTCGCGATGTTCGAAGCGCGCATCGCGGCCCTCGAAGGCGCACCCGTCGCGCGCGGTACGGCGAGCGGCATGGCGGCGGTGACGGCGACATTCCTGTCCTCGCTGAAATCCGGCGACCATGTCGTCGGCGCCAAGGCGATGTTCGGCGCCTGCCGCTACGTCATCGAGGAGATCCTGCCGCGCTTCGGCATCGCCAACACGCTGGTGGACGGCGAAGACGTCGAGCAATGGGCGGGCGCCATGCGGCCCGAGACGAAGCTTCTGTTTCTGGAGACACCGGCCAATCCGACCCTTGCGCTGGTAGATCTGAAGGCCGTGGCCGAGATCGCCCATCGCGGCGGTGCGCGGCTCGTGGTCGACAATGCGTTTGCGAGCCCGGCGCTGCAGCGGCCGATGGAATTCGGCGCCGATATCGTCGTCCATTCCTCGACCAAATATATCGACGGGCAGGGGCGCGCGCTCGGCGGGGTTATTCTGTGTAAGGAGGATTTCCTCAAGGACCACCTGCAGATCTTCCTGCGCAACACCGGCCCGTCGATGAGCCCCTTCAACGCCTGGGTGCATCTGAAAAGCCTCGAAACGCTCGACCTCAGGATGAAGGCCCATAGCGCGGGCGCCGCCAGGATCGCCGATTTCCTCGCCGGCCGCAAAAAGGTCGCCCGCGTGCTCTATCCCTTCCGCAAGGATCACCCGCAATACGATCTCGCACGCGCCCAGATGGCGGCCGGCGGCGGCGTCGTCACCTTCGATGTCGGCAGCAAGGATGCGGCTTTCCGTTTCGAGAACGCGCTGCGGCTGATCGACATCTCGAACAATCTCGGCGACGCCAAGAGCCTCATCACCCACCCGGCGACGACGACGCATCAAAGACTGTCGCCCGAAGCGCGCGCCGGTCTCGGCGTCAGCGACGGCATGCTGCGCCTGTCGGTCGGCCTCGAAGATGCGGACGATCTCTGCGAGGACCTCGACCAGGCGCTGGCGGCGATTTGATACGCCGAGCCGGCGTCCGTTTGCCAGTTTTTAGCGCAAAGGACGCCAAGGTTGCGCAAAGGACGCGAAGGGGCTGAATTTCGACGGCGATACCGCGCGAAGCGCAGAAAAGAATTTCACGGGGAGACGGCGAGTCAGTGAGGTGCGCGGTCTCTCACTGACTCACCCTCTCCCTGTAAATACTTCTTGTTGCGCTACGCGCGAATGCCGCCCTGGAGACGCGGTGCCTTGGCGTCCTTTGCGCAACCTTGGCGCTCTTGGCGCTGAAAAAGCCCGAAGCCGTCGCGGTCTTTATGGCCGGACTGTCGGGTAATGTCGCTGGCAAACCAAAGGAGCCATCATGTCCGACCATCACGCCACCATCCGCTGGACGCGTTCGAGCGCGGATTTCACGTACGACACCTACAATCGCGCGCATGACGTGGTGTTCAAGGACGGCAAGATCGTCGTGCCGTCGTCGGCCGCCGCCGCGTTCAAGGGCGATGCCGATCGCGTCGATCCGGAAGACGCCTTTGTCGGCTCGCTGTCGAGCTGCCATATGCTCACTTTCCTTGCGATCTGCGCCCGCAAGCGGCTCACCGTCGACGCTTACGAAGATGCGGCCGTCGGTACGCTCGAAAAGGGCCCGAACGGCAAGTTCTGGATGGCGCGCGTGACGCTGAAACCGCGCGTCAGGTTCGCGCCGGGCATTTCCGTCGACAAAGCGACGCTGGGCGAAATCCATCACCGCGCGCATGAAGATTGCTTCATTGCAATCTCGGTAAAGACGGACGTGTCGGTCGAGCCACAATATTAGCGGACGTTAACCTCTTGCGTGCCAGCGGCTTGCATGCGCCGGCAGCGATGCCGATACTCGGGCCCATGCAAGACACGGCCTGGGGGCAGGAGCCGTCGGCTCCCCGATTTACGTATGAAAGCGTGACGCGTGGTGTGCGCGTGCGCGTCAAGCCCGCCTTTCTCGACGATCAGTCGGATCCCGAGATGGGCCGCTATCTCTGGTCTTACACGGTGACGATCGAGAACAAGGGCCCCGAATCCGTCCAGCTTCTGTCGCGCTATTGGCATATCACCGATGCCAGCGGCCATGTGCAGGAGGTCAGGGGACCCGGCGTGGTCGGCGCGCAACCCGTCATCGAGCCCGGACAAGCCTTTGAATATACGAGTGGTTGCCCCCTGCCGACGGCGTCCGGCGCGATGTCCGGCCGCTACCAGATGTTGGCGGCTTCGGGCGAAGCCTTCGAGGCGGAGATCCCGCCTTTCCTGCTTGAAAGCCCGCACGAGCGCCGCCAGATTCACTGACTATCTCGGACAGTTCCGGGATGCCCCGCGGCTGGCGGGCGCTTAGCGGAAGGTTCGAATGTCCAAATCCCCTAAAATTGTCCCCGTCACGGCGCCCATTTCGGCGCGCCCTTCGCGCGAAGAGGCCGAAGACGCCATCCGCACGCTTCTGAGGTGGGCGGGCGATGATCCGAACCGCGAAGGCCTTCGCGATACGCCCGAACGCGTGGCGCGCGCTTACGAAGACTGGTTCTCCGGTTACAGCGAAGATCCCGAAGAATTCCTCCTGCGCACCTTCGAGGAAGTCGAAGGCTATGACGACATGATCGTCTTGCGCGACATCCGCTTCGAATCCCATTGCGAGCACCATCTGGCGCCGATCATCGGCCGCGCGCATGTGGGTTATCTTCCGACCCACAAGGTCGTCGGGATCTCCAAGCTCGCGCGCGTCGTCGACGCCTATGCACGCAGGCTGCAGGTGCAGGAGAAGATGAACGCGCAGATCGCCAACTGCATCCAGAAAGTGCTGGAGCCGAAAGGCGTCGCAGTGGTGATCGAGGCGGCGCACCAGTGCATGACGACGCGCGGCGTGCACAAGCAGGGCGTAACGATGGTCACGTCCACGATGCTGGGCGAATTTCGCAAGAATCCGCTGACGCGGCGCGAATTCCTGAGCGTGATCGGAAATCCCGCGGCCAATTTCGACGGCTGATGCCATGACAGTTTCGCCGCATGCGCTCGTCGAGCGCCTCGTCGCCTTTGATACGACCAGCCGCGGCTCCAATCTGGCCCTGATCGACCACGCGCAGGAGCTTCTCGAAAAGGCCGGCGCCCGTTGCCGGCGCACCTATGACGGGACCCGCGCCAAGGCCAATCTCTTCGCGAGCCTCGGGCCCGGCGAAGAGGGCGGGTATGTGCTCTCGGGGCATACCGATGTCGTGCCGGTCGACGGCCAGGACTGGTCGAGCGATCCGTTCAGGCCTGAGGTGCGCGGCGGCAAGATGTTCGGCCGCGGCACCGCCGACATGAAAGGCTTCATCGGCACGGCGCTGTCGCTCCTGCCGCTGATCGCCGGGGCGAAGCTGAAACGGCCGATCCATTTCGCGCTGTCCTATGACGAGGAGGTAGGCTGCGCGGGCGTCGGCGCGCTGATTGAAGACCTGAAAGCCGCCGCCATCCGTCCCGCGATGGTGCTGGTCGGCGAGCCGACGGAGATGAAGATCGTCGGCGCACACAAGGGCGGCAGCGTCATCCAGACTCATTGCCGCGGGCTCGAAGGCCATTCCAGCGCGCCGGACAAAGGCGCCAATGCGGTGATGATGGCGGGCGAATTCGTCGCCTATCTGAAGGCGCTCGGCGATTCCCTCAAGCATCATCGCGATGCGCATTTCGATCCGCCCTACACGACGGTGCAGGCCAACATGATCTCCGGCGGCACGGCGGTGAACGTGCTGGCGCGCGACGCCACAGTAACCTGGGAATACCGCAATCTGCCCGACCGCGACGGCGCCGCGATCGTCGATGCCGCGCGCCACCATGCCGATCACGAAATCGTCCCGCGCTATCGCCGTGCCGCGCCCGACGCGCGCATCGATATCGTCGTGAAAACGAACTATCCGGGCCTCGCGCTCGATCCGGATTCCCCGGCGATCGCATTGGCGCGCGAGCTCTCCGGCGCCAACAGTGTCGAGACCGTCGCCTACGGCACGGAAGCGGGCCTCTTCCAGCGCGCCGGAATCCCCGCCGTCATCTGCGGCCCCGGCTCGATCGACCAGGCCCACAAGGCCGACGAATTCGTGGCGCTGAGCCAGCTTGCGGCGTGCGAGGGGTTCCTCAAAAAGCTGATCGCGCGCGCGTGCGCATGAGTGCTGTTACGCAAATGCGTATCATGGGTGCGACGGTCGGGTTGCTAATCGGCGGCGCTGCGGCAGTAGCCTCCGCCACGCCGGTGACCGACGAAACCTCAGCCATCGCCATCGTTCGCAAACTCTGCGAATCGAAAAGCTCGGAGCCATGGCACGCGTCACTTGTGAATGGTTCATGGCACGTTTGGCAGGGCGCTCACGTCACCGAACCGACTTGTGGCTTCTTTGGAGCAACGGTGGACGCGAAGACCGGAAGCACGAGCGAATGCCAAATTGCGATATGCGAGATGCGCCGGAGTCAATTTTGAGATTCTGATCGACTTGACGGTCCGACCGCGTTCGCTATTGTCCCGCCCGTTTTCCGTCCCGAGGGACATCATGACAGAGATTGTCGCCGTCCGCTGATTGCTGCGCGTTTCGCGTAGCCAAAGCCTCGTGTCCGCTGCCGCTTCTGTGGCCCGCGCGCACGACCCTTCGGCTTATCGGCGAGTCTCTGAAAGTGAACATCTCCAGGCTTGAACAGCGCGTGCTGCACGTGCTGGCGCAGGGCGGCATGATCAAACATGTCCGCGATGACAAACGCATCATCGCGGTCGACTGCTACAGCCGCGACGGCTATCGCCTCGCGGATTGCACGCTCGATCTTTTCCGGCGGCTCAAGCGCCGCGGCCTGATCGTGTCGCGCGACGGCGGGCCCTACCGCATCTCGCGGCTGGGCCTCGCCTTCGTGCGCGCGCAACTCGACAATCGCTAATCGATGCGCATATAGCGGAGCAGGACGACCTTCACCTGGTCGATGGCGAGCAGAAACAGAACAGTCGCGCCGAGCAGCTCGAGGATCAGCCGGACCGGAAGGGACGGCGTGAGGAAGCCTGTGATGGCGACAGTCGAGATGATCGCGATATCCATCAGCGAGAACGACATCATCAGCGTGCTGGGCCGCGACGTCCACAGGGGCCCCCGTTCGCGCAATACGAAATTCATGCCCTGGCCTGCAAACACCAGCATCGTGAATGTCAGGGTCTGAAGCGCGCCGCTCGTCAGATGCAGGCGGAAGGCGCCGAACGCAAGCACGGCGATGCAGAACACGAGCTTGAATAAGGCGAGCGGGATCGCCGCCAGCACGAGGTTCTGCACGCGCCAGGCATTCGGACGCGGCGAGGGCGTCGCGCGATCGGCGGTGCG
>DATKON010000177.1:0-2597 GCA_035524575.1 Rhizomicrobium sp.
CATTTTGTCCGCGCCCGTGGCGAGAATATCTTCGGTGCCCGCAAGCGATGCCGGGATGGAATCCGGGATGCTATCGAGGAGCTCGCGCGTCCACATCGTATGCGTATCGTAACGGGCGTCTTCGGTCACAACATCGGTCGCCACAATGCAGTCGCCGACATCGAGTGTCGGCGAAAGCGCACCGCAGATGCCGATGCTCAGAACACGCCGCGCGCCGTTGTCCAACGCGTGGTGGATATGCGCTTCCAATGCCCGGCTGTCTCCGCCGCCGATCACCGTTCTGATGTCGGGGCGCGATATCGTTCTTGCTTCGCGGCCGAGACCGGTTACCGCTACGATCATGAAAACGACACGTCCTAGGGACTACGCGGCGGCACACTGGCCTATAGCGCCCGCGCGGACAAGGACAGAAAAGGTCGCGGCAATTTTGGCGTAAGGCGCGCCGAAGCGTCGACTTAAGCCCCTATGTCGCAATCGGATAAATTTTTAGTCGAAATTCAACGGCTTCGGCGGGAAAGACGCATAGGTAGTCCGCCTTTCGGCCTAAGTGTGATTCGCAGGAGCGGCTCTACAGCGGCGCCGGGAATCGCGCTCAAGGTGAAATTTCTCGTAATCGACATTAGCAAAAGCATGGCCTCCTGGAGCGCAAATGCCGCACCCACGCAGATGCGCGGGCCCGTGCCGAACGGCAAATAGGCGAAACGATTTACGTCTTCGCGTGCACGTCCCAGGAAGCGGTGAGGATCGAAGGCCGAGGGCGCAGTCCAGAGCAATTCGTGGCGATGCACGACATAGGGCGCCACGATCACCATTGTCCCGGCCCGAACGGGCTCGCCGGCGAGCTCGTCGTCTTCGATCGCCGCGCGGCTGATGGCGGCGATCGGCGGATAGAGGCGCAGCGCTTCCTCGATCACCGCGCGCGTTTCGACGAGATGCGCGCGAGGGTCATCGCCCTGCGGCGAGCAGTCGGCCTCGGCGGCGACGCGCGCGGCCCATTCGGGATCCTGGCTCAAAAGAAAAAGCGACCAGGTGACGGCATTCGCCGTCGTCTCGTGCCCGGCCGCGATGAAGGTGAAGATGTTGGCGCGAACCTCTTTCTCGTCGAGCGGCGCGCCGGAAGCATCGCGCGCCTCGAGCAGCAGCGTCAGAAGATCGCGCGGGGATTCCCCGGGGGCTTCGGCAAGGAGGCGCCGCCGTCGTTCGATGATGGCATCGACGGCTTCGTCGAAAAATCTGATGGCGCCGCGCGCGCGAAAACGCGTCGGACGCGGGAGGAATTCCGGAAGGCCCAGCGCGTCCATCGGATCGATGCGGCCGATCGTGTCGAAATAGATGCGCATGGCCGACTGGAAATCGTCGATCTCGCGCTCGATGCCTTGGGAGAAGATCGTGCGGCTGAGGACGTCCAGCGTCGTGTGCGTGATTTCATCGGCCACGTCGATCACGCGGCCGTCCGCCAGTTCGTTCCAGCGCGCGACCAGCGCGTCGGCCGCGTCCAGCACCTGCGGCGCGAAACCGAAGATCGTCTTGCGGGCGAAGAGCGGCGCCACGGCGCGGCGCTGCCGGCGCCACTGATCGCCGTCGACGGTCAAAAGTCCGTTATCGAGCGCGCCGGAGAGCACACGCAGAAGAAAATCGTCCTTGCGGTAGTTCGCGGCATTGTCGAGCAGGACGCGCTGGATCGCGGTCGGCTGGCTGACAACGATGACCGGCAGGAAGGGCAGGCCGCTGCGCACAAAGGGCTGCGTGAAGTGCGCGCGCGTCCAGGCTTCCAGCGGATTGTTTCGCAGCACCGAAAGCAGTGCGAAGAGCGTCAACGGCTCATCGCGAGGCGTCGGCGCGGGAGGACGAAAAAGGGTTTGATTCAACGTTCCGCTCTGCTCGGTTTTCCGGCCAAGGGAACGGAGAGCGACGCCTGCTTGTTCCCGCACGTCCATGCGCGGCATGGCTGCGGGCGTGTTCGAACGGCGCGTGTCGTTCTTCTTCTGGTTGCGGATCTCGAGCTGCGAGGCGATCAGGACGGTTTGCGCACGCAGATTCCGCCGCGCGCGGCCAAGCGCCATCTCGGGAAAGAACTGGTGATAGAGATCCTAGCGCAGCATGACGGCGCGCGAGAGCTCTGGGTCTTGCGAGAGCGGCTGCGATAGCCCGGTCTGTTGTTTACTCGGCCGAAGCACCGCATCGCCGTCACGGCGCCGCATATGCTGCGCACGCGCGAGCGCCGTCATGGGGAAATAGTGACGATAGAGATTGTAGCGCAGCATGAAGGCGCGAGAGAGTTCGGGGCCCTGCATCAGACGTTGCTGCAGCACGGGATCCGTAAGCTTGATGGTCTGTCCGACGCCATAGCCCGGAAAACCGGCGCCGGTGTATTCGGGCTCTATCCATGAGCCTTCGACCTGGCGCTCGAGGAGGAACTGACACCCACGTTCGATCGCTTCGCGATCTTCGGCACGATTGACGGCCAGCAGCCCCATAAGCGCCCAGGCCGTCTGTGACGCCGTCGGCTCGCCGCGTCCGGCCATCTCAATGTCCATGTAGGACGCGCAGCTTTCACCCCAGCCGCCATTCGCCTGCTGATGGGCGACGAGCCAGTC
>DATKON010000178.1:0-19228 GCA_035524575.1 Rhizomicrobium sp.
GATGTCGAATCGCACGCCGATCAGGCCGAAATTGCAGGATGCTTCAAGAGTACTCAGCTGTCCGCGGCGCAAGAGCGCGATGGCGAACTCGTTCAATCGGCGACCGGTGCGCGCCGACCGGACTCAGCTCGCGCGGCGCCGCCTTGGAAGAGATAGGCGGTGAACGGGCCGGCAACGACCGCGGCCAGCAGCTGGGCGACTACGAAGCCCGGCACCGATGAGGGGGCAATGCCGGCGAAGCTGTCGGTGAGCGACCGCGCCAGCGTGACGGCAGGATTGGCGAACGACGTGGAGGCTGTAAACCAGTAAGCGGCAGCGATATAGAGTCCGACCAATGCCGGTGTGGTGTCAGGCTTGCGGCCGCATCCGGCGATCGTCAGCAACAGGCCGGCGGTCGCCACGAACTCCGACAGCCACTGCGACGGGCCGTCGCGCAGTTTCCGAGATATCTCGGCAACCGGCAGGCCGAACATGGCGTGCGCCAGCCAGACGCCGGCGACGGCGGCCGCGATCTGCACGGTGACGTACAGTGCCGCGTCGCGCCGCGCGATGTCCCGGCGCAGCGCGAAATAGAGCGTGACGGCGGGATTGAAATGCGCGCCCGAAAGCGGCGCGAATATCGTAATCAGAACGACAAGCGCCGCACCGGTCGCCGCCGTGTTGCAGAGAAGAGCAATCGCCTGGCTTTCGCTAGAGAGCCGCTCGGCCATGATCCCGGAACCGACGACGGCTGCGAGCAGCAGTGCTGTGCCCAGAGCCTCGGCGACCAGGCGGCGCCCCATGTTCGATGTCATGTCGGAACGCGGCGCGCAATCAGAGTGCCTCATGGCCGTGGCGCGACGCGGCGTCCGTGGTCGTCGATGACCATCTCGCCGTCTTCTTTCGCGAAGGCGCCCTTCTGCGGATTGGGCAGGATATCCAGAACGGTTTCCGATGGGCGGCAGAGGCGCGTCCCCAGTGGGGTCACAACGATCGGCCGGTTGATCAGGATGGGATGCTCGAGCATGAAATCGAGAAGCTGATCGTCGCTCCATTTGCGATCGTCGAGGCCCAGCTCGCGATAGGGCGTGCCTTTCTCGCGCAACAGTTCGCGCGGCTTGATGCCCATGGCCGCGACGAGGCTGCGCAGCGTCTCGCGCGACGGCGGATGTTTGAGATATTCGATGATCGTCGGCTCCTCGCCGGAATTGCGGATGAGGCCCAGCACGTTCCGCGACGTGCCGCAGGCCGGATTGTGATAGATCGTGATGGTCATCAGCAACAGCCCGCATTGGCGCCGCAGGCGGATTTCGTCTGCTGGAGTGCCGGCTCGTCCTCGCCATAGGTCGTCGCTTCGCCGAACGTGTGAAACGTTTCCCAGCGGATGCCGGACGGATCGTTGATCCACACCTTGTTCGATTGCGCGTAGCAGCAGGTCGTGGCTTCCTGGTAGCGCGTCGCCTCGCCGGCGGCTTTCAAGCGACCCGCAAGCTCGCGCAATTCGTCATCGCTGTCGACCTGAATGCCGAGATGATCGACGCCGTCGGCCCGGCCAGCGCGGATGGAGATCGCAAAATTGACCTTCGGATCGTCGAGCATCCATTTGGCGTAGTCGGACCTCATCACGCTCGGCGGAGCGCCGAACAGCGTGGCGTAAAAGCCGATGGACTTGGGCAGATCATCCACGGCGACGTGAACGTGCAGGCGCTTCATGGCGTCCTCCTTTGCGGGGTGTGCAGCAGCGCGCGGCGATATCGGCGAGCGGCGCGCACATTTCGGCGCGGCCGCCGCAACAGTCTTCCGTCAGGAACACCAGCAGATCCCGCATCGCCTCGTAATGGACGGCATAGATGATGGAGCGGCCTTCGCGCCGGGCGCGCACGAGTCCCGCATTCGACAGAATGAGGAGCTGGGCCGACATCGTGTTGGCCGCCACCGAAAGCTTGCGCGCGATATCACCGGCCGCCATGCCTTCAGGTCCCGCCTTCACCAGCAGGCGAAAGACGTCGAGCCGTGCTTCCTGGGCGATCGCCGAGAGCCGCCGGACGGCCGTGTCGGAATTCATATTTCAATGATTCCTGAAATGAGGAACTAAGTCAAGCGCGAGGACGGAATGTGCAGCATGCCGGCGCGCACGAATTCGCCCGGCTGTTGTGGTGTCAGAGAGAAATCGGTCGCCGTGGCGGGCCCCGAAGCAAAACGCCCCGCGGTGAACGGCCCGCTTCGAAATGAACCGAGGCACCGCCCCTAAGGCGCCGGAAATGCAGGCCGGCCGTTCATTCTGCCGCAGGAACATCGGAGCAAGCCGGATCGTTACAAGAGTTCGGACCGATCTGCTGTAGACTGATGATCAGGATTGCGGTTGGGGGCATTGGACTGGCCCTCGCCGTGCTCGCATTGCCGACCCTTGCTTCGGCGCAAGATGCGACAAGCCTCCCTCAGACCAACGAGACGACCGCTGCTGTTCCGGATGCGAATGCGGCGACCGCGCCTCCGGAGTCTTTACCATCGGCAGCCCGGACGGCGGATTTCCTCAACGAAGCTGCATCGGACGAGGCGCGCCGCGTCGCGGATTGGGTCGTGCGTTCGGGCGACAATAAGGGCATGCCGTTCGTGATCATCGACAAGATCGAAGCGAAGGTATTCGTTTTCGACCCTGCGGGCCGCCTGCACGGCGCCACGTTGGCGCTCCTTGGCAAGGCGCGCGGTGACGACAGCGCTCCCGGCGTCGGCAATGAGAAATTGTCGAGCATACCGCCCGAGGATCTGACGACTCCGGCGGGCCGCTTCGTGGCCTGGCTGGGTCGCGACAACCGCAACGTTCCCGTGCTCTGGGTGGACTATGGCCTCGCCGTGGCTCTGCATCGCGTGGTCCATGGCAGTCCCGGCGATCATCGCCTGGCCAGACTGGCGACGATGTCCCCGCTCGACAAGCGCATCACGCATGGCTGCATCAACGTGCCCGTGAAATTCTTCGACGACGTCGTGCGCGAAACATTCAACGGTACGAGCGGCATCGTGTACATCCTGCCGGAAGTCAAAACGATTGAAGACGTTTTCCCCGCGATTTCTGGCGATCAAGCGGCCGAACGGCGATAGTCCGGAAACCGGCGCACCGCGAGGTCGCTGGAAGACTGACCGTTCGCGCGCGGCCGGATGACGCGCGGCAGGCGCAGGGAGTCGTGGTGAATCCGCCGCGCGTTTAACCACCTTTGTCGAAGCACACGCCGGCCTTGGCGCTTCGGGAAGCCAGTCCCGGCGCGCATTCTTGCGATCCCGCAGCAGAAGTCTGTCTTCCTCGCATCGTAAATCTGTCCACAGATTAAGTTTGTGCGCGCGGATTTTTTCCGTATGAAGCGTGCCTGGAAAGTTTGGGCTGGAACATCCTCTACGGTCTTCCGCCGACGGCGGCCGACCACGGGCTGGGAAATCGCGAACCATGATGAAATGTTTTCGGGCGGCGCTCGCGCTCGCCATTACGCTGCCGCTGCTTGCCTCGAATGTGACGGCCGCGCTTGCTTCTGTTTCCGCAGACACGGTCGACACTGCGGATTCATTCAACACCTGGCTCGACAAGGTGCCTTCGCGGCGCGCCGACGTGCGCGACTTCGAGGAGTTCCTGGCGCAAGAGGGCGTTGCCGGCGTGCTGCCGACACGGGAGATCCTCCGCAACGACACGAGCTGGTCCGAGTGCCATATGGACGGGCCGTATTCGATCGCAGAGCGGGCCTACTGGCCACACATCGTCAACACGCTGCGCTACATCCACGACGAGATCGTTCCGACCATTGGTCCTGTTCAGGTGGATTCCGGCTATCGCGATACGGCGCTCAACCGATGTTCAGGCGGCGCCGCGCACAGCGCGCACGCGCAGTTCTACGCGCTCGACCTCGTGCCGGTCCGCAGCATGGACCGCAACGTGCTGATCGCGGACGTCTGCGCCAACCATGCCCGCTACGGCGCGGAGTATCACATCGGCCTCGGCTTCTACGACCACACGCGGTTTCACATCGATTCGCGCTCGTTCCGACGCTGGGGTCCGGACTATCACGCCGCGACATCGCCCTGCGCCCATGTCCGACGCGCTGCTGGCTCGTAGAATTGTCCTTGAACTGCGCGCCAGCAATCAGCGTATGGAATCGGCCGGAGACCAGCCAAAAGCCGGTACCCACGATCAATCACCAGGGCGGTTGTGACCTGCACCTGGCGGCGATTGACGCGCCCGCGCAATCTCCATCGTCCTGATCGACTCGGCTGCTCGCGCGAACGGCGCCGTTGAAACGGTGATCGTGCCCGTCGCCGGCCGATCAAGGTCCAGAATGAGCGCGATCGCGAGGCCGACCAGGACGAAGAGAGTCGTGGCGGCTACGAAATGTGATCTGTGCGCTGAGGCGAGAGTCTGACCCAGCATGAGAGCGGCGATCAATGAATAAAGTTGAAGGACCAGCAGGATGGTGGCCGGCACACGCGTTTCGCGCTCGACGCGATCTGCTGCAGCCAGGTCGAACATGTCGTTCGTCGCTTGCAGTAGTGCCGAATTGAATGTCGCGCTCGGATGCGATCGCACCGAGAGTGACAGTGCGTTCCACATTTTGGTTTCAATAGCGCCTGTCCGTGCATCCGCACGCGTGATGGCGTTCTTATCGGTGCCGGCAGAAAAAAATGCCAGCCGTGCATCGAGATACAAAAGGAGCAGTCGGCTCAGAGTGGTGCGGTTCGGTTCGTCCACAAGCTGGAGGCGCAGATAGGTCGTGCCGACGGCGTTGGCCTCGTTCGTCACCAGCTGCCTGCGCGCGTCGAAGCGGTTCGCCGCCATGGAGAATGTAAAGGCGATCAGAAGGCCCAGCAGCGCCAGCGCGGCCGAAAGAAGGAAGCCGATGGCTTCGTCCGACTTATCGACGGGCTGCTTTTTTCGAGAAATCCAGTTCAGGAACGACTTGCCCCGATAACCGACAAATAGTGCCGCGCAGAATTGAAGCGCGAGCACGAGCCAGATAACGAGAAGGGGCGTGCTTTCAATCCAGGTCATCGCCGTCGCGCGCTTCGTCTGGATCCCGCGCAACGCACTTTCCGCAATTGCATCCGCTCATGGTCGTCGCCACGCCGCGGTGAACGGCGGAAGGTTCAAGCCCCCTCGGCCGGCATGTGGCGCGGTTCGGCATCGGAACTACAGATCGAACTTGCGGACGCCGTTCCCGAAATCGGTAATGTGCCAGGAATCCGGCGCAATAACGATCTTCATGACATCCTCGTGACCGGCATGCCAGAGCATGTCGACGGACTCGGCCGAGAATTCGTAGTCCTTCACGTCGCTGGAATGGGTGTCGACGTGGTTGACCAGGTGGATCAGCGAAAGGCGACCACGATGGCTTACCTCCTCCAGCTTCTGGACGGTCGGATCCTTGAGCATGTCCTCGGGGAGCTTGGCGATGAGTTCGGCCAGCAGGCTGCGAATATCCTCCACCCGGTGGATCATGGCATAGGACACGCTCTGCTTGCTTTGGTATTGGATGTCCTTCAGGCGTTCCTGCGCCTGGTCGAGGGTTTGCGGCATCCCGCCAAGGCCGTGAAACACGTCGACCTGCACGATCAGCGCCTCCTGCCGGTAGTCCTGCATCACGTAGGCAAGCGGCGTGTTCGTCATGATGCCGCCGTCCCAATAGTATTCGCCGTCGATCTCGACGGGCGGGAAGGCGGGCGGCAAAGCTCCGCTCGCCATGACATGGGACGGCGTGATCGTATCGATTGTGCTGTCGAAATACCGGGATTGGCCCGTACGGACATTTACCGCACCGAGCGACAGCCGCACGTCGCCGCTGTTGATCAGGTCGAAATCGACCAGTTCGTTCAGCGTGGCGCGCAAGGGCTCCGTGTCATAGTAGCTCAACGCGCCCAAAGTTCCGCAACGCGCGAAGGCCGGCGCAGTCGCGCGCGGCATGAAGAAGCATGGGATACGGAACGCGGCCACGGAGGCGGCGCTCATCCGGTGCATCAGGGGATGGAACATCTCCATCCCCGCCGGAAGCATCGGGATCTTCTGAGAGACTCGGTTCCAGAACTCGCGCACGCGTTCGGTGCGCCTCTTCGGCGGATTGCCGGCAATCAGTGCGGAGTTTATTGCGCCGATCGAAACCCCCGCGACCCAGTTGGGCGAGAATCCTATGCTGTCCATGGCTTCGAAAGCACCCGCCTGGAACGCACCCAGAGCGCCTCCGCCTTGCAGAACGAGTATGCGTTGCTGATGGCTTCTGAGTTCGAACGGGTCGGGGAATGTCCGCGAACCGCGCGCGACGGCGGTTTCGCGGTGCGAATGGATATTGTTGTTCATCATGTCTGCTCGGCGACTTGCATTCAAGCTGGTTGCAGTTCTGCGAAAACTCACATAGGCGGTGCCGACACGGTAGGGGACTTAGGTCCAATTTTGCCGCAAACGCTCCTGAACATCGTCAAGCTGCGCTATGCCGACACGCCCTTGTTTCTTGATGTCGGCCAGATAGTCACCGGCTATTAGCTGCAGGCCGCTGTCACAGCGGGCGGCACGGTTTTTCCGAATGCTTCCATCGGCGACTTCTTCAACCTGGTCGGCGGTGGCACGTACACCGACAAACCGACCGTCACCTACGTGCCTCTGACCGGTTCAAATTTCCTTCGAACACTGGTGACGCCAATTCCGCCCGTCCGGCTGATCGAGCTGCTGCAGTCCGGTTACCGCGCGGACCTTGTGTTTTCCGTCGCAGTGCAGAGCGTGAACGGCGTATCGAATGGCCGCGGAAGTGGACGCCCGAGGCTTCCCGATCCGGAGTTCGTGCAGCTCGTCCAGGCTTTGACGCGAGTCCAGGATTCCAGTGGTGTCGAGTTTCGCGTTCGGTCTGACAGCAAAACGAAACAGGAAGGGTCCGTCCTCGTATTTTCCAAGGATAATCTGCGACCGGACATCGATGCCGATAGACGCATGATCCGAAGGATATTGGGTCTTAATCCCGAGAAGACAGAGTTGCAGATCGTTTACGGATCATCTGCAGCGGACCGTGACGACGTGATCGCCATTCAGACGCGCACGGCCCTGCAGATTCTCGCGGAGTTGTCCGCCTATATCAGCCTGCCGCAGGATCAGGTGCAGAAAGCCGGCGCGTATCCCGCACTTCCTTCTGGTCCGGCAGGTCAGGAGGCCTTGCCTCCGTTGATCCAAATTGCAAGCAGCACGACCCGTCCGGACAGCTCGTTTGTGGCAGTGCACTACGGCGATTTGTGGTATTGGATCGACCAAGCCGACCTGCGTTCGAAAGCCGTGTTTACGTTCCTGCTGATCCTGCTGACGCTCTCGGATACCACCGACAAAGGTGCAGCACCGCAGCTCACGATCCAGGCCAATTGACCGACCGTGACCCTGTCTTCTGGTCTTAGTTACCGCATTCGCCGTTCTTCGTGGCCTTTGGGCTCGGCAGACAGTGTTGGAGATCGGCATAGCGAAGAGTGGCGCACCCGACAGGAGACGGCGGAGAGCGCGAGAAAATCAGGCAAATGCTGGGTTTCTTGAGCTGCCAGAGGCGAGGTTGATACCGCGGCATGATACCAGCGGGAAGTCCACGCGTTCAGAATTGAGAGGCACGCTGATGGGCCCTGTTACACCTTGACTGTGGCCTCTCCGAAATACCTATCGCCCCTGCCGCTCCACAAATAGAACTTGCCGGCTTCGCGTGCCGCTTCGAGCCCAGCATTCGAGAGGAAAGACACTGAAGCCTCTCCAGTCTCGCCCGGCTCCAGCGGAACCGCGCCAACATCGATGGAACATCTCCAGCCGTTCCAAGGCGGCCCCACCGGAACAAACTCCTTTTTCAAAAAGATCGTGCATCTCCAAGGGCAGCCTGGAGGTGTCCGCATCCAAGTTTTTAGACCGCCCGATTTCGTCTCGTACAGATGAAGATTGACGACTAGTACTGGCGTCATTTTCGAGCCGTCAGGCGTTCGGCGTTGCCATCTTGATCGAGAGCGCGGCGTGCGCGATGCTCACCGCGACGTTAGTCATTCTACCACTGTACTACATGGAACCGTGTTTTTTGTTTTATGCCGCGATAGCGAAGCCCCTCGCGCGCGCGGCACCGCCGGGTTTCCCCCCGGTGCCCCGGTCGCGGCTTCGAGCGGAGTGGGGCAACCGAGCGCTAAGTTGCTTCCGGGATGCCCCGAGCATCGACCGCCTCAAGGAGCGCTTCGAAACCATCTTTGAACACCCAGCGCAGTTCGAGGCGACCCTTGGGTTCGAGGGCAAAAACAACGCTTCCTCTGCGACCCACTCTCCACGAGCGGATCGACGCCCATTTGACACGCGTCCAACCCGGTCGAAGGACATGCTTGAGGGCAATGTCTTCAGGTCCGATCACAATCGAAAAGCGAAACGTCAACAGGGCGAAGAAGAGCGCAATGCCGACCATGAACGCGGCGAGAGCGAGCGATCCTCCATCTTCCCAACCCTTGACACGCAGCAACCACACGACAGCGAACCCAGCCGCCATTGTGAGGCTCAACACCGCGACGCTCATGAAGTCGTTTTCGTAGCGAATGACATTCTCCGGTCGTTTTCCGCGAAGGCTGCCCAGCCAGCGACCGAACATCCAAACGCCCCACAAGGCACACAGCCCGAGTGCCAACCGTACGAGTGCCATTGCACGCCCCGCTTAAGCCGCGTTCAGCACCTTGTAGACTGCGCTCCTGCTGCACTTCAACGCCCGCGCGATCTCCGTCGCTCCGACACCCTCCCGGTCCATCTGCACGACCTTCGCGTGATCCAGCGTCACCGGGCGGCCTTTGTAGACGCCTGCAGCCTTCGCCTTCTCGATACCCGAACGTTGACGCTCCTTGGAGCGGTAAGCAAGCGGCTGCCGGAGGGGCCTTCGAGCCGACGAGGCAATCATGTACGATGGTGTGCCGGACTAGGTGATGCAGTGGACGAGATGAAGGTCCTCAAGGGAGATAGGATCACTTATAAGTTCGTCTGCATCCCCTGCCGCTATGCGACGAAGCGTAGGTGGTCGACGGACTACGCCCATCGCTGTCCTCATTGCCGCCAGCGGTTGCTTTGCGTTGGAAGCAAGATGCCGCTTCCCAGAAAGAACGACGACAAAGCGTGGGAAGCAATCGCGATAAACCGCAAGACGTGGCTACGGCGAAGAGGGACCAAGAGAATACCGCTCAAAGGCAGAGGAACCCCGCTCATCGCTTGACACCGGGCCCCGACTGACCAGCGTCTTTACACAGACTCTCCCGACTCTACGCACCCACCGGCCACCGCAAGACGTCGGCGAGCGGGTGTCGGTGGAGAGTCTTTGCGCTGTGGTGGACGGGGCTCCGGCGAAGTGATTGAAGCCGACCCCAACTCGGGGCGGCGGCAAGGCCTCTTTGCGCGCGCAGCACTGCCGGACGTCCCCCCGTGCCCCGGTCGCGGCCTTCGAGTGGAGTGGGGCGGGCGCGCCACTCGGGCACGGTGTGTCCGACGGAACGTTGGGCTACATTGGCGAGAGGCCGTTGTCGCGGGGGCGGCATTGCAGCGTAGTATTCCCTTTGCAATCATCGTCGCGCTATTCGGAACGGTTCTTTTCAGCCCATCCGTGGCTGGGGCTCAACAGAAGTCGCTGAACTTGGAGCAGCAAGTCCAGCTTGTGCGACTGGCCGAGAGAACGAACCTGCGAAGTAACGGATTGGACCAGCCCTTCACCTTGGACGGGGCCGTTGCCTTGGACAGCGCAGGCCGGTTCAAGATGTTCGAGGCCCTCGGCACGGCGCTTGGCGCAGGAACGGGCAGCGCAGTTCTCGCGAACATTACAATCGACACTTGGACCGGCGATCTGTGGGGCGATGATTGCAAAGAGATCGCCTTCGAGACCGTGAGGAAGCTTCAGAACAGCCTGCGGAGCAAACTCGGCCTGTCACGCGCGAACTACATCGCGCTGCGCGAGCGAAGGGGCGCGCCGCCTCTTTGCAAATGACCAACGAAGCTACGCAGCGTTGAGCACCTTGTACACGGCTCCTGCTGCACCTCAACGCCCGCGCGATCTCTCTCGCGCCGACACCTTCGGAAGACCCAACTAATCAGCCACAAAAAACCCGAAGCCCCTCGCGCGCGCAGCACCGCCGGGTTTCCCGCCGGTGCCCCGGTCGCGGCCTTCGAGCGGAGTGGAGCTGGGTGGTTCAGTCGCCGAGAAGTGCGTCGTAGGCATCCTGAAGCCAACTTCCAACCTGCGCGAGACTGCGGCGCACAGCCGTATCAATGCGCGGAAAGAGCTTCAGCACCTTCGCGGTGCGGAACGTCACCAGCGCGACGACTGCAAGCACGACGACGCCGACCAAAACTACGTACCCTCGCATAGTGGCGAAGCTCAAGTGGTCCTTCCGAGGTCAATGGAAATCGGCATAGCGAAGGCTGGCGCACCCGACAGGATTCGAACCTGTGACCTCTGCCTTCGGAGGGCAGCACTCTATCCAGCTGAGCTACGGGTGCAGTCCAAGTGGGCTGGTCCTATAGCCTACCCGCCCCCCGCTCCGCAATGAAGCTGGCCGCCGCCGCAAAAACGCGATTTTGGACGCGGGCATCGGGCGCGCTAGGGTGCGGGCGGCATTCATTCGGGGGGCGAAGCATGTGCCGAAAAATCATCCTGGGGATTGCAGCGATCCTGCTCGCGTCGGCCGCGGTTCCGGTCTTCGCCAAGGACACGGCGGACGAAGCGCAGATCCGCAAATTGTTGACGGACTGGGCGCGGGGCATGCACGACCGCGACATGACGAAGATCATGGCGATGTATGACCGCAATGTCGTCGCTTACGACATCGTCCCGCCGCTCCAGCGCAAGGGCTATGCGGTTTACCGGAAGGACTACGAGGACTATCTCGCGCAATACAAGGGCCCCATCGACGTGACCTATCAGGATCTGACGATCGCGGCGAGCGGCGATGTCGGCTTCGCCTTCATGCTGGAGCACGATGTCGGCGTGATGAAGGACGGGACCCGAAGCGACCTGTGGCAGCGCGTGACCTCCTGCTTTCGAAAGATCGGCGGCCGCTGGGTCGCGGTGCATGATCACGTGTCCGTTCCGACGGATTTCGCGACCGGCAAATCGCAGCTGGCGCTGAGGCCGTAAGCAGCTCTGCGGCCAGGGCCAGGAATGAAGGCCCGAGCGGGCGGACCTAAGCCGGCCGAGGGACGTATGCGGCGGCGGCGCAGGTGCCATGCCTGTCCCGCTGTTCGCCGTTTTGCCGCCGAACGTTGCCGGAAGGTGCGCAGGTTTGTGGCCGTCCGCGCGCAGGCGCGAAACCTGTCCCCCATAAGTTCGCCTTCACAGGCGGAAGCGGCGGGCGCAGACTCCGGTTCTGTCGCGATGTCCGGACGTCGCGCAGGGCTCTTTGACATTGTGAAACTTGAACGGGGCGCGAGCCATTCGCCGCCTGCGCCGCGTCGGGACTGAAAGATTCATCGCGGAGACGCGGAGGCGCAGAGATACCGCGCCTCTCTCCAGGACCTGCGCGTGACCGTCGGCCGGCTTTCTTGCGCGCGTTCCGCCGAGGCTGGGCAACGGCAGCGCAGGAACGCGCGCAGGCAAACGTCGACGGCGGGCCCGGTCGTCCGTGACATCCTCGTTGTCTCCGCGCCTCCGCGCCTCCGCGGTTCAATTTTTCCTGGCCGATGCCCGCCCGGTGCCCGAAAGGACGTACACGGACGGATTTGACCCTGCGTGCCCCTGCTTTCCGCCTTGCCCGGCGGGGGTTCGGCGCAGGAAACGCCTGTCATTGCTGGCTTTGATGAGCACGGCCCGCGGAATGGATTTTCGCCGACCCTGATCTTTCCCCTGATAGCAGGGGAGCGGCCTTCACTCGGCCTTGGTCAGCTCCTGCATCAGCCGGTGGGTGAATTCGACGCTTTCGTAGAAGGCGTGCTGCTCGCGGCGTTCGTCGCGACCGTGGGCGCGGATGTCGTGGATGTCGATCCAGCCGCCCGAGACGCCGTAGGACGGAATGCCGCCGTTGCGCGTGAAGATCGAATCGCTGGCGCCGGCCGACATGCTGGGCACCACCGGCACGCCCGGCCACATCGAATGAACCACTGTCTCGATCTTCTTGAAGACTGCCGGCGAGGGCGGCGATTCCGGCGAGGAGTTCACGAGCCCCAGCACATCCACCTTGATGGCCGGATCGGCGACGACGCGCTCGATCGCCGCTTTGGTACCGGCCACCGTCTCGTCCGGCATGATGCGGCACTGGATGGTGGCGATGGCGCGCGCCGGCAGCGCGTTTTCCTGCACGCCGGCGTTCAGCATGGTGGCGACGCAGGTCGAATGCAGGATCGCGTTGATCGGCACGTCGGCGGAGAGACGCTGCGCGGCCGCAGGATCGAACGGCTCCTTCGCCATGGCGAGATAATCGGCGCGGCGCTGGCCCGTCTGCAGCGGCGCCATGCGCTCGAAATAGAGCCTCGTCGTGGCGTTGGTTTTGAAGGGGAATTGATACTTCGAGAAACGCACCAGCGCGTTGGCGAGCTGATAGATCGCGTTGTCGGGACGCGGCTCCGAGCTGTGGCCGCCTTTGTTGGTCACCGTCAGCGTGTAGGTGACGTAGGTCTTCTGACTCGTCTCGACGCCGTAGTCGGCGCGGGCGTTGTTGATGATCTCGCCGGAATCCCCGTCGGGATTGATGGCAAGGCCGGCATCGACGAGGTCGCGATGCTCGCGCATCAGATACCACATGCCGTCCTGCGCCCAGTCGCCTTCCTCGTCGGCGGTGAAGGCGACGATGATGTCGCGATCGGGCACGAAGCCCTCTTTCTTGAGACGCAGCAGCGTCGCCAGCACCGCGGCGTCCTGGTCCTTCATGTCGGACGTGCCGCGGCCGTAGAAATAGCCGTCTTTCTCCGTGAACTTGAACGGCGGCAGCGTCCAGTCCTCGGGCCGCGCATCGACGATGTCGATGTGGCAGTTCCAGAGGACCGGCTTGCCTTTGCCCTTGCCGCGGTAACGCACGACCACGTTCACCTGGTTGGGATACTTTTCCTCGGGCAGCACATGGATGTCGGAGTCGGTGAACCCGCCGGATTTCAGCCGCGCCACGATGGCGTTCGCGATCTCCTTCGTGCCGATCGTGTCGGAGGAATGGATCTCGACCAGCTCCTTGAAGATGTCGTGTGCGAGCTGCTTGTTGTCCTCCGGCGGCTGCGGCCCCGGCGACACGGCCATCAGCAGAACGGCGGAAGCGGCGGCGGCGAGCGCCGCGATGCGGATGCGAGACATGATTCCCCTTCGAATCTCTGGTGGAAGCTGTTAGGGCGGCGATGCGGCGATGCTTTTGGCGCAGTGGACGCGGAGGACGCACAGTGGACGCAGTGCTGCCGTTGCGCGCGTCAGCGCGCGGGTTTTATCTGAATCGACGAAAAGGATATAGGCGCGCCGCGCGCGGGATATGCCACGGCGTCCTCCGCGCAACCCCTGCGTCCTCTGCGCTAAAATTCGTCGTGTCATTCGTGCTTTCGACGTTAGCTTAGCGCCGTCAGTGCGCGGGCGACCACGTGGTCGGCGCTTCTGAAGACTTTGCGCTTCCAGTCTTCCGTATCAGGATAGAAGGCGGCGCGGATCTTCTTCTTGATCGTGCCGGCGTTCTTGTGGTCGAGGCGGGCATGGGCGTGGAGCCAGTTGTCCATGCGCAGCGCATCGAAGACATCGCGCAGGGACTGCGTGCCGACCTCCAGTGCCGCGAAGGTGAGCTTCTTGCTCTTCATCCAGAGGCCGACCGCGGAATCGATGGTGCCGCACAAGGGCGCCGAGATGGATTCGCCCGCCTCGCTCGAATGCACGAGCTCGCCCCACATGCTTTTCGCGCGCGCATAGGCGTCGGAGCCCGGCAGATCCTCGGTGATCATTTCCGACGCCCCGGTCTCGCCGAGTCCGGTGTGGAAATCGATGACGACGAGCTCGTCGGCGTCGCGCAGCTCTTCGCGGAACACATCCTTCAGCATCTGCGCCGACCAGCTTTCCTGCGTGCCGCCGAAATAGAGTCCGTCGGGATGATGATATTGTCCGCGGCTGATCGCTTCCTGCAGCGCGAACGGTCCATGCTCGGCGGCATAGGCCGTGAGCCTCGCATTCGCCTGCTTCATCGCCGTCTCGGAAATGTCCTTCGGCGCGATCGCATCGGCCAGCGCATCATAGGCGTCGTTCGCCGGCGGGTGCGCGTGATCGACGAAATTGCGATTGATGTCGGCGTTGAATTCGTTGACGCGGCGGTTCCAGGAAAAGCCGAACGGATTGAGCGCGTGCAGCACCACCAGCTTGACGCCGTCGGGCACGCGCTTGGCCAGTCCCTGCCGCAACAGACCCGTCTGCACACCGGAGCCGAAATAGCCTTCGACGCCATGCGTGCCCGAGATCAGGAGCAGCGCGCGTTTGGCGTTGCGGGCGCCGGCCGTCGCGACATCGAGGAACAGCGGCTTGCCGTCGGCGCCATGCATCTTGGGATGGACGCGGGTGGTGACGCCGAGATCGGCCGCCTCCGCCGCCGCGACAAACGCCTCCCGCGCGGCGCGATAATCGTCCGGGAAATGCTCTTCAGGTGTGTCGGTCATGGGGAGCGGAGCGGTTCTGCAGCACCATATTACAGCCATCGAAGCGGTTGGCGGGGATTTTTTTAGCGCAAAGGACGCCAAGGATGCGCAAAGAGCGCCAAGGATCCAGTGCACGGGGCGGTAACCAGTTTCTACTATCCACACAAACTCCCGCGCGCTTCGCGCAACAACTCTGCCGGAGAACAGAGGATGGAGTCAGAGACCGCCAAAGTACCTTTGCGACCTTGGCGCATCCTTGGCGACCTTGGCGCTAAAAATGCGGAACAAAGAATGCGTTATTTCAGGATCGGCCGGAACGCGCCGTCCCATTCGGAGCCGGGCGGGTTCGCCTCGAAATAGGCGATGCGCGACAAATGCAGGTCGTAGATCTTCTGGCTCGCACCCGAAAGCTTGCGGCACTGCTCGATGAGGCCGCGCGCCTTGTCCCACTGCTGCAGGCGCAGCGACTGGAAGATGTGTTCGTGGAAGGTCTCGAGCGCGCGGAACTTCGGGCTCGCGCGGACCAGCGGATTGCCGAGCATGGCGTAAAGCTTGACCGGCTCGTCGCGCGGGCCCGCCGCGATGAAATCGACTTCGAGGAAGGCAAAGCCCCGCTGTGCCGCTTTGCGCGCATCTTCGCTGACGATGACGGCGGGCCCATATTGCGCCGACAGCGCATGAATGCGCTCCGACATGACGGTGGCATCGCCCGTCACGGAATAGACCGTGCGTCCCTGCGCCGTGATGCCGCCCGCGATCGCCTTGCCGGTCGAAATGCCGATGCCGATCTCGAGCGCCTCATAGGAGGTTCCGTCGAGCCGGCGCTCGCGCGCCAGTTCCTCGTTCACTTCGGCCAGCGTCACCGTCATGCGGTTCGCCGCTTCGCTGGCATGGATCGCATGTTCGGGATCGTCCAGCGGCGCGTTCCAGCACGCAGTGAACCCCTCGGCATCGAAGCGCACGATCATGCCGCCGTTGCTGACCGCATCTTCGACCAGCGGCGCCATAGCCATGTTGATCAGGCGCGTGAAGCCGGCCGGATCGTCGGCGAAGCTTTCCGCGATGGCGGCGAAGCGGCGGATGCCGCAGGTCAGCGCGGTCACGGTGCGCGTCTCGCCTTCGAGCTTCAGGAGCGAAGGCTGCTTGGCGATGGCGGAAATGGTCCGCGCCGGAAGATTGTCGGCGAACGACGATTTGAGCTGCGTCCTGGCGCGTCCGACTTCGAGGCTGCGCGCGAACAGCCCGCCGCAGTATGCCAGCCCGACCGCGAGGCTCGGATTGGCGGCGTCGAGCAGCATCTGCGCATTGGCGAACAGGAACCAGGCGAGCGCCTGGGCTGCGACGATGGCGCCGAGCGTCAGGATGCCGGCCCAGAGAAAGCGTCCGCGCGCCAGCAGGAAGACAAGGCCGGCGCCGACAATGACAATGAAGGCGAGTCCCGCGTCGGATCGCGCCTGCGGCTTGAGGCCGGTGCCCAGAAGCATGTTCTCGAGCGCTTCGGCGTGCACTTCGCTCCGCGTCGCGGGGCCGGTCGGCGTCATGACGGTTTCGTCCGGCGAGCCGATGTAAACGACCGCGCCCTTCAGCGCGTCCGCCGCGATGCTTCCCTTGTCGAGATCGGACGCGGAGATGTGCCGCTCGTTTTGGGGGCCGGAGAAATAGATCTCGAGGCCGCCGTCGGCGCGGAGCCGAACATTGTAAGCGCCGGCATGGGCGCTGGTGACGATCGCGCGTGCATTGAGTCCGGGAATGCCGCTCTCGTCGCCGGCGATTTCGACATTCGGCGCGCCGCCCAAAAGCCGCAGGACTTCGGCGTCGAGCGACGGCACCGCCGTGTCGTTCATCCGGAAAAGAAGCGGTACGCTGCGCGTCTCGCCGTCCTTTGCGGCCGGCAGATTGAGCGCGCCGATACCGGCGCTCGCCTGTTCGAAGCGCGCCAGGGCGCCGGCGGCATTCGCGAAAGCAGGAATGCCAGTGGAGGGTTTTGCCGTGCCGGTGAAAACGGGTTCGGCCTTCAGTCTGGGTCTGCGGCCGTCCTGTCCAAGCGTAAAGCCTGTTACCGTCGGAAGGGATGACAAAGCGGATGCCAGCGCATCATCGGGCGAGGGCAGTTTGGCGAGTTCCGCGCGCAGCCCCGCCGCTTCCGCCGAATCGGGCAGCGCCTGCGCGAGGCTGACTTGCGGGTCCGGCGTATCGAGGGGCAGGTCGAGGACGACGACGGCAGCGCCTGCCGCTTTCAGTTCGCCGACCAGCCTCGCCAGCACGCCGTGCGGCCACGGCCATGGACCGAAGCGCGCGATGCTGTCGGCATCCGCGTCCAGAATCCTGACCCGATGGCCCTTGGACGCGGTGTCCTCGTAAAGGCGCGGCTTTGCATGCTGATAGGCGTCGAACTGGAAGCCGCGAATATGCGCGGCGAGTCCGCCGGCATCGCTGACGATCAGGAGGAATGCCGCCGCCAGGATCGCGAGCGGCAGCGCCCACACCGTCACGGAATTTGCGCCCGCCCTCATCAAGGTCCCCGTCCCGGCGCATCACCCCTCGCCGTTCGCATCACTCTAGCACGGAGACAGGCCGCAAACGAAAGTCCGTGGACGGCTAACCGGCGAGACGCACGACCAGAAAAAGCGTCGCAGCACCTGCAAGCGTTGCAGCCGCCGTCCATTTCTTCGCATGGGTGTGAAAGCTTTCGGGCAGAAGGTCGCTGGCGCCGATGTAAACAAAGAAACCGGCGAATACGGCGAGCGCGAGGGCGAGGCCTTGCGGCGACGGCCGGATCAGCAAGCTCGCACCCGCACCGACAAGCGGCGCCGCGGCATCGGTCAGAAGCCAGCGCAGCGCCGCGCGCTGAGAGCCGCCGTTCTTCAGGACGACGCTCACCGTATTCATGCCGTCGGAGCAGTCATGCGCCAGGATGGCGACCGCAACGACGATGCCGATGCTTTGCGAGGCCTGAAAGGCAATGCCGAGCGCCAGCCCGTCCATGAAGCTGTGCACCGACAGGCTGCCGGCGCCGGCCCAGCCACGCTCCTCCGCCGGATGACCGTGCGCGCGGACCAGAAACAGCTGATCGACGATGGCGTAGAAGAAGAAGCCGAGCGCCGTCGCGGCGAGAATCGTCCGCGCCTCGAATGCGCTTCCGAGCCGCAGCGCCTCCGGCAGCAGGTCGAAGAAGGCGAGCGCGATCACCGTCCCGGCGCTGAAAGCGAGAATGAGATGGAGCCGGTCCTGGAAGCGCAGCGCGGCCAGCCCGCCCAGATAGGTCGCGCCGCACGTGGCCAGGGCGATGCCGAGAACAAGCGATGCCAGAATGGTGGGCGTCCCTCCGCGAATCCTTCGGCGCCATGGTTAGAGTCTGTCGGCGGGAGGCGCCAGTCGGGGGGCGGTTACATCATCGTGACGGCCCCGTCATTTTCCTTGTCGGGACCCAAATCCGGGCGTAGGCTTCCCCCTTACATATTCCAAACGACACGGAGGAGCCTGATCGTGGACAATATCACCAAGGATCCCGCCTATAACGCTGTCGATCCGACCGATTTCCCCGCCATGCTCGATATCCATCGCTACGGCGAGCGGTCGACGGCCTTCGACAAGATCATTTCCGCCACCCATGATCATTTCTGGGATCCGCTCGACACGCGCTACATCGACTTCTCGACGCCTTTCGACATCGAGAACGAATATCTCGTCAATCCGGAACTGAACGGCGACCTGAAGACGGCGATCGCCGACAAGCTCGACGAGAAAGGCAAGATCAAGCTCGCCAATCTCGACACGCTGTGGTCGTTCTCCTCGATCCTTCATGGCGAGCAGGGTGCGCTGTCGCTGTCGGCATCGCTCTGCCACATCCTGCGCGATCCCGGTGCGCAGGAATACGCGGCCAACCAGACGCGCGAGGAAGCGCGCCACGTGACGGCGTTCTCGCGCTACATCCATGCGCGCTGGGGCAAGCCCGTCGAAGTCGGTCCCGCGCTCGGCAATCTCCTCAACGAACTCGTGTCCTCGCCGCTGGTGTGGAAGAAGCTCGTCGGCATGCAGCTGCTTGTCGAAGGCCTCGCCATGGGCGCCTTCGCGACGTTCTACAAGGAAGCGCGCGATCCCTTGATGCGCCAGACCTGCCAGCTCGTCATGACGGACGAAGCCTTCCATCACAAATTCGGAAAGATCTGGGCGGACCGCACGATCCCGAAGCTCTCCAAGTCCGAGCACGAGCAGATCGAGGACTGGGCATGGCAGGTGTTCAATATTCTGCTCTACAATCTCGGCAGCCCCGATCAGAAGCCGCATATCTATCGTGCGGTAGGTCTTGACCCCGCATGGTGCCACAGCGCGTTCATGGAAGCGCTGACGGATGCGGCGATCCGCGACGAACTGCAGGAATCGACCAACATATTCCGTGTGCTGATCAAGACGCTGCTGAAGGCCGGCATCATCACCGACCGCACGCGCGGCAATTACCAGGCCTATATCGACATGCACGAGCTTTATGCCGAAGGCGACCGCATGGTCGGCGACGACATCGCCGAAGAGGGCATCAAATATCTGATGAAGCTCAACGGCGGCAAAGGCCTGACGCTGCCGAGCCAGATCGCGGCGGAATAAATTTTCCTCCCCCGCACAAAGTGTGGGGGAGGGGGACCGCGTAGCGGTGGAGGGGGCCCCCACCGTCTTGGC
>DATKON010000179.1:0-2889 GCA_035524575.1 Rhizomicrobium sp.
TAGCGCATCTGGGCATTGTCCACGGTCTGCTGGGCCTTGGCCTTCCAGGCCGCATGCGCGGAGGCGTAGTTGGGGAAGAGCCCGACGATATCAAGCTTTTCGAGGTCCTTGAACGTGGTGTGTTCGAGGTCGACCAGCTCACCGCCGAAAACGAGATGAAGCAGTTGAGGCTGCGGGGCACTATCTGGCATGGCTGTTTTTCCTGTGGATGCCCGGCAAGCGTTGTCCCGACGACCTCGAGGCACTAGGCAGGCGTAGATTTGCGAAACTGCGAGACAATGCTCGCATGACGATCGCGCCCTGCCGCCACCAGCACCCCGTGTGTCACCTCCCGACGATTATATAGAATCCCCTCGCCGGAAAGCGCGGTCATTCTACCATTCGCTTCCTGCACGATCAAATGAGCCGCCGCAAGATCCCAGTCGCGACTATTTCCCCCGGCGAATGCCGCATCCAGCCGACCCTGCGCGACCCGGCAGAGCCGCAGCGCCAGTGAGCCGATTCGCGGATGCAGCGCAATCTCGTGGCTGCCCGATCTGAGCCGCTCGACCAGCGGCTTGGGACCCGCAAGACGCGAGAATTCGAGATGCGTGCCCGGCGTCGCCTCAATTCGGCGGCCATTGAGCATCGCACCCTGCCCCCGCGCGGCAAAGAAAAATTCACCGGCAACCGGCACGAACACCGCGGCGAGCACCGGCGCCTCATCTTCAACCAGCGCCACGCTCACACACCAGTCCTCGCGCCCGGCGAGATAGCCGCGGGTGCCGTCGATCGGATCGACGATCCATGTCAGCCTTTTGCCCAAGCGTTCCGCATCGTCGACGCTTTCCTCCGACAACCAGCCATAGTCCGGTGTCGCGGAGCGCAGCCGCGCCTCCAGCAGATCGTTCACGGCGATATCGGCTTCCGACACCGGCGAGGACGCGCCTTTGGTCCAGTTCTTCAGCTCGGTGCGAAACAGGGACAGCGCCAGCGCACCAGCGTCGCGCACCGTGTCCTTCAACAGTTCGGCGTCGCTCGACAGAATCTCCTGGCTATCGTCCGCCAAGCGTCAAGCCCTCGATGCGCAGCGTCGGCGCGTTGACGCCGTAACGGAATTCCAGGTCGTTCGCGGCAACCAGCGACTTGAACATCGCAAGCAGGTGGCCCGCGATGGTCACCTCGCTCACGGGATAGGTGATCTTGCCGTTCTCGATCCAGAAGCCGGATGCACCGCGGCTGTAATCGCCGGTGACGCCGTTGACGCCGGAGCCGATCAGGTCGGTGACGTAGAAGCCCTGGCTGATGTCGGAGATCAGCTCGCTCGGCGAAACAGTCCCTGCTTCGAGATGCAGATTATACGGCCCCGGCGACGGAGATGACGAGACACCGCGATGCGCGTGGCCGGTGGTCGCTAGTCCGAGCTCGCGCGCGGTCGCGCAATCCAACAGCCACGTCGTGAGCACGCCCCGATCGATCAGTGCGGTCTTCTTCACGACGACGCCTTCGGCATCGAACGGTTGCGAGCGCAGGCCCCGCTTGCGCAGCGGATCGTCGATGATGCGGATGTTGTCTGCGAACAGCTGCTGGCCGAGCTTGTCCTTCAGGAAGCTCGTCTTGCGCGCGATCGAGGCGCCGTTGATGGCGCCGACGAGATGACCGACCAGCGAGCCGGAGACGCGGGGATCATAGACCACGGGCACCTGGCAGGTCTCGACCTTGCGCGGATTGGCACGCGCAACCGCCCGCTCGCCGGCACTGCGGCCGACGCGCTCGGGCGGATCGAGATCGGCCCCGTGGGGCGCGGCGGTGTAGTCGTAATCGCGCTCCATGCTGGTGCCTTCGCCCGAGATCGCCGTCATGGAGATGCTCTGGCTCGAGCGCAAGTAACGGCCGTGGAAGCCGGTGCTCGTCACCAGCACCATGCCGCCGATGCCCGACGAGGCCGACGCGCCGCCCGATTTGGTGACGCCGGTTACCGCCAGGCCCGCGGCCTCGGCTTCCTGCGCGCGCCGTTCGAGCTCTGCGGTGGACGGCACGACCGGATCGAGCAGATCGAGTTCGGGAAAGTCGCGCGCCAGCAGCGAGGTATCCGCAAGCCCGACATATTTATCTTCCGGCGCCACGCGCGCCATCGCGACCGCGCGCTCGGCAAGTTTCGCGACGCCATCGCCCGACACATCATTGGTCGAGACCACAGCCTGCCGACGTCCGACCAGAACCCTCAAGCCGACATCATCGCCTTCCGAGCGTTCGGATTCCTCGACACGGCCGTCGCGCACCTCGACCCCGTGCGAAACGCCGCGCACGGCGAGTGCATCGGCGGCATCGGCGCCGGCGCGCTTCGCGGCTTCGACAAGGCGTTGCGCAAGATCGGAAAGCGCCGTTTGATCGAACAGGTCGGAGCCGGCCTTGCTGCCGGCCCGGGAGGTCGATGCGGCTGAGGGTGAAGAGATCACGAACATTTTCCCATGCAGTTGCGGGAGCACCGGAAACAAGTTCCGACCGCTCCAGATGTGCCCAACTGGCGTCGACTTCAAGCGTTTTTGCGCGGCCGATCCATAAGAATCTCGATGACCGCGCAACTTCCCGTCAATCATGCACGGTCAGGTCTTGTCAATCATGAGAAGCAAAGGAGCCCTGGTGATATCCTTTTAACCAGGCTTTTTAAGGGGAAACGGACCAGCGCGGGCTTAAGGTGTTGCGTAACGACCGGGGAACAAATCCCGGCGGGGAGACCAAAGCCGTGAGGCGTCAAACAGCAACAGGCGGGATCAATCCCGCGGGGTCGAGCCGCGCAATGCGGCTCGACCCTCTCTCTCTGCCCGTCAGCTTTCATGCGCATGATGCCCGTGCCGACGGCTTCGTGCGGCAGGTCGAGCTGCATCGCGAGCGCGTGGTGCTGCATCG
>DATKON010000180.1:0-5334 GCA_035524575.1 Rhizomicrobium sp.
GTCGTGCACGTCGCGCTTGGGTTCCATGGCGCGATAGCCGTGGCGCAACATCAATTCGATGCAGCCCATGATGTAGCGGATCTCGCACTCCGAGAAGAAGATGATGCTGCCGTTGACGACGATGTTGGTGTTGGGCCCGTACATCACGAACAGGTTCGGAAAATTCGGGATCGTGATGCCGAGATAGGCGCGCGGATCGCCGTCCCATTGCGCATGCAGGTCGACGCCGCCGCGGCCCTTGAACTTCATGGGATGAAGGAAGTTCGAGGCCTGGAATCCGGTGCCGTAGATGATGACGTCGACCTCGTATTCCTTGCCGTCCTTCGTCTTGATGCCCCGGGGCGTGATCTCCGCGATCGGATCGGTGACGAGCTCGACATTGGGACGCTTGAGCGCGGCGATCCACACGCCGTTGTCGCGCACGCTGCGCTTGCCGCCGGGCGGGTAGGTGGGCAGGCACTTCTTGAAGAACGCCTCGTCGTCGCCGGTCTGCATCTTGAGGCACGCCGTCAGCATCTCGCGCAGCATGTCGTTGGGCGCGCTGACGGAGCCTTTGGGGCCGTTCCACGCAGGATCGGCCTGCACCATCGGATAGATGCCGTCGGTCAGCATCCAGAACAGCCAGAAGCGATACCATTGTGCGTAGAACGGCACCTGCTTCAGCAGCCATTTCTGTCCTTCGCCGACATTCTCGTGATAGTCGGGCGTCGGCCCGAGCCAGGGCGGCGTCCTCTGGAACACGACCATGGAGCCGACATCGGCCGCGATGGCCGGCACGAACTGGAAGGCGCTGGCGCCGGTGCCGATCACGGCGACACGCTTGCCTTTGAGCTCTACGGAGTGATCCCACGCGCCGGAATGGAAGGATTTGCCCTTGAACGTCTCGCGGCCTTTGACGTCGGGATATTTCGGACGGTTCAACTGGCCGACCGCGCTGATGATGGCGTTGACCTCGACCGTGTCTTCGCGACCGTCCTTGTGGCGCAGGCGCACGGACCACAGCGCGCGACGCTCGTCGTACACGGATTCCACCACTTCGGTGTCGAAGCGGACCTTCTTGCGCACGCCGTATTTCTCCGCCGTGCGGACGAAATAGGCGTGGAGCTGATCCTGCGTGGAATAATGCTGCGGCCAGTCGTAATTCGGCTCGAACGAGTAGGAGTAAAGATGGTTCGGATTGTCGACGCGGCAGCCGGGATAGGCATTCTCGAACCAGGTGCCGCCGACTTCCGGATTCTTGTCGACGATGACGAACGGAATGCCCGCCTGCTTCAGGCGGATGGCGGCGAGCGTGCCCGACATGCCCGCGCCGATGATCAGTACACGGAAGGAATCCTTCGCGGCCGCCGGGATGTCTTCCGCCCAATGGCCGGATTTGACGTCGCCGCCTTCGAGCGCGAGCTCTTCACGCAGGAACGCGACATAGCGTTCGGGAATCTCGGCACCGGCGACGAAATTCATCATGCGCCGGACGGTGTCCGTCGGAAGCGGTTGGGGCCGCGGCCGGCCCCTGGCGATATAGTTTTTGATGGCGTCGAACGCAGCGGCCCGGACGCGGGCTTTCTGCGCATCCGTCAGGCCGCCCTGTCCATCACCGAAGAAGTCGTAGACGGGCTTGATGTCCGAGGTGACGAGACTTGCATCGCCCGTCAGGTGCACGACGGCCGCGATCAGCGACGGCAGATGCGCATCGGCGATCGCGTCTTTGATGGCCTTGTCGTCCGTCGGCAGTGCTTCAGCGGCAATTGCCATGGCGTTGTCCTCGTTGGTTCGGGCCTCAAGGCCTCTTGAGATTGCTGTTCAGGCGAAGTGTTTCCCCGCAGGCACGGTTGAATCAAGCGCCGGGCGTCTCCTCGATGAAATCGAACACCGCGGCCTTGAAGAGCGCGTGCGCGATCGCCGAGAAATGGTCGCAGCCGGGCAGGGTGACGCCGCGTCCGCCCGGGAATTCCGCCGCCAGATCGTCGGGGCTTCCCGCCAGCTCGTCGCGCGCGCCGGCCACGACAAGCACGGGCAGACGGAGCTGCGCCAGCGCCCCCCGTTCCGGCGCACCGCCCGCCCGGGCCCGCGCAAAGGCGGCCAGCGCCTTCCGGTCTTCGCCCTGCTCGTCCGCGAACAGGCGGAAACTCCGGAGAAGCGGCTCGGAGATCGCGTCGACACTCTCGGCTTCCATCGCTTCGGCCATCGGGTTTCCGGCCGGCGGCGGATCGAACAGCTTGCCGCCGACCCCGCCGAGGATGAGCCGGTCGAAGCGGGCAGGCTGGGCCAGCGCCGTCGCCAGCGCGAGCCGTGCTCCCATCGAATAGCCCATCAGCGTAGCGGTGGGGACTTCGAGCGCGTCGAGGGCGTCCACCACGACGGCCTTCAGGGCCTCGAGCTTGTAGGCGTCCGCCTCATGCGGCTTGTCGCTTTCGCCGTGGCCGGGCAGATCGAACGCGATGGCGCGCATCCGCCGCCGTTCGAAGGCGCCGAGCCAGCCGACCCTTCGCCAATTCTCGTTGCGATTCGAGGAAAAGCCGTGGAGCAGTACCACGGTCTCGGCGCCGCCCTTCGGGCCGACATCGTCATAGGCAAGCGAAAGCCCGTGAAGCGTGAGACGTGTCATCGAAAATGTGCCCGATCGTCCTCTCGATTGTCCGCGAGCTTCGCGTATCGGCCAAACGAATATTCGCGTTCTTTCGCGATATTTCCGAACTGCGACATGGTTAATCTTTTCGGGAACAACCGCAATTGGCGTTCCTTAACAGAATGCCCATATAGTCCCCGGTGCACTGGAGCCGGGGGGCGGGTCCGGTGTTTCACGAGAAGACGAGGGATTTCGATGGTGGCCTTCCTGCGTTGGGTTCGATCGATCGTGGTCGGCACCGTGAACGGCATCGTAATGTTCGGGCTGTTCCTGGTTTTGATGTTTGCGGTGCTGTTTGCCGTCGGTCTGGCCGTGGGCGACGGGATGCCCAGCAAGATCCTGCTGACGCTCGATCTGCGCAGCCCCCTCAAGGACTCCGCCGATGCCGGCCCCTTCGATATCGGCGAACGTTCGCCGACCGTGATGGACATCGTGCTGGCGCTCGACCAGGCCGGCCGCGATCCCCGCGTCAAAGGCCTGTTCATGCGCGTCGGCGGCGGCGATATTTCCGTACCGCGCGCCGAAGAGATCGATGCCGCGCTGAAACGCTTCCGCGCCACCGGAAAATTTGTGATCGCGCAGGCGCAAGGCTTCGATTCAACGGGGCTCGGCGACTATCTGGCCGCGACGGGCGCCGACGAAATCTGGATGCAGCCAAAAAGCCTGTTCAGCGCATCGGGTCCGGCGGCCAGCGCGCTGTTCCTGCGCGGCCTGTTCGACAAGGTCAACGCGGTGCCGCAGATCGCCAAGCGCTCGGATTTCAAGAGCGCGGCGGACATGTACATGGAGAAGGACTACACGGCACCCGATCGCCTGCAGACGACCGCGCTGCTGCAGTCCTGGTACGACAATGCGACCGCGTCCGCCGCGGCCGCGCGCGGCATCGACGTCAAGACGTTCGCCGCCGATCTCCAGCAGAGTCCGCAATTCGCCGACGTGGCGCTGCGCGACAAGCTCGTCGACAAGCTCGGCTATGACGACGAAGCGAAAGATGCCGCCAAAACGCGCGCCGGCGACGATGCCAAGAGCGTGACTCTCGCCTCCTACTGGAAGGCGACGAAGGACGCGAATGCGTTCGGCGGCGACGGCCGCATCGCGCTGATCGAAGCGTCGGGTGAAATCGTCGAAGGCTCGGTGCGCCACGGCGGCCTCACCGGCAGCGACGACGTCATCGCCGGCGACGATCTTTCCACGGCGATCCGCAACGCGACGGCCGACAAGAACGTCAAGGCGATCCTTCTGCGCATCGACTCGCCTGGAGGATCCGTCACCGCCTCCGACCAGATCCTCGACGCAGTGAAAAAGGCGCGGGCCGCCGGAAAACCGGTCGTCGTCAGCATGGCGGCGCTGGCCGCATCGGGCGGCTATTACGTGTCGTGCGCCGCCGACAAGATCGTGGCCGAGCCCGGCACGCTGACGGGCTCGATCGGCGTTCTCACCGGCAAAGTCTCCATCGGTAAGACGCTCGGCATGATCGGCGTCGGCGCCGACGAGATCGGCGTCGGCAAGAATGCGCTGTTCGACTCGGCGATCTCGCCTTACACGCCCGATCAGTGGGCAGCGGTGAATGCGCAGGCCGATGCGATCTATGCCGACTTCACGCAGAAAGTGGCCGCCGGCCGCAAGCTTCCGCTGTCGCAGGTCCAGGACATCGCCAAAGGACGCGTCTGGACCGGCGCGGATGCGAAATCCCGCGGCTTGGTGGATCAGCTGGGCGGCTTCTGGACGGCGGTGGCCGATGCCAAGCAGCTGGCCGGGATCGGCGCCAACGAGCGGGTCGTCTTCAAGCGCTTTCCCGAGCGCAAGGGCTTCTTCGAGGCCCTCGGAGAGGCCTTCAGCGGCACCGCCGCGGGCGTCCGCGTGATGGAGGGACTGGTCCGGATCAGCCAGGCGCCGGCGGCGCAGGCGGTCATGAAGGCGGCCGGCGACGTTCCGCGGCACGGCATCGAAATGCGCGCCACGGGCCTGCCGGACCTCAACTAGTCGCCGCAAAGTTGCGCTCTGGGAGCGCTTGCGTGGCCGCGCGGTCACTCCGCGCGGATCTGCGGCCAGCGTTCACATGACGCGCTTGTCATAAGTCAGGCGATGCCGCGATACTGCTCTGACATCAAAGGGTTTTGGGGCCCTTGCAGAGCGCCACGGTCGACATCCGCCTTCGCATGCTGGTCCAGACGGCCCAACAGCTGATGGCTGAAGGGCGGCTCGACGACGCGGCGCGGGCCTGGGACCAGGTGCTCGTCGCCGCCCCCGAGCATCCGCTCGCGCTTTACCGCCTCGGCCAGCACCGCTTTTTCCGCAAAGACTTGCACGCTGCCCGCGTGCTGCTCGAGCGGGCCGAAAAAGCCGATCCGAAAAATCCAAACGTCGCGCTCAGCCTGGCCTTCGTTTATCGCAGCCAGAACGACAACCAGAACGAGCTGGCGGCGCTTCAGCGCGCGCTTACCGCCGATCCCTATTTCGTGCCGGCGCTGCTCGCCAAGGGCATGCTGCTCGAGCGTCTCAATCAGCCGCGCCAGGCTGCGCAGGTCTACAGGATGGTGGTCGCGATCGCGCCGCCGGACGATCAGCTGTCGGCGGACTTGCGCGATGCGCTGAAGCACGGCCGCGACGTCGTGCGCCGCAATGCCGAAGAGCTCGACGAGCATCTCCGCCGTCGGCTCGGCGCGATCCGCGCGCGCCATGCCGGCGAAACGCTGTCGCGCTTCGAC
>DATKON010000181.1:0-34415 GCA_035524575.1 Rhizomicrobium sp.
CAGCGCATCGACCGACCAGATCAGCGGCCGCAGGGCCGCGAGCTCCGGCGGCGGACCGGGATGGTCCTTGGCGTGCTGCGCGGCGAACTGGACGAAGTGGAACAGGTGCCCGAAATAGGGGACCAGAACGTAATACTGCATCGCCACGAGCAGCAGCAGCGGCAGCCAGACGACGCCCAGGATGACGAGATAGCGGCCCAGCGCGAAGTCGAACGCCTCGCCGATAGTCCGACCGATTGGAATCTTGCCCATGGTCCCCCCGGATTCCCCGCACCTATCCTTATACCGGATTGCCGCAGGACTGTGACAGCGTCTAAATCAAATCGCTAATGAAGGACCTCCTGTTCAGGAAAGGAAGATGCGCACTGCCCCACGTTGGCGCTCCTATTTCGCTTAGGGCTGGCCCTTTAAGCAGCCGGCTGCTGCTGCGGCGGAATCTGAGGCGACGGCTTCACTGCTGCTGCCGCAAAGATTTTCTCCGCCACGTCGCGAACCGGAAGAATCTTGATGCCGCGGCTGGCAACTTCACGTGCGAGCGCCTCAAGTTGCGAGGGTCTGCAGCCATATAGGCTCGGCTGATCTGAAACGTCGTGCGTGAAGAAGATCAGCCAGCCATTGTTCTTCTGAGCCTTGTCGAGAAGCCTTGAGAGGCTGGCGCGGCTCGTGGCGCCGGTGACGATTGAGGCTTTGAGTTGGCCGAAGTCCATGAAACCCTGATTAACGCCCCAATCGATGCCCCGACAGACCGGGAAGCGCCGCGCCAACAGCGCCTTGGTTATGAGGTTTATGGCACCGAAGGGATAGGCGAAGCTCGTGGGCGCACAGCCGCTGAAGCGCAGAATAAGTTCGCGGTTGCGCACGAGCTCGTCTTCGATCTCCTGACGCGTGAGCGTTGGCAGCCTCGAGTGGCTGAACGTATGACAGCCGAGTTCATGCCCGCCTTCGACGACGGCTTGAATATCCGCCTCAGTGAAATGGTCGAGGCCCTCGACGTGCTGACCCATTCGTGCGCCCGAAACGAAGTAGGTGCCTTTCGCGCCGACATTCGCGAGAACCCGTAAACCCTCGACCGCCGCCGAACGGGGAAAATCATCGAAAGTGAAGCTTACGAAGGGGACAGATTGCCGGCTCCGCACCGCATGTTGCGGCCAGTTGCGCGTTAATCGCGCGCCCACGCCGACGACGATGCGCCGCCCGAATGCGATGCCCCTCCCGCCGCCGAACCGCTCCGAACTTCGCGAAGCTGCAGCCTCCCCCCCCCCGAAACCTGCGGGGTTCCGGTTGCCCGCGTCCGGCCTTGCGAACGCGACGCTGGCATCGGTCTTCAAACGGCAAGCCCACCTCTCTAACGCATCGCGCGGCCAGGCACAGAGGTAGGAGGTCGGCACGTACTTGCCTTCCTCATAGAGTCGCCGCCGAGTTGTCGATTTGGCGATAGCGTTTTCAATGTCGTGAGCCGCCGTGCCGAGGCACAGAAGAAAGCCGCCGTGCTTTACCTGCGTCTGCCCGATATAGGCTATGTTTGGGCTTATCTCCGCCAAGGCTGGGTCAAAGAACCATGACCCACCTATCAATCCACGAACACTGGGGTTCAACGCTAGTACCTCGGCCATCCTGGCGAAGTAAGCTGTCCAGCCCTCCGGGTTGAAATCCTGCAGACGTCTCAGATCGGTGTGCTCGTTGTACCAGCGTCCCCAACCGCGCGCCTTAAGATAGTTGACTGCTGCGCGCGCAGATTTCGTCGCCGTGATCTCGCGAAGAACGAGTTTTGGCCCGATCTCCCCGTACAAGTCGAACTGCTGCGCGCCCGCAGGCACCGTTAAGCCGAGCGCATAGCGCACGTCTTTGATAAAATAATCCTCGTTGTAGCTATTCTCGACGCCCTCCGCGAGAAACTCGGCCAATTGCCGGATGTGGTCGGGAAAAAGCGACAGGATGGACGGGGGTAGCTTGTCTTGGACGTGGAAGTGCTCAAGTGCCAAGCGTGCGACAGCGGAGCGCCTGAGCCTTGTCCGGGCCTCTTCGCTCTCCGCGAGACCGGCGAGGATATTGTCTATTTCGCGCGCAGGCGCTGAAACATCCCAATGGCGCGCCGCTATGCGCGCATTGCGGGCGGCCTGCGGGAGCACGCGCGATAGCCGATCTCCTTCATTCGCAGACACCGCGTCTGCAACGACCATCAATTGTTTGGATACGTCCTCGACGCAAACATCTCTGAAAAGCAGCACTAAAGGCGCCCACCGCTTTTTGCACGAATCCCAAACGTTCCTGAGAATTCGAAGTTCCTAACAACGGTCCGACTCAGTCACCTTCCCGCAGAGGGAATGTTATCCTTGGCAAGCCTAAGTCCGAAGGCGCAATCTAGGCCCCGGACAGCCGCAGAACTGTGACAGAAGCCGCGCGGATTGGGAACGCCGCGCCTTGCGCGGGCGGGGCGGCCAGCGTATTTCCGGGTCGGGAAGCCGGCTTAGCTCAGTTGGTAGAGCACCTGATTTGTAATCAGGGGGTCGCGGGTTCGATCCCTGCAGCCGGCACCAGTTACGCGATCGTTTGGCGCGCCGTATATTGGCGGATAGCAAAGGCACCGCGAGGGGCTGCTTGCTGTCGGAACGATGGGGGAGATGCAGTGTCTGCCATTCCAGCGCACGGCGTAGCGATCGACCTGCATCGGGGGCATGCTATCTGGGTTCGGGTCGCCCACTGGTTCATAGTCGCGAGCGTCCTGACGCTGGTGTTCTCCGGCGTCGCCATCCTGGTCGCACATCCGCGGCTCTATTGGGGACAGACGGGCAACAGCCTCACGATGCCCCTCATCGAATTGCCGCTCGGGCCCAACTATCACAACATCCCGTTCGGCCCCGCGACACACTTCTTCGGACCGAACGGACCCGTGAGCCAGCCACGATTGCGCGAGGTTTATAATCTGAACGGCTGGGCGCGCAGTCTGCATTTCATCGTCGCCTGGACGCTGGCGTTCAGCCTCGGCGCCTACCTTCTCGTGTCGCTTGTGTCCGGCCACTTCACGCGATGGCTCCTGCCGTCGGGCGCCGAACTTTCTCCGGCGAACATCAGCGCGGACATCAGAGCGCATATGAGCTTGCGGCCGCCGCAGACGAGCGGCGGGCCACCTTACAATCTGCTGCAGAAGCTCGCCTATCTCGGCGTGGCTTTTGTCGGGCTTCCCGTCATGGTGATCACCGGACTGGCCATGTCGCCGGCGTTTACGGCGACCTTTCCGATCCTGATGGACATCACCGGCGGGTATCAGTCGGCGCGCACGATTCATTTTTTGATGATGTGCCTGATCGTGGTTTTTCTGATCGTGCATCTGGCAATGATGGCGCTTACGGGCTTCGGACGGCAACTGCGCGCCATGACAGTGGGGCGATGACACAATGACCAGACCACGCCTTCTCACCTCGCGTCGAGCCATTCTGGGCGGCCTTGTCGGCGCGGGCAGTCTAGCGGTCAGCGGCTGCACGAAATCCCCGCCGACCTATGGCGACGTGCTGCGCATGGGCGACAACTTTACCTACCAGGCCCATCGGCTGCTGCTGCCGGCCAATGCGCTCGTGCGCGTCTACAGCAGGCAGGACATCACCTCCATGCCGGCGACGGGCACCACCGATCCTTCCGACCCGAAGGGAGATTCCTACGATGCGAAACTGGGGCCGCTCTACCGGCGCGACGCGGCGAACGCATTCGACGGCTGGCGTCTCTCGGTCGAAGGCGCCGTTGCTCGTCCGGGAAGCTACAGTCTCGATTTCCTGAAGCGGCTTCCGGCACAGACGCAGATCACCCGGCACACCTGCGAGGAAGGCTGGACGGCGATTGCCGAATGGACGGGAGCACGGCTATCTGCCCTTTTGCAGATCGCAGGCGCGCGCGCGAACGCGCGCTTCGTCCATTTCCACACCTATGACGCCCAGATCGACAGCATCGACATGGTGGAGGCGCTCCACCCGCAAACGCTGCTGGCATACGGCATGAACGGGCGTGATCTGCCCATCAGCCATGGCGCGCCCGTGCGCCTGCGCGTGGAACGGCAGATCGGCTACAAGAGCATGAAGTTTCTGCGCCGCATTGTCGTCTCGGAGAATTTTATCGATCCCGGCGCCGCCGGCCCGATCCAGTCGGGCTGGGCGTGGTACACAGGCATATAGAGCGACCGGAATCCGGCGGAGGCGGTGACAGGAGCACAATTCACCGTTCGCCGCAGTGCCGTGGCGGTCACGTGTTCTAACTCCCGCGTTTCCGTCGGCTCAGAGCCGCAGGTCGAAATCTAATTCGTCCATCGTCTCCCTCGGACAGACACCCGCTTAACGTGTAATCGCGAGTTCGCGGGTTCGATCCCTGCAGCCGGCACCACGCCTCACAAATGCTTGTGGATGGCGCAAAGCGCCGATTTTTTGGCCCGTCGCGCTGTGTCACGCTTCGACCGCTGCCGGGTATCGTGACGGCAGGTGCGGCGTCTGCAGGACCAAGGGTCTCTGCGCGGTTCCCAGTCCAGAAAAAATAGAGAGTCCGCTGGCGGTTGCGTGAGGTCGACCGGGTTCGAGTCGCCACGTGAGATACGCGACCGCCGACCAATTCTACGGGGAGAATGAACATGTCGTTCACGGCGAGCATCACCGACAACAATGTCGATCAGTTCATTGCATTGCTTGAACAGGCGGAAAGCGACAAAGACCGCTCATGGTGCCGGAAGCTGCTGGTGGCCGAAGTCGGCCGCTATGCGCAGTTCGACCTTGCCGAGCACCGCTCTTCCGCCTTGGACAGCCGCCTGGCCTTGTGCAAGGACAAGATCGAGCGGCAGCGCAAGATCGTCGAGGACCTTCGCAGCGCCCGCCGCGATGCCACGCGGGCGCAAATCCTTCTCGGCAATCTGAAGGTCATTCACGACACGCTGGCGATGGCCAGATCAAAGCGAACCTAGCCGGAATCCCGGACTCTGCTCAGGCGTCACCGGTCTTGTCGCGGAGTTCGGTGACGCCCTGCATGTCCATCTCGTCGCCGGCCGCACCGCCGGCGTCCCGGGCCGCGCTGCCGGTATAGAGGGCCGCGCCGTCCGTCTTCGCCGAGCCATCCGCGGCGCCGTCAGGCTTTGCCGCGCCGTTCCCTTTCGTCGCGCCGCCCGGCTTCTGCGTCGCCATGCCCAGCGCGTCGTTCACCGCGGCTTCGACGCCGCGGCTCACATTCTCTTTCACGGTTTCGGTGAAATCCTCGGCCCGCTTCTTCGCCTGATCATATTGCTGCGCGGCGACGGCGCCGAGGCTGTCGCGGGTTTCCTTGCCCGCTTCGCCGAAGGCCTGGTGCTCGAAGTCCGTCATCGGCAGCACCGTGCCGGCGAACGCGCCGACCGCGAAGCCGACCGCAGCCATCAGCAGCGGCTGCTCCTGCGCCAGCGAACCGAATTCGTTGGTCGCCGCGCTCAAGGCTTCCTTCGAGTGCTGCGCCATCTGCGCGCCGCTTTCCATGGCGGACCGCGCGCCTTCGGCAATCGACTCCGCCGTCGACTGCATCGTCTCCCTGGCGGCCGCATAGCCGGAGCCCGCCGCCTCGCTCATGCGGCCGGCCATGTCGGAGGCCGCGTCCATGCCATCCTCCATGGAGGCCCTTGCCCCGCCCGCAATACCGTTTGCAGCATCGAGCGTGTCATGGAAGGTCGCCCGCGCGCGGCCGGCCGTGTGGGACCTGGCTTCGCCGACGCCGTCGCCGGTTCTCGCCGCATAGCGCGTTGCGGATCTTCGTCCCAGGGCATCCGACGCGAGCAGCCACGAGATGCCGATGCCGACGAGCGCCAGCGGCAGAGGATGTTCGCGCACCTGCGTGCCGAGATTTCTCAGCGTGTCGCGTCCGGCACGGGAACCGAGGACATCGTCGATGATCTGCCCGGGCGTTGCGTGATCGCGCATCTCGTCGATCAATTCGGCCAAATGATGCCGATGGGTTTCGGCTTCCCGTTCGGCGGTTTCGCTGGCGATGCTCATGTGCTGTGCGCCTCCCTGCGGACGAGCGCCATGTCCCGCCGCAATTGTTCGGTTGTTTTTTCCAGTTTGAATTTTTCCGGCTTGAGGCCGGCGATTCCCTGCATGACCAGGATCGTGCCGACGACAAGCGCCACGACACCGACGATGGCGGCGGACACCGCCAGCGAAAGACCGTGCGCCGCTATGGCAAAGACGATGGCGCCCAGAATGACGAGCGTCGCATCGAGCAGCACGACGGCGCCGATGACGAGGAGGACGAGGGCCGATCGCGCGCGCGTCGCCTTCTCTTCCACTTCCGCGCGCGCCAGCTTCAGCTCGTCACGGACCAGAGCCACGGCCTGGCCGAGGACATCGGCCACGATGTCGTTGATGCTTCGCGTGTTGTTGATGCTGCTCATGGGCAATGGTCTCAACGCAGCGGCTTGGCGCGCAGCAGACGCGCCGTGGCGAAGCCCGCAAGGATTGAGGCGCCGATGACCATCGCCGGTTGCTCCCGCGCCGCGTCATTCGCTTTTTCGAGCAGTTCGGCGACGCTGTTTTCCTCGATGGCCTGCGCCGCGCGTTCGAGCTGACGGGCGCCGCGATGAAGCACGTTGCCGGCCTGCGGGATCTCGGTCGAGACGCTGTCCGCGGCGTGGTGCACGGCCTCCGCCACCGAACTTATGCGCGCTGCGCCCGCGTTCTTCTGTTCTTCCGCGACGTCTTCGGCGCGGTCCTTCAGCGTGTTTCCGATCTCGTTTCCGATCTCGCGCGCCGTGTCGAACGTGGAATCGGCCCATTGCTCCGAACCACTCAGTCCGCTTTTTCCATCGAGGGAGTTTGGTCCGGCCACGGTTGTTCCTTTTCTTTTCGTCCGGTGTCGAGGCGGTAACGGGCGCTGATATGCTTCGTTCCCGCAGCGATCGATGCGGAAAATGCGGGTTGCGCGCCAATCCGTGAGGACCCGTTCCACTTGCAACGCGATGCGCCGCCGCCCGCTTCGCGCTTTCCGGATGCGAAGACTTCGCCGGGACCGCGGACGTCTCGTCCGCATCGTGCCGTCTGCGAGGTAGTTGCGGGCAGGATGCCCGCGGTCCCGGTGAAGTCTTCGCATCCGGCGACGTTTTCGCTCGGGAAAACCGTCGCGTTCGCGCCCCACTCGCGCCACAAAGGCTGGCGATGGTCGCGCCCGCATATCAGGCAGGGGCCGGCATGGTTGCGCCGTTCGTCTTTCTGGGGCCGTCGCATCTGACGGCGATCGCGCTCACCTTCGCCACGCCCGCCGCGCTGTCGGCGATCGTGCGCCGGCGGCAAACCCTCGATGAGTCCATCCGGCTCGGCCTCGCCTTCGTCATCGCGCCCAATTGGGCGCTGTGGATGTATCTGCTCTATGCCAAGCGCTGGCTCAATATCGGCAACGAGATCCCGCTCAATCTCTGCGACTGGGCGACGGTCGCCACCTTCGTCGCGCTGGTGTGGCCGGGCCAGAAGAGTTTCGAGGTCGCCTATTTCTGGGCGCTGTGCGGCACGCTGCAGGCGCTGATCACGCCCGACTGCAAATACGAATTCCCCGATGCGCAGTTCACGCTGTTCTTCGTCTATCACGGCAGCATCATCGCGGCCGTGCTCTATCTCGTGTTCGGACGCGGGATGCGGCCGTATCTCTCGTCCTTCCCGCGCGTGCTCGGCTGGACGGCGCTCTACGCCGCGGCGGCCGGCGCCGCGGACTGGTGGCTCGGCACCGATTACGGCTTCCTGCGCGCCAAGCCGGCGGATCACGTCACCTTCCTCGACGCGCTGGCGCCGTGGCCCTGGTACCTCCCCGAACTGGCGCTGGCAGCGCTCTTCTTCATGGTTGTCGTTTATTCACCGTTCTTCGTGCGGGACCGATTCGCATTGCGCGCCGCCTGACGCGTTGCGATCGAGGGCGTGGTTCGCTAGCGTCCGCGCTCCCGGCTGGAGAGCGTCTTTGAAGCGAATCATCGGAGTTGTCATGGTGTCGGCGCTCGCCGCCTGCTCCTATCCTGTCGAGCCGCCGCCCGCGGACGCCGTGCCTGTGATCACCGCCTATGCCGACAGGGTGCCGGGCAAGTGGCTGTTGATCGTCGATGCGAGCAAGGCGACCGCCGCGCTGGCGGCCGAAGGCACGCGCTGCAGCCGGTCGGACTATCCGCTCGATCTGTCGAAGACCTTCGCCGAAACGGCGAACGCGACGTTCCGAACCGTGACCGAGGAGGTGCGCCTGTCGGATCACGCACTGTCGAAATCCGAGATGGTTTCCGGCGGCTATTCCGGCGTCATCGTGGTCACCGTCGCGCAGATGCGGGCGCACGCGAAGACCGACGGCCTCCTCGAGGCGCGCGCCTCCGCGGACATCGAAATCGACGGCACGATCCTCGTCGCCAAGGGCGGCGAACGCATGGTCGATTCGCGGCAGACCGGCAAAGGCGAAGCCGAACGCGATGCGCATATCGATTGCTCGGGCGCCGGCGAAGCGGTGGCGGCCGCCTCCGACACGGCGATGCGCGACGTCGTCGGCAAACTCGCCGAGCAGTTCGCGAACTCGCACGCCATCCGCTATTCGGTGCCGGGCCTGGCGCCGCAATGACGGCGCACGCCGTTCCGGCGAAGCCACGCGCACTTAAGCGCAGCATGCGTCTCATGGGCGTGACGCTGCTGACGCTGTCCTCGATCACGCCGGCCACCTCCGTGTTCGTCATCGTTCCCGGCGTCTTTCAGCAGGCCGGCACGGGCGCCCTGATCAGCATGGCGGCGATCGCTGTTGTTTCGCTGTTCACGGCCTATGTCTATGCCGAGCTTTCGTCCGCCTTTCCGATCGCCGGCGGCGAATATTCCATGGTCGGCAAGACGATCGGCCCGGCGGCGGGATTTGCGACGCTGACCTTGACCGCGCTCAGCAACATGCTGCAACCGGCCGTGTTCTCGCTGGGCGCCGCGGCCTATATCAAAGCCGTTCTCCCGGGAGTCGATGCGACGGCGGTCGGCATCGCCATCATCGTGATCACGACGCTGCTGGGCGTTTTGCACATCCGCACCAATGCGTGGATCACCGGCACCTTTCTGGCGCTCGAGCTGATGGCGCTGGTCGTGCTGACCGTGCTCGGCTTTTCCCATATCAGCCAGCCGCTGTCGGAATTTGTCCATCCGGTCATGCTGAGCGGCAATGCGCTGCGCCCCACGCCGCTCGCGATGATAGGACTGTCCGGCGCCGCCGCCATTTTTGCCTATCAGGGCTACGGCTCGGCCGTCTATTTCGCAGAAGAAATGCACGAAGCGCCGCGTGTCGTCGCGCGCACGATCATGCTGACGCTGTTCCTCGCGGTGGCCACAGAGATCGTCCCGGTCGCCGCCGTGCTGATGGGCGCGCCCGACATGAAGGCGCTGCTCGGCGCCGACAGCCCCTTCACTTTTTTCGTCGAAAAGGTCGGCGGCCGCTGGCTCAGCATCGCCGTCAGTCTCGGCATCGCCATCGCGATCTTCAACGCCGTGCTGGCGACGGTCATGCAGAACGGCCGCTTCTTCTTCAGCACGGGCCGCGACGAAACCTGGCACGGCCTGATCAACGAGGCCTTCGTGCGCACGCATCCGCAATTCAACTCGCCGTGGATCGCGACCATCGTCAGCGGCCTCACCGGAATCGCGGCCTGCTTCATCGACAACTACACGCTGCTCGTCCTGACCGGCACGGGTATCGTCTTCGTCTACGGCGCGCTCTGCATCAGCGCGCTGGTCGGCCGCCGGCAGGGCTCCACCGATCACGCCGTCTACCGCATGCCGTTCTTCCCGCTCGTGCCCCTTCTCGGCCTGGCTGCGCTCGGCTTTGTCCTTGTCACCAGCATTTTCGATGCCAAAGGCCGGCTGAGCCTCGTCGTGAATCTCGGCGTCGTCATCGCAGCGCTGGTCTATTACCGCCTCGTGCTGGCGCGGCGCGGCACATGGGTGTTGCGCGGCCCGGAAGACGAGCACGCCTGAGGCCCCCCGCGACTCCGCAATCGCTTTGCGCTAGCATCGTGCGTTCGAAGGGGCGCGGGTAAGGTGGCGGCCTTCGCCGCCGAGGATGGGAGGAACTTTCAATGCATATTCGATACTGGATTTTGGCGGGCGCGGTTGCGGCGGCCGCCGGCTCGGCGGCACCGGTTCTCGCAGCCGATGCAAAGGGCGAGATCACGATCGCGGCCCAGCATGCATCGCTCGCAGCGCAGGCCAGCGATCTTGCCGGCGTGAAGATGCATCTGCACCACACGCTGAATTGTCTGGAAGGGCCGAAAGGCGCGGACTTCTCGAAGTCCGACCTGAACCCGTGCGCGCATGCCGGCAACGGCGCGATCCCCGACTCCAGCAATCCCACCACCACGGCATCGCTGCAAACGGCCGTCGGTCAGGCGCTCAGCGGTCTTAAGGCGAGCGATCTGAAGACGGCGCAATCCGACGCCAGCGCCACGGCCGCGACGCTGCAAGCCATCAAATAATGCAAAAAAAGATCGGGCCGGTTTTCCAACCGGCCCGATGCACTCCGCTTACGGCTGCGGAGGCGATGAAGGATTCTGCTGCGGCGTGCCCGCGGGCGCCGTCGTCTGGTTGTTCAGCGTGTCGCGACCGTTGTCCGGATTTTGCGGCGGAGGCGTCGTGTCGCCCGGCGTGTTGGACGGCGCGCTCGTCGCAGAGTTCGGTCCCGGCGCGTTGCTGTTCATGTTGTTGTCGCTCGGTTCCGTGCCGGGCTTTTGCTCCGTGCCGTACTGGCCGGCATGCGGCGTGCCCGAAGGCTCTGCGGCGGGCGGATTCTGCGGAGCGTTCTGCGGTGCATTCATCTGCGGCGTGCTCGGCGAAGTCGGCGCGTTGTTCATGTTGCTCGGTTCGGAACCCGGAGGCGGCGTCTGCTGCTCGGTGCCGTACTGGCCCTGCGACTGGCCCTGCGCTTTGGCGAGGCTCTCCTGATTCAACTTCTCCGTCTCGGCGCGCTCGGATTTGGACTCGCGGCGAGCGGTGTGCGTGCGATGGTGGCGCCTGTGATGCATCTTCTTCGGCGTCGTCGACTCGTCGGGCGTGCTCGTCGCCGTAGACGGTGCAGCCGAAGGCGATGTCGGCGCCGCCGCGGGCGTCGACTGCTCGGCCGGCGCGGTTGTTTGCGTCGTCTGTGCGGAACTGGACGCAATGAACCCGCCGCACGTCAGCGCAAAGGCTGCCGCCCCACCCAGGAAAATGGTTCTGATCGTCATGCAATAACTCCTTGGTTGGCCGCGACAGGGTCTTGGCCTCTGCCCGGCATGACTGCCAGTTAACGCGGCCCTGTTAATGCCGTTCCTGAATTTGCAGGCGTCATGCAACAGAGCGCGCAACCTTGCGTGCGCACGCGCTGCGCGAAAACGCGAAACTGGTTTTCACGGTCGATACATTTGTCCGAAAGTTCTGCCGAAGCCGCCCCGATCGGGATCGGACGAGCGATCGCTCGCTCCGATTCGTTTACGCCGTGAGGCGGCGTTCACATTCCGCCTTTTTCCATTCATGTGCGGTTCAGCTTGGATTCGCAGTATGGGAACTCGAATTGTGAACGGGTGGTCCATGACCTCGAAACGCCTCGCCGGCGCCTTGCTGGCCGCCGGTGCGCTGTTGGCAGCGCCGAGCTTCGCGCAGACACCGCAACATGACGGACATACGTGGTCGCACAGCGGGAATCCCGGCGGGCATACGTGGTCACACAGCGGGAATCCCGGCGGGCATCCGCACGGCGAGCCGCACTTTGCATTCGCGCATCATGATTTCCGGCATTTCTCGCCGGACGAGCATTCGCGCTGGGTCGGCGGCCACTGGAACCACGGCTGGCACAACGGCCGCTATGGCTGGTGGTGGTTCGCCGGCGGCGCCTGGTACTTCTACGACGCGCCGGTCTACCCGTATCCCGGCTACGTCTCCGACGACTATGTCGACGATTACGACAGCGCCGCGCCGGGGCAGTACTGGTATTACTGCCAGAACCCGGCCGGCTATTACCCCTATGTCCGCCGCTGCGAGTTCCCGTGGCAGCCGGTTCCGGCAGGATCCCCCGCCAATGGTCCGAGCCAGGGCCCGGGCTATGGACCGCCGCCGCCGGGCTATCAGCAGCAAGGGCCGAACGACCGGCCTCCGCCGGGCTATCAGCAGCAAGGGCCCGGACCGAACGATCAAGCCCCGCCCGGCTACCGCCAGCAGGGACCGAGCGATCAGCCTCCTCCGGACTATCAGGACGGGCCGCCGCCAGGCGACCAGCCTCCGCAGGGCTACCAGGGACCGGGCGATCAGGGACCCGGACCGGGCGATCAGGGCCCTCCGCCGGGCTATCAGAATCAGCCGCCGCCGGGGAGCCAGCCGCCTCCCGGACCGGGAGATCATCCGCCGCCTGGCAACGATTGAAGCGTTACGCGCTATAACGGGCCTCGCGCCCATGTAAGGGAGTGTCGAATGAAACTGAGAGCAATTGCCCTGGTGACGGTGGCGGCAAGCGTGCTTGCCGGCTGCGTGACGCCGCCGATGGGGCCGACAATCTATGCCAATCCCGGCAGAAACAAATCCCCGGCCGCCTTCCAGCAGGACGAAGCGGCCTGTGAGGACTACGCCAATCAGCGGACCGCCGGCCAGGCCGAGGAAGCCAACAACAAGGCGGTTGGGTCAGCGCTCATCGGCGCGGCTCTCGGCGCAGGTCTCGGCGCTGCCGTCGGCGGCGGTCACGGCGCCGGTGTCGGCGCAGCGGCCGGCGGTGCCGTCGGCACAGGCGTCGGCGCCAATCAGAGCAACCGCGCGCAATGGAGCATCCAGCAGCGCTACAACATCGCCTATGCGGAGTGCATGACGTCGCACGGCAACAGCGTGCCGGCAGCATCCTATCCGCCGGGCTATTACGGGCCGGGCTATTATCCCCCGCCGCCGCCGCCTCCGCCGCCGGGTTACTACCCGCCGCCGCCCCCGCCTCCGGGCTATTGAGGCTTCGCGATGGAAAGAAGAAACGGGTCGGAATTCCGGCCCGTTTTTTTTTCAACCCTTCGGCTCAGTCGCCGGTTGAGGAGCCGCGGCATGCGGCTTCGCCTCGCCGAGGCTCGGCGTGAAATTCGCGTCGGGATCGACCGCCAGCGGCTTGAAGGCGCCGACGGCATCCTTGGCGCTCGCGAGATCCTCGGGCGTCAATTGCGAGGACAACGCATCGACGCGCGCGGCGGAATCCTTGTCGCCCTGCGCCGCCGCGATCGCGTACCACTTATACGCATCGAGCAGGCTCTGCGGCACGCCGAAGCCGCGTTCGTAGAGAACGCCGAGATTGAACTGCGCGTTCACGTAGCCGTACTCGGCCGCGCGCGAGAACCAGCGCGCCGCTTCGCCGTAGTTCTGCCGCGTGCCCCAGCCCTCGGCATAGGACACGGCGAGCTTGTACATCGCCTTCAGATTGCCCTGCAGCGCGGACGCTTCGTACCAGCGCAGCGCTTCCGCCGCGTCGGTTCGCTCGCTCTTGCCGTGCTCGAACAGCGTCGCAAGCCAATATTGCGCCACCGGCTCGCCCGATGCGGCGGCCGCTTCGAGCAGATGGCTGGCGCGGGCATCGTCTTCGGCGACGCCCGTTCCGTTGAGATAGGCAAGACCCAGTTCCGTCTGCGCGCGGGCATTGCCGGCAAGGGCCGCGGCATAGACGCTCGCGAAGTCCGTTCCGCGCGGCGCTTTCGACGGCGGCGCCGGAAGTTTTGCAAGCTGCATCACATGCGGACGCGCGGCGGCGACAGCCTTGGTGGTGCTGTGTTGGCTGAGGAAAAATTCCGCGCCGAGAAGCACGACGCCGAGCGCCGCGCAGGTCGCGACGAGCATCTTCGTGCGGCCGCGGGCCCAGGCGGAGACTTCGTCGGTGAAACTCTTTTCTTCGGCGCGCGCCAGGGATTCGGCGACCTGGGCGGCGCGGCGCGCGGCGGCGATATAGGAGGACTCGGCGCTCGCTTCGCGCTTTTCTTCCTGCGGCTGGTGCTCTTCCAGCGGCTGCAGTTCGGCGTCTCTGGCGTCCATCACCGGCTCCTCGGTTTTTTCGGCTTCCGCGGCGGACGGCGTAAAGGCGACCGCCGGCATTTCAGCGGCGAGCGCGCGCAGCTCCCGCTCGCGCTCGAGCGCTTCGAGCCGCCCCGTGGCCTCCAGGGCCAGCGTGCGCAATTCGGCCTGCGACTGCCGGAGTCTTGCTTCGCGCTCTTCGATCGTCTCCGTCAGCGCCTTCACATGCTGGTCGGCCACTTCGGCCTGCTTCTTCTCGAAAGCTTCGAGACGCTCGATTACCCCGCGCAGACGGTTGTCGGACGATGCCTCGGCGGCGTCCTGCGTACCGACGCGCTCGTCGAGCGTCGAAAGCATGTGTTCGAATTCGCGCAGGCGGCGCTCGAGCCAGGGGTCGACGCGCCGCGATTCCAGCTGGGCGATGCGCTCTTCGATGGTGGTCAGAAGCCCGCCGGCCGCGTTTTGCGCGAGGCCCGCGCTCTGGTCCGCCATGGCGAGACCGGGCGCTGCAGCTTCGGTTTCATAATGCGCGCGCGACGGCTGCGGTTCGTAGCTGATGGAGGACGCGTCGAATTCGTCTTCTTCCGGAACCTCGGGCTCCGGCGAGAACGGAAATCCGTCGCGGATCTTGCGCGCAAAGGCGGAGAGATCGTCGGCGACGATCGCGGAAATCAGGTCCGCCTTGCGCACGAAATAGGCGTAGACGGTTGGCGGTGCGAAGCCGGTCTTTTCCGCGATGCGCTGAAGCGAGGTGGCTTCGAGGCCTTCGCGCTCGATCATCTCGCGCGCGGCATCCAGAATGGCCCTGCGCGTCTCCGAACGATACCACGCGGGCCCGCGCTCGAGGTGCACCCGCGCCTTCTTCTGTGTCGTCGCCTGCGTGACGGACATAGCCTGTTTCCGAATTTCGGGCATGACTGTGCCCGCCCCTTGCGCCGAATGGTTACGCAACAAGACTAAAAGAGGCGTGAAGATCGGACGGCGATTGTTAAGAAAAGCTGAGGAATCGGGCTCTCTAGACTGGGGCCAGCCCGAGCGTTGCATAGTATTGGAGATTGCGTCGGAAGCTTCGGGCCCGTCTCAGCAGCGCTTCGCGTTCGGAAAAGGCCCGTCCGGAATTCACGAACCGGGCCAGCGTCTCCTCCGCCATCGTATCGGCGCTCCGGTGCTGGGGCATGTCCATCAGGACCTGGTCGACCAGCGGCACGGCGAAGGCCGTTCCGAACGGCGAAGGCAGGAAGCCGATGGCCTCCTCGCTGACCGCCCGCGACCTGAGCGCCGCCTGCAGCGCCTGCGCGCTCGCCGTTGCCTCGCGGCTGGCGCGGTAAACGGGCCGGACCTGGCCGGTGATGATCAGGGCATGGACATTGGCCACGACCGTCTGGAATTCGACCGCCTTGTCCGCACTCTGCGCCACCAGCTCACCCAGCGTGCGGGGCCCTTTGCTCAACGCTTCGATCAGCTTGCGCGCATGCGGATTGTCGAAGCCAAGCGTGCCGGCCGGCCCGCGGCCTTCATAGCGGACGAGCTCCGGCGGCTGCTCCAGCGCGAAGGCGAGCCCGTTCATGACCAGGTCGTGATTGTCGGCCGCCAGACGCTGGCCGCCGCGGATGAAGACGTCCCTGCGAAAGCGCGTGTCGAGCAGCATGTCCTTCGCCAATTCGCGGCCGGGAATGGTCGGCAAGCGTTCGAGCGTGGACTTGAACGGCTCGTGAGGCATCAGCTGCGGCAGCGACTGCGACATGTCCGACGGCCCGGCCAGCACGCATTCAACGGCTGCAAGATCGGCGGCGACTTCGGTCACATAAAGCGGCTCGGCATAGTCGTTCAGATAATCGGCTGCGAGAATGTCTTCCGGGACATTCGCGAGCTCTGCGAAGGCCGACGGCGACAGGCCGCTCGCGAGGAGCGATGGTGCTTTGGCATCCAGCAGGCGCGCATAGATGTCGCGCGCGATGGCGAGGCGCTGGCGCGGCTCGGCGCGCAGGCCGTGTGTCGCTTCGCGAAACAGACGACGAAATGGATCGAGCCTGTTCCATCCGGGCCGTGCATTGTAGCTAACGACGACGGCGCCGCCCGGCCTCAGGAATTTGCGCACGAAAGCGAGCACCAGCGCGCGCTCGCGCAGCGGCACCCAGGAATAGATTCCTTCGACGGCGATGTAGTCGAACGGCGGCAGGTCGAGCTCGAGCGCCTGCTCGATCGTCGCTTCGTGGAACACGATGTTGCGGACATTGGCGGCTTCCGCGAGCGCGCGCCCACGATCAAGCAAGGACCCTCGCGCGTCGATGCCAATGAAATTCCCGAGCGGATTTGCAGCGGCGAGCAGCGTTTCCGTCGCGGCCGAACCGCAATCGAGTTCGCAATAGGAGAAACCGGCGTCGAGGCCCTCGCCGAGCGGGGATCCGGGCGGCGGCGCATAGCCGCTCATCATGCAGGCGTGATCGATATAGGACGGTGCCAGCTCCTTCACGAAGGCGCGTGTGCCGGGAATCAGCTTCAGCGCTTCGTCCGCCGCCATGATTGTCCCACTGCTCCCAAGCCGTCGCCGCCACGCCTAGCCCGATTTGACGGCCGCCGCAATCGCCCGCCAGAGTAGGCCGTCGAAGGACGGTCCAATTACGGACCGTATACGGAGGGGACATATGAACATTGAACTGACCATGCTGGTCTGGTCGCTGGTATTGGCGTTCGTCCAGATTCTTTTGTTCGATTTCGCGCGGACAAATCAATACGGCCTGAAATGGAACACCGGCGCCCGCGACGAGACCATGCCGCCGCTCAGTCCGGTGGCGGGGCGGCTGCAGCGCGCGCAATACAATCTCTTCGAGACTTTGCCGCTGTTCATCGGCGGCGTGCTCGTAGCCCATCTTGCGGGCCGCGAAAATGATCTGACGGCAATCGGTTCGCAGGTCTATTTCTGGGGTCGCGTCGTCTACGTGCCGCTTTATGCCGTCGGCGTGCGCCAGCTCCGCTCCCTCGTCTGGCTGGTCAGCACGGCGGGCCTCGTCGCGGTCTTCATTCCGATCGTGGTGCCGTAGCCGCTACTCTGCGGCGGGTTTTCTTTTTGCGGGATCCTCGAGAGGCACGGCGCTCACCTGGCTGAAGCGCTGTGCTTCCTCCTGTGCCTTCGGATCGTTGACCGGCTGCGTGATCATGCGCCCGAGCGCGACGACGCTGGGGATCTCCTCGTCCTTCAGCGGCGCCATCCATTTCTTGCGCGCGAAGGCCTTCTCGATATAGGGCGCGAGCTCTTCCATCTTGCGGGCCTGGCGCGCGGCTTCCTTCGCCTTGAACTCCGGCATCACGTCGCTTGCGAACAGCTCGAGCGCCTCGCAGATGTGCTCGTGGCGATTGCGTCCCCCCTGCTGGATAAACGCGACCTGATCGACACCGGCGTCGTCGAATTTGCGCAAGTGATTGCGCATCTCGTCCGGTGTGCCGATGCCGCCGGCACCGGCGTTTTCCGGCATGGCGTCCTTGACCGCCTCGAAGCTCTTCCAGATGTCGGTGCGGCCGGGCTTGTGCTCGCCGAAAATATAGTGATGGCCGAGCGCGTAGCCGAAGAACTTGAATCCGTCGAGACCGCGCCGGCGCGCTTCGTCGCCGTCCTTGTGCACCGAGAATCCGGTGACCATGCAGATATTCGGATTGACGGCGTGGCCGATCGGCACGCACTCCTCGCGGAAGATGCGATAGTAATCGTCAACCCAATGCTTGGCTTCCGCCGGGTCGACAAAGGCGAAGGTCAACGCACCGATACCGAGCCGTGCAGCGAGCTTGATCGTTTCGCGATTGGAGCATGCGACCCACACGGGCGGGTGCGGCTTCTGCACCGGCTTCGGCACGATGTTGCGGCAAGGCATCTCGAAATATTCGCCCCTAAATCCGGGATAGGGATCCATCGCCATCATGTTGAGGCATTGCTCGACGGTCTCGCGCCACATCTCGCGCTTCTTCTCGACCGGCACGCGATAGCCGCCGAGCTCGAGTAACGCGGAGGATTCACCCGTGCCGAATTCGACGCGGCCGTTCGAGACGAGATCGAGCGTGGCGATGCGTTCGGCGACGCGGGCGGGATGATTGTAGCCGGGCGGCATCAGGACGATGCCGTGGCCGAGCCTGATGTGCTTCGTGCGCTGCGAACAGGCGGCGAGAAAAACTTCCGGCGCGGAGGAATGGGAATATTCCTCGAGGAAATGATGCTCGACCTCCCAGGCGTGATCGATACCGAGGCGGTCGGCGAGCTCGACCTGGTCGAGCGCGTCCTGGAAGAGCCTCAGTTCGTCGCCCTCTTTCCAGGGGCGCGGCAATTGGTGCTCGTAGAAGATTCCGAACTTCATCGCTTCGCTCCCAACTCTATTTCTTTGCGGCCTTGAGCGCCTCGCTCTCCTCCGCGCGTTTGAACCCGGCTTCGATCGCCTCGAAGCGTGCATGGACCGCCGATTTCATTTCCGGATGCGTAAAAATGTAGAGTTCGTTGGCCTTGATCGCTTCGAGGACGCGGGCGCCCACGATTTCGGGATCCATGCCGCCGAGGATCATCTTGGCCGCTTCCGCGCGTGTTTCGTCGGTCCGCGTATCGGGCGCACGTTCGCCGTAACGCGACTGCCGGGCACGGCTGCTTTCATGGATGCGCGTCTTCACGAAGCCCGGACACAGGACGGACATGCCGATACCATGCGGCGCCAGCTGCTGCGCCCAGCCCTCACTGATGGCGACGACCGCGAATTTGGTGGCGCAATAGGGCTCCATGTTCGCGGGGCTGACCATGCCGGCCATCGAGGCGGTATTGACGAAATGCCCGCCTTCGCCATGGCTTTTGATCAGGGGATAGAACGTCTCGACGCCATAGACGACTCCTTTGAGATTGACGTCGATGATCCAGTCCCAGTCGCGCGCTCCGACCGTGCCGAGCGGGCCGCCGACGCCGACGCCCGCGTTGTTGCAGACGACGTGAATCTTGCCGAAGGCCGCGACCGCATCCAACGCTGCGCGCTGCACTTCGCTTCTGAGCGTCACGTCGCAATGAATGGGGACGGCCTTGATTTGCGACTTGCTCAGCATCTCGGCCGCCTTGCGGGCGACCTCGAAATCGATGTCGGCGATGACGACATTCATGCCGGCGTGGCCGAAGGCATGGGCCATGCCGAAGCCGATGCCGCTCGCGCCGCCGGTGATGAAGGCGGTCTTGCCCTTGAAGTCTTTCATGCTGCGCGATCCCGGGTCTCGTTTCCGAGAGCGTCGAAGCGGGCAATGAGTTCCTGCGCGCCCGGCTTTTTGGCCAGCGCCGCGGTCAGCTCCTTGCTGGTCTGGACGCGGTCGAATTCGACATTGGTCACCGAGTGCCAGTGGACCATGCCTTGCCAGATGGGATCGATCATCACCGAGCCTTTGATCCGTCCGCCGTCGGCGGTCTTGAAGGTGAAGCTTCGGAGCTCGGAGACGACGGCCGTCAGATAGCCCACATGCGAGGCTTCGTCCTGGCGAATGCGCGAAACGAGCTCGGCCGCATGCTCCGCCGCCGCGCGGCGATCGCGGAAATTCTCCGGATCGCGCATCACGTCATTGCAGAAGCTGAAGAAATTCTCTGCGCGAATCTCGATCATCAGAACGTTCATCATCAAAAGAATGAAATGCTCGTATTCGACCGGAATCTGCGGCATCAGCCGGCCCAGCTCGGGACGGGACAGGCTCTCCGGGATTTCAGGCATGGGATAGGCATTCTTGCCGAACAACATGTCGCGCACGGCGAACCACATCGCATCGTGGCCGCCCTCGCCTTTGGCGTCATAACCGCCTTCGTCGAGACCGTGCGCGCGCAACAGACCTTTGTTGAGATGTCCGGTCGCAGTTTCGGAAATATCGTCCAAAATGATCGCCTGGAAATCCGGCGCCTGCGCCTCGGCCAGTCTTTTGCCGCGCGCTTCGATAACGCCGGTGACGGTCAGTGAATCCCAAAGCGTTTGGCCGAGGCCCTGCTCGAGGAGAAGCTTCTGCTGCGCGACGGTGGGGAAATGGCCTTTGACCATCAATTGCTGCGAGGAATCGATGACCTCGTGACCACGGGCCTTCAGGGCCTCCGACCATGCGCGAATGGCGGGCCAGCGGTTCAGCGTCCGCGGCGAGACGTATCGGCCGTCGGCGTCGAAGCCGCCGTGCAGCTTGTAGCCCGCTTCGATATGCGGTTTCGCATAAGGATGATCGGCAAGGATTTCGTCTGCCGAATAGCTGAGCTTGGGCATTCCTCTCCTCCTGGGGCGCTTTCTTCAACCGAGCGCTACACTGATAATTTGTCAGCTTAGAGAGGAAGTCAATCGCCGGCCGGCGTCAGGCCTTGAGCGCCCGCACGAAGAACTGCGTGAGATTGCGCACGACGTCGTGGCGGTTGCGTTCGGTGCGGGCAGCTTCGCCCGTCGCCTGATGGATGGCGCCGACGATGGCCTGGCCGATGATGTCCGCGTCGTAGAACGGCGCGATATGGCCGGCGCTGGCCGCTTTCATCAGCGTGGCGCCCCAGTCGTATCCCCACTGCTGCACGAGCGGCACGGCCTGCGCGCCTTCGGCGTCGATGACCGCTTCGTCCGTCAGCGCCGCTTTCAGAACGCCGGGATGGGTCTGCGAATATTCGAAGATGGCGTGCAGCGTGTTGGCGATGAGCTCTTCGAGCGTCATCCGCTCGTTGACGCGCTCGCGCACATAACCGTCGAGCTCTTCGCGCGCTTCCTCGACGAACGAAAGGAAGCATGCGCGCTTATCGGGGAAGTGCAAATAGAATGTGCCATGGCCCAAGCCCGCTTCGCGCGCGACATCCTGTGGTCGGGTCGCATGATAGCCGCGCTCGACAAAAAGCTTCCGCGCCGCCTTTTTGATCTTGGCGAGGCTTTCGGGTTTGCGCCGCGGCGTGCGGACGTCAACAGGCTTGGGATCGTTGCGCGCGGTCATGGCGGGAACTTTCCCCGCCGCGCCGTCCCGAGTCAATTCGGCTTGGTTAAGACCCGTCGGCCTTGGCGAGCTTCTGGGACCAGATAATGCCGATAAAGATGCCTTTCGCGGACGGTAGCATCGCTAGAGACATCACAACCGCCAGGACGCTGAAAAAAGTCACGCTGAACCAGGTCGACCAGTTGGTGCTCGCCACCGAGATCAGCGCCAGCGCCACAACCACATGTCCCACGATCAGGACCGTCAGCCAGGTCGGGCCGTCGTCGGCCCGGATATAGCCGAGTTGTTCGCCGCAATGGGCGCAAGTTTCCACCGGCTTCAAATAACTCCGGAAAAGATGGCCCTTGCCGCAATTGGGGCAGCGGAAGAAGGCGCCGCGGCGCGCCGCAAGGCGCACGTCGATCGGCTCAGCCGAAACCGGACTATTCATGAGAAACGTCTCCGACACCGCATCCCGTCTAATGCCGGATGCCATCGGGGCACATATGGTAGGTCCGCGCACCCGCCGCCAGCGGCTGCGACATGGCGTCCGTTTACGCTGCCTTGTTGTCCCTGATCGCCCGCCACACGCGCTCCGGCGTCGCCGGCATGTCCATGTGGACAACGCCGATGGCGTCGCACACCGCGCTCATCACCGACGGCAAGGCGCCGACCGTGCCGGCTTCGCCGCAACCTTTGGCACCCATCGGATTCGTCTTGCAGGGAATCTCCTCATAGGCGAAGGCGATGTCCGGCAGGTCGTCGGCGCGCGGCATCGCGTAGTCGCTGAAGCTTGCGGTGAGGAGCTGACCGGTAGCCGGATCGTAGACGCAGTTCTCAAGGAGGGCCTGGCCGATGCCCTGCACGACGCCGCCATGCACCTGGCCCGCAACGAGCATCGGATTGATCACGCGGCCGAAATCGTCGAGCACCTTATACGACACGACATCAACGACGCCCGTTTCCGGATCGACTTCCACTTCGCAGACATGACAGCCGTTCGGGAACGTCGAGGCCGTGCCCTGATACATTCCGTCGCTGTCGAGACCGTTCTCGAAGCCTGGAAGCTTCTCGCGGCGCAGCGTGACGGCCAGTTCGCCGACCGTCAGCGCGCGATCTGTCTGGCCCACGCGGAATTTGCCGACACCTTCGACGATCTCGAAGCCGACGTCCTGTCCGCCCGCCTGCAGCACCTGTCCCGCGGCCTGCCTGCCTTTGCGGATGACTTCGTCTGAGGCGATGTTGATGGCGCCGCCTGCCATGTTGAGCGAACGCGAACCGCCCGTGCCGCCGCCGTTCACCCATTCCGTGTCGCCCTGCTTCACGGTGATGGATTCGAACGGGACGCCGAGACGCTCGGCGACGAGCTGCGCGAACGCCGTCTCGTGGCCCTGCCCGTTCGACTGCGTGCCGACGAAGACTTCGACGCCACCATTGTCGGTGAACTTCACCGACGCCGGTTCGCTGCCCATTGCCGCAGTGATCTCGACGTAATAGGCGATGCCGAGGCCGCGCTTGAGGCCTTTCGCTTCCGACGCTTTGCGCCGCGCGGCGAATCCGGCGACATCGGCGCGCCTCATGCCCTCATCGAGCATGCGCGGATAGTCTCCGGAGTCGAACGGTATTCCGAACCAATTCTTGTACGGCAGCTCGTCCGGTGTCGGCATATTGCGTTTGCGGATCTCGGCGCGGTCGATGCCGGTCTTTGCAGCAGCCGCATCCATCAGCCGTTCCATGAGATAGGCCGCTTCCGGGCGGCCGGCGCCGCGATAGGCATCGACCGGTGCACTGTTGGAGAAATAGCCCTTGATGTTCGCGAACATCAGCGGCACGCGATAGATGCCGCCGAAAATGCGTCCGCCCGCGAGGGTCGGAATGAACGGCGCGAATTGCGAAAGATAGCCGCCCATATTGGCCGTGCCGGTGATGCGCATGGCAAGGATGCGGCCGTCCTTGTCGAGCGCGAGCTCGCCGTTCATCGTCATGTCGCGGCCGTGATCGTCGGAGAGGAAAGCTTCCGTGCGATCGGACGACCAGCGCACGGGGCGGCCCGTGATCTTCGCCGCCACCAGCACCAGCGTCTGCTCGGGATAGAAGAACCCCTTCATGCCGAAGCCGCCACCGACATCCTTGGTGATGACGCGCAGCTTCGACTTGTCGATGCCGAGCACGTTCTGCGCGATGCGGTCGCGGATGCCGCCGGCGCCCTGCGTGCCGGTATAGAGCGTGTAGCTGTCGCTCGCCTTGTCGTAGAGACCGATCGCGTTGCGCGTCTCCATCGAGTTGACGACGATGCGGTTCTGCACCGTATCGAGCGCGATGCGATACGCCGCCCTGGCGAAGGCCTCGTTCACCTCCGACTCTTTGCCGGCCGCCCAGTCGAAGGATTCATTGCCGGGCGCCGTGTCCCAGATCTGCGGGCCGGCCGGCGCGGATTCCAATGTGCCGGCGGCATCGAGCGGTTCGTAATCGACCGCCACGAGCTCCGCCGCGTCGCGCGCCTGCGCATAAGTCTCCGCAATCACCATCGCGATGGCTTCACCGATGAAGGTGATGCGCTTGCCGCTCAATTGCGGCTTGGCCGACATTTTGACCGACGAGCCGTCGCGGCTCTGGATCGGTGCGAGGCACGGCATGGGCCCGGCGCCCGCCTTCTCGACGTCTTCCTGGGTCAGGACGGCGATGACGCCCGGCGCGGCTTTCGCGGCGGAGACGTCGACGCTTTTTATGCGGGCGTGCCCGTGCGGGCTTCTGTGAAAGGCCGCATGAGCCTCATTGTCGAAATGAAGGTCATCCGTATACTGACCTTGCCCCGTGACGAAGCGGATGTCTTCTGTCCTGCGAACGGATTGTCCAACGCCGAATTTCATGGTTCGCCCGTGAAAGTTAGTGTTTGTAACTCGGATCGATCCGGTCGAGCTTTCGCAAGAGTGCCGGCCAGGCGAGCGCGCCGAGCAGCCCATCGAACGCCTGGCCGCCCTGCCCCGCCGTTTTTTCCGGCACGCCCTGGTTCGGCCAGTTGAGCTTGGCGCCGCCCGCCATCGCGCGCACCTGCATCGAACAGGCCCGCTCAAGATAATACATGCGCAGGAACGCGTCGGGACAGCTCTTGCCCAGCGCCAGCGTGCCGTGGTTGCGGAGCATCATCAGGTGCTTGTCGCCGACGTCGTGCACGAGCCGGTCGCGCTCGTCGAGATCAAGCGCAATGCCTTCATAGTCGTGATAGGCGATGTCCTGCGTGATCATCATCGCGTGCTGGTCGATCGGCAGAAGCCCGTCGGCCTGCGCCGAGACGGCGACACCGTCCGTCGTGTGCAGATGGATGATGCAATGCGCATCGTCGCGGTTCATGTGCAGCGCGCTGTGGATCGTGAAACCTGCCGGGTTCACCGGATAGGGCGAATCCTCGACCTTGTTGCCGTCGAGATCGATCTTCACGAGGCTCGATGCTGTGATCTCCTCGAACAGCAGGCCGTACGGATTGATCAGAAAGTGATGTTCGGGACCCGGGATTCGCGCAGAGATATGCGTGAAGATCATGTCGTCCCAGCCGTGCAGCGCCACCAGACGATAGGTTGCCGCGAGGTCCACGCGCAGCTTCCACTCCTCAGCGCTGACCTTGCCCTCGAGCGACGGGATCGCCTGCGCGCCCGGGTTCTTCAAAGCCATTTTATTCATCAGGTCTTGTGTCGCTTGCATAGGCGCAACCTCAATATCCGGTCGTTTTGAGAGTGCGGCGCGGCGGCCTGCCCTGTCAAACGGCTCCTCGCGTCAATCATTTGTCCTGATCCGCGCCACCGCCTTCATCCAGCCTTCATAGGCCAGGTCGCGGGCCGGCACCGGCAGGACCGGGTCGAAGCGCCGGTCGAGCGACCAGGCGCGGGAGATATCGTCGAGCCCGGAGAATACGCCCGCCGCAAGGCCCGCGAGATAAGCCGCACCGAGCGCCGTCGTCTCGGTGATGCGCGGGCGCTCGACCGCAAGTCCCGTCAAGTCCGCGAGGCGTTGGCAGAACCAGTCGTTCCTGACCATGCCGCCATCGACTTTCAGCGCCTTGGGTGCGCCGAGCCCCGCCGCGCGCATGTCGGCCGCCATCGCCTCGAGCAGATCGCGCGTCTGGAAGCAGACTGCGTCCAGTGCCGCGCGGGCGATTTCCGCAACACCCATGTCGCGAGTAAGGCCAAGGATGGCGCCGCGGGCATCGGGATCCCAGTAAGGCGCGCCCAGTCCGGTGAAGGCGGGAACGAAATAGAGCCCATCCGCTGATTTGGCGGTGCGCGCAAGCGCTTCGATCTGATGCGACTCGCGGATGAGGCCGACCGCATCGCGCAGCCATTGCACGACAGCGCCGGCGACGAAGATGCTGCCTTCGATGGCATACGCGGTTTTCCCCGCCGCGCGATAAGCCGCCGTGCTCAAGAGACGGTTGTTCGACACGGGAACACCAGAGCCCGTGTTGACCAGCGCAAAGCATCCGGTGCCATAGGTGGATTTGACATCGCCCGGCGTAAAGCAGGCCTGTCCGAATGCCGCCGCCTGCTGATCGCCTGCGACACCCATGATCGGCACCGGCGCGCCGAACAGTTCCTTGTCGGTCTCGCCGAAATCGCCGGCGCTGTCGCGGACGTCCGGCAATATCGCGCGCGGAATCTGGAAGAGCTTGAGCAGCGTTTCATCCCACTTGAGCTCACGCAGATTGAGAAGCAGCGTGCGCGAGGCGTTCGTAACGTCTGTCGCATGCACGCGGCCGCCGGTGAGCTTGTAGATCAGCCAGCTGTCGATCGTTCCGAGCGCCAGCTCGCCGCGCTCCGCGCGCGCCGGCGCATCCGGAAGATGATCGAGCAGCCATTGCGCCTTGGTCGCGGAGAAATAGGGATCGAGGAGAAGTCCGGTGCGCTTCGCGATCTCCGGCTCATGTCCTTGCGCCTTCAGGACGCGGCAGCGTTCCGCGGTGCGGCGATCCTGCCAGACGATGGCGTTGTAAAGCGGCTGGCCGGTGCGGCGATCCCAAAGGACGGTCGTCTCGCGCTGGTTGGTGATGCCGATGGCGGCGACATCGGCGGGCGCTACCCCCTTCAACGCAACGCGACAGCAGCTGAGCGTCGCCTGCCAGATTTCATTCGCGTCGTGCTCGACCCAGCCGTTGTCCGGATAGATCTGGCGCAGCTCGATTGCGTGGCTGGCGATGCTTGCGCCCGCGCTGTCGAAGAGAATGGCGCGCGTCGATGTCGTGCCCTGGTCGATAGCCAGGATGAAGGGAGGATCTGAGGCCATGCGAGCTGTCAACGGATGGACGGCGCGCAAGCCTAGCACGCCGGCCGCGGTTCGCTATCGGCCGCTGTCCTCGCGCCGAATACGCCCAAGGGCCAATGCCGGAATCGACCTGCCGCAGACAGCCTTAACACGCTGTTAACGATGACTGACTAGGCTTCACCCTACGCGGCCGCGGATGGGGCGGCTGCCGGAAAGAGTACTGGGGGCACAGTGTGGGGCTTGCGGCAGAGGATCTTGGTGACGTGAGCCAGCTCGCTGCGCTCGCGGCGGGAACGCCGAAATCCCAGAGGAGCGATCTCTACGTCGCCGTCGCGCGCCTCTTCAGCTCTCAGGCCGCACAACTCTCCGATCATGAACGCGCGCTGATGCGCGAAATCCTGAAGCGGCTCGCCCTCGACGTCGAAATGGCGATCCGGATTTCGCTGGCGGAAAAGCTGGCGGACGATCCCGATGCGCCGCTCGATCTCATTCTTCTTCTCGCCGATGACGCGATCGAAGTCGCCCGGCCGGTCATTCTGCGCAGCCAGAAGCTCACGGACCGCGAGATCCTCGAATTCCTGCGTGACGCCGACGAGGCGCGCCAGACAGTGTGCGCCCAGCGTCCGAACATCGGCGAACCCGTTACCGACAAGCTCGCCGCCAGCGAATCGGAAAGCGTGCTCGTCGCCCTCGTGCGCAACATCACCGCCAGGATCGCACCTTCGACGTTCGAGACGTTGGTCGAGAAATCCCGCCGCATGGCGGCCCTGCAGGAGCCACTCGCCCACCGCGAGGATCTTCCCGATCCGCTCGCCCGCCAAATGTGCGACTGGGTGTCCAGCGCGCTCAAGAGCTACATCGCCCGGAGCCGCCGGCTCGATCCTTCCGCGGTCGGCGGCGCCGTCGCGCAGGCCACGCGCAGCGTGACCGTTCCTGCCGCCCAAGATGCATCCGACGGCGGCCGCAAGCTGGTCGACAAGCTTGCCATCGCGGGCCAGCTCAAGCCCGGCTTTCTGGTGCGCGTGCTGCAGCAGGGCCAGGCGGAGCTGTTCGAGATCGCCTTCGCGAAGCTCCTCGAAATGGAGCCGGTCGGCTTTCGCGAGGTCTTCTACCGCAAGGGCCCGCGGCCCGTGGCGCTGGCTTGCCGCGCCGTCGGTATCGATCGCTGCGTGTTTCCAACCATTTATTCCGGGTCGCGCCAGGCCCGCAGCATCAGCCCCGCCATTTCCAATGACGAGCGTACGGAAATCGACGCCGTCTTCGGCTCGCTGACCCGTAAAGAAGCGTTGGACATCCTGAGGCGGCTCTAGCCCGTGGCCATGACAAATCCGGCCTGACCGCCTACCTTAGCCGGATGATCGACCCCTTCGGACGGCACATCCACTATCTCAGGGTTTCGGTGACGGACCGCTGCGATTTCCGCTGCGTCTACTGCATGTCCGAACATATGAGCTTCCTGCCGAAACGCGACCTGCTCTCGCTCGAGGAGATCGACCGCCTTTGCGCGGCCTTCATCCGCAAGGGGGTCAAGCGCATCCGCATCACCGGCGGCGAACCCCTCGTCAGACGCAACGTGATGTCGCTCATCGAGAAGCTGGGCGCACGCATCGGGAATGGCGGTCTCGACGAGGTGACGCTGACCACCAACGGCAGCCAGCTGGCTCACTTCGCCGAACCGCTTGCCCGGGCCGGCGTGCGGCGCATCAATGTCTCGCTCGACACGCGCGATCCCGAACGATTTCGCCAGATCACCCGCTGGGGCGACCTCGACCGGGTGCTGGCGGGCATCGCGGCGGCGCGCCAAGCCGGCCTCGCCGTTAAGATCAACATGGTGGCGCTCAGGGGCGTCAATGACGAGGAAATCCCCGCCATGATGGAATGGGCGCACGGCCTCGGCATGGATCTGACGCTGATCGAAACCATGCCGCTGGGCGACGTCGAAGGCGGCCGCGTCGAAAATTACATGCCGCTGTCGCTCGTGCACGCGCGTCTTGCCGAACATTATACGCTTCAGGAAAGCTCCTATCGGACGGGTGGTCCGGCGCGCTATCTGCGGGTGGAAGAAACCGGCGGGCGTCTCGGCCTCATCACACCGCTCACCCACAATTTCTGCGAAAGCTGCAATCGCGTCCGGCTGACCTGCACCGGCATGCTCTACATGTGTCTCGGACAGAACGACGACGCGGATCTGCGTGCGCCGCTTCGCGCCAGCGACAATGACGATCTTCTCGAGGCCGCCATCGATGAAGCCATCGCGCGCAAGCCCAAAGGCCATGACTTCGTGATAGACCGGCGGCATAAGGCGCCCGCCCTCGCAAGACATATGTCGGTGACCGGTGGCTGAATCGCCTGCGCTTCATTTCGTCGCCGCTCCGGCCGTCGAGGCGCAAGCCGCACAGCTGGCGCTGCGCAATCGTTTCGGCGATCACGGCCCGAAAGACGCCGAGATCATCATCGCCCTCGGCGGCGACGGCTTTCTGCTGCAGACGCTGCATGAGTTCGTCGGACAGGACAAAGCGATTTACGGAATGAACCGGGGATCCGTCGGATTCCTGATGAACGACTACAGCGAGAACAATCTTCTCGAACGCCTCGCCGCCGCCGAGCCGACGCAGATCCATCCCCTGCGCATGAAGGCGATCGGGCGCAACGGCAAGACGACGGAAGCGCTCGGCTTCAACGAAGTCTATCTCTTCCGCGAGACCCGGCAGGCGGCGAAGCTGCGCGTCATCGTCGACGAGCGGGCGCGCATTTCAGAGCTCATCTGCGACGGCATCCTCATTTCCACGCCGGCAGGCTCGACCGCCTATAATTTATCCGCACACGGACCGATTTTACCGATCGACGCGCCGTTGCTCGCCATGACGCCGATCAGCGCCTTTCGCCCGCGGCGCTGGCGCGGGGCGATACTTTCGCATCTGGCCCGCACGCGCTTCGAGATCCTCGAGCCGGACAAGCGGCCGGTCAGCGCCGTGGCCGACCATATCGAAGTGCGCGATGTCGCCAGCGTCGACGTCGCCGAAGACCGCTCCATCGCGATGACAATGCTCTTCGACGAAGGCCATAGCCTTAACGAGCGCATCCTCGCGGAGCAGTTCCTCGACTAACACGTCTAACGAAGGTTTACGGCTCGTTAAGCCCGCATCTTCTATACTCGTCGGGCGCGCGCGCGCGGGCGTGACGGGTGCTATGAGCGGCTACAGATTCGACAGGATCAAAGTCCTTATCGTCGACGACAATCTGCACATGCGCAAAATGCTTGCGACAATCGTGCAGGCCTTCGGCGTGACCGCGATCCATGAAGCGCCCAACGGCGTGCAGGCTTGGGACAAGCTGCGCAACCACAATCCCGACATTATCTTCCTCGACTGGATGATGCCCGGCATGACCGGCCTCGAGTTCACGCGCATGGTGCGCACTGCGCCCGACTGCCCCAACCCCTACGTGTCGATCATCATGGTGACGGGCTACACGCAGCTCGAGCATGTGCATCAGGCCCGCGACGCGGGCGTGACGGAATTCCTAGCCAAGCCCATTTCCGCCAACACCGTGCTCGCCCGCATGACGGCCGTCATCGAAAATCCGCGCGCTTTCGTGCGCACCCCGGACTATTTCGGGCCGTGCCGCCGCCGCCGGAACGACGAAAATTATGAAGGACCCGAACGGCGCGGTACGGGCACGCCAACGGGCCGAGGAAACAAAAGCGCCCAGACGGAACACAGGGGAGCGCCATGACCGACAATAAATCCATCGAAATATTCACGCCGCCGAATACGCTGAAGGCAAAGGTCGGAGGCGGCACCGGGGGCAAGCCGACCCTCGACATGACTGCAATCAAGCGTGCCGAGCAGGCACTGGAGACGCTGAAGTCCGAATTCGGTGACTGGATCGCGGCCGACGTGCAGATGCTCCTCGCGTCGCGGGACGCGTTCATGGCGGAGCCGACCCAGGAGCGCCAGGGCGATCTCTACCGCGCAAGCCACGATCTCAGGGGCCAGGCCAGGACATTCGAATTTCCGCTGGTCGAGCGCGTCGCCGCCTCGCTGTGCCGGCTTCTCGATGTGCCCGGCGCCGCGAAAGCCCAGACCCTGGTGGACGCCCATGTCGGCGCCATCCGGGTCATCGTCCGCGACAACATCAAGGATCGGACGAACGCCACGGCATCGACCCTGGCCAAGGAGCTGGAGACGCGCGTCACGGAGTTTCTCGCGCAAGCCTGACCGGTCGACCGTTGTTTAACATTGCGTTATCCGCCGCTCCCCTAGTCTAGGCATTCGGGGCTGCGGGACCGTCGGTCCCCGTCGCTTGAGGAAGCATATGGACGCGGTGACGTCTTACGCGCGCGAGCGCCTAAACCCGCTTCGGCTCCTGGTGGAGCTCGGCCCGATTGCGGTTGTGGTCTACATTGCCACCTATGCCGGCTTGGCGATGATCGACCGCGAGAACGGCGTCGCGCCCATCTGGCTGACGAACGCTTTTATCATCTATTTCGCGTTGCAGCGGCCGCGCTCGCAGATGGCGCTTGTCATCGCCACGGGCATGACGGCCCGCTTCTTCGCCGGTATCGCCGCCGGCAGCGTGCCGGTGCACGCGCTCGTCTATTCGATCTGCAATCTCAGCGAAGTGCTGATGGTCGCCCTGCCGTTGCGCGCCCTTAACGCCCGCCGCGACTTCAGCCGCCCGAAAACGCTCATCACCTTCTATCTCCTCGCTGCCGGACCTGCGCCGCTGCTGCCCGGCCTTTTTGCGTCGTATTACGCGCATCTCGTCCGGCACATGGAATTCCTGTGGACACTGGAGAACTGGTACGCGGCGGACGGACTCGGTCTGATCCTGATCGTTCCGATCCTCTTCACCGTGCGCACCGAAGCGTTTGTGCGCATGTTCAAGAAGGATCAGATTCTCGAGACGCTGCTCTATATCGGAGCGGTCGTTGCTGCGATGCTCGTCAACAGATTTGTGCAGGGCCTGCCGCTCGCATTCCTGTTCTTCCCCGCGGTGCTCTTTCTGACGTTCCAGCGAAGCTTCGAGGGCGGCGCCATCGGCACCGTGCTCGTCGCCGCCTACCTGATCTCTCCCGTCTTCTTCGGAGAGCCGCTTGGAGGGCTGCGCGGATATTCGCTGAACAGCCAGATCCTGACAGTCGAGATCTTCGTCGCGGTGATCGGATTCTCGGTCGTGCTGGTGGGCGCGGCGCTCAATGAGCGGCGCCGGCTCGAGGAAAGTCTCTCCGCTGCAACCGAGCGGGCGCAGTCGGCGCGCGAGGAAGCCATCGTCGCCAAGGAAGCGGCCGAGAAGGCCAACCGCATGAAGTCGATGTTCCTCGCCACCATGAGCCACGAGCTCCGGACGCCGCTCAACGCCGTCATCGGCTTCTCGCAGCTGATGGAAGAGGAAACCTTCGGGCCATTGGGTTCACCGCGCTATCGCGAATATACAAGCCTCGTGCAGAAGGCGGGCCGGCATCTTCTCGAACTCATCAACGATATCCTCGACATGTCGAAGATCGAAGCCGGCAAGTTCGAGCTGCACCGCGAGAAGATCGATCTGCGGCTGCTGGTCGGCGAATGCGCCATGCTGATGTTCGAGCGCGCCAAACACGGCGGCATACTTCTCGAGGAGGACATCCCCGCGGAGCCGCTGCAGGTCGAAGCCGATCGCCGTGCCATCAAGCAGATCCTGCTCAACCTCCTGTCGAATGCCGTGAAGTTCACGCCTGCGGGCGGCCGGGTGACGGTCCGCGCCAGCGCCTTCGAGCGCAGTGTGGCGCTCTCTGTTTCGGATACGGGCGTCGGCATACCGGCCGATCAGCTCTACCGGCTCGGCAATCCCTTCGTCCAGTTGCGCAACCATGCCGGCTCGACCCACGAAGGAACAGGGCTTGGCCTCGCGCTCGTGCGCTCGCTCGCCGAAATGCATGGCGGCCAGCTCAAGATCGAAAGCATCGAAGGTCGGGGCACGACCGTCACGGTCGAAATCCCCGTCGACTGCAAGGTCAGCCTGGCGGCGGCTTGAACCTCAAACGCCGTCGCGCATGGACGTCCAGGTCTGCTCGTAACCCGCATCCTCGCGAATGCGCAGAATCGCGCCTTCGGGTCTGTCTTCGACCCAGGGTTCGACCGTGAGAGGCGGGGTTTGGCGCGCGGCCCTGAGCGCCTGATCGACCGATTTCGACTGCGCCAGCTTCATCAAGTTCAGCTTGGTCGGGAAGATGATGTTCCAGCGCTTGCGGTCGGCGATCGCCGCGTCCGGCGCAATCCACACGGAATCGACCGACTCCCGCCCGTCATGCCGCCCACTATGGCCGTGCGGCGCCAATGCGATGAAGAAGTGCGTGTCGAAACGCTTCGGCATCATCTTCGGCGTGATCCAGTGCGCGAAATGCACGAGATGATCGCAGGCGAGCCGGAGATTTTCCTTCTCCACCAGATCGCGCAGACCGATCTCGCCCTTCTCCAGACGTTCGCGATAGGGCTCGAGGCGCGCAAGCCGCGCTTCATCGATGAACTCGCCCGTCTTGCCGTCGCGCGCGAGAAGGATTCCCGCCTCCTCGAACGCCTCCCGGATCGCCGCCGCCGCGATTGCACGCATTTCCGAGGACCAGGCCGCCGCGCCATCCATATGCGTGCCAAGTTCGGGATCGAAATCGCTCCTGGAAGCCTTGCCGCCGGGAAAAACCAGTGCGCCGGTCGCGAAATCGATCTGGTGATGTCGCTTCACCATGAAGACTTCCAGTCCGTCGGCGCTGTCTCGGATGAGCAGGATCGTAGCGGCCGGGACCGCCGGTGCGGCCGGCTTCTCATTATTTTCGGGCATGTTTCCTCGCTGTTCGATGGAAGACTAGCGAGGGATAGCGGCAGCCGCCAAGCGGCAGGTCGCGATTATTTCTGAAGGGGCTATTCGATCTTGGTGCGCAGCGCGGCGGCCTTGTGATACTCGGCCATGGTGCCCAACAGGTCGAGAATGCCGGGCGTCGCCGCGAAAGGCCCTTGCGGGATGGCCGCCGGCGGCAGGACCGACGGCGTGGCCGGTTGCATGGCCGACCAGAGCTGCATCGTGAGAGAGTCCCCGGTCGCGGCCACTTCGATCGGAGCAGCCTGCTGGGGCGTCGTCTGCGGCGTGACCGTCAGATTTCGCGGCGCCGCTGCTGCGGTCTCGGGAGCCGCGGCGGGCTGGCTCGCCACTGCCGTCTGCAATTGCTTGAGCGCCCAGTTGTAGACTTCCTGCACCGACTTCGCCGTTCCGTCGGCGTGATAGAACACGGACCGGTTCGATGCCGCGGCCTGCGGGAAAGCGGTGGCGGCGCAGGTCTGAGGCTGCGCGGAATTCATCCGAATGAGACGGCACGCCGCTTCGGGGCCGAAGAAGTGCGCCGCGTAGAGCTCGCCATTCGAAACGTTGCGGCCGAGCGACGCCTCGAGAGAAGCGCGCGTCGCGTTCGCATACTCGCCCGCCATCAGCGCGGCGATGCGGGGATCGTTGCGCAGGGCCAGGATCGCACGGCGATCGCTCGAATTGTCGGCTTCGTAGCGTCCGTCGGCCGCTTGGGTGATCGCATTGGCGAAGGACGCGAGGCCGTGCTTGGCGCCGTATTGTTTGACGAGACCGAACCAGGTCTGCTCGACGAATTGGAAAAGCCCCGAGGCGCTCGAATTGCCGGACTTGGCTTGCGGCTGAAGATTGCTCTCCCGCATGGCCGTCGACAGCAGGTAGCTGAAATCGGAGCCTGTCGCGGCGCTCGCCTGTTTCAACGCGGCAAGCACGTCGCTGTGTGCGATGGACTGTGCGGCTTCTGCCAACATGGATCCCAGGCGCCCTTCGTGCGCTCCCGCTACTGTCGGTCCGATATGGTTAAGAATTTACAAACGGCCGCGAAGCCGCACGAGCTGCTGCTCGAGCGCGGCTGCGGAATAGGGCTGTGCAGGACTGTGTCCCCAGACAGGCCCTGGCCAGGCGGGATCGCCGGGCGCGCGCGCCACGACGTGGATGTGCAGCTGCGGCACCAGATTCCCGAGGGCACCCGTATTGATCTTGGCCGCACCGGTCAGGCGCTTAAGGCTTTCGCTCGCGCGCATCACTTCGTCCGTCAATGCGACGCGATCGGCCGGCGTTACATCGTGCAGCTCGCTCAGGCCCATCCGGCGCGGGACCAGTACCAGCCACGCATAGCGGGCGTCGTTCAACAGCAGCACGCGCGACAACGGCCAGTCTTCGAGAAAGACCGTATCGGCCGCGAGCTGCGAATGAAGTTCG
>DATKON010000182.1:0-5847 GCA_035524575.1 Rhizomicrobium sp.
TCGGCATGGACATTGACGACGCGCCGGCCGCGCTTGGCAATGCGGGCGCTGGCGCTCGATTCGACGGCCCGGCCCGTTCTGAGATAGTCGATCGAGATGTCGATGGTCTTCGGCAGCTCCGTGCCGCCCAGTTCCCATGCCACCTGCGCGATCGCGGCGGTCTCGAGAAAGGCGCCGATGGCACCGCCGTGCAGCGCCGGCAGAACGGGATTGCCGATCAGCAGCGGCTGGTAAGGCATCACCAGCGTCAGCGCGCCTTGAACGACGGTGGCCGAGATTCCCATGTGCCGGCAGAACGGGATGGCTGCCAGCAGCGCCGCCGGATCGGGCGCGCGTTTCTCGTAAGCCGCGTGCTTTAAGAGCTCCATCGCGTCAGGCCGCCGGCTTCGAATCGCGGTCGCGGATCAGCATGAAGGCGCCCGTAGACAGCGCGATCGGTTCGTCGCGCGCGGTCTGATAGGCGATACCCCGGGTGAAGGCGACTTCGTGGGTGACCTTCAGGCATTCCGCTTCGACGAAGATGTCGGTGCGCGGCTTGGCGGGCTTCATATAGTCGATGCGTAGATCGAGGGTGGCGAACGGCATGATTTCCTTCAGAGCCGACGCGACGGCGACCCCGCAGGTCTGGTCGAGCATGGCCGTGATGACCCCGCCATGGACGACGCCGGTATCGGGATCGCCGACGAGTTGGGGGGCATAGGGTAGCCGCATCCGGCTCTTGCCCCCGCCGATCTCGAGGATTTCCCCGCCCAGCGAGAGGATGAAGGCCGTCCCGCCCATCCGGGCGGCGAAAAACAGCTCATTGGGATCGTTGGCCATGCCTTGGGGATGGCCTTTGGACCAGCGCCCTGTCAACGGCCCGCAAAAAATTGACGTGGCGTCACCATTCTGTAGAATTCCCCTGTCATCCCGAAGGGGCAGCCATGATGGAAACGGACCTGCAGAAACGACCGCCCGCCAAGCCGAACGGCAAGCGCGAGCAGACGAAGAACCAGAACCGCCAGACGATCCTGGAGGCTGCGCGGCTCGTCTTCGCTGAACTCGGCTACGGCGCCACCACAGTGCGGGACATCATCCGCGCCACGCCCCTCGCCTCGGGCACGTTCTACAACTACTTCAAGTCCAAGGAAGAGGTGTTCCAGGCAATCCAGGACGAGAGCGCGCTCAGGATCCGCCCGCGGCTTCACGAAGAACGTGTCAAGGCCGCGTCGGTCGAGGAATTCATCTCCGGCACCTTCCGCACATTCCTGGAATATGTCGCGGCCGACCAGTCGAACTTCCACGCCATCCGCCGCAACACCGACACGCTGCGGGTGCGCGTGCATACGCAGGAGATCATCGCGGGCTTCGAAGAGCTGCGCGAAGACCTCGAGACCGCGATCGCCAAGGGTCTCTTTCCACCGGTCGATGCCGATTATCTGATGGCGGCGATCGTCGGTGTCGCCTTCGAGATCGCCGAGCGTATGCTGCGCCGGGACGACCCTGATCCGGCCGCAGCCGCCGAATTCGCCACGGCGCTCTTCATGGGCGGCGTACGTGCGCTTCCCCATGCTGTGGTCGGGGTGAAGGACGTCGCCGCGGAATGAAGGCGCTCGTTTGCAAAGCCTTCCGCGACGATCTTTCGACGCTGGAGTTTCAGGACATCTCTTTGCCCGCTTTGGGCCCGGAGGATGTGCGCGTGGCGATGCGCGCGGCCTGCGTGAACTTCCCCGATCTCCTGATGACGGACGGCAAATACCAGTTCAAGCCGGAGCCGCCTTATGTCGTGGGCCAGGAGATGGCGGGCGACGTCATCGCCGTGGGTTCCGCCGTGACACGTTTCAAGATCGGCGACCGCGTCATCAGCGGCGGATTGACAGGCGCGTTCGCGGAAGAGGTTCAAAGACCCCAAGCGCAGCTTCGCGCGCTGCCGCAAGGCGCCGATTATGCGAGCGGCGCGGCGTTCACCGCTGCCTATCTTACAGCCTATGTCGCGCTGGTGCGCCGGGCCGAGATCAAGGCGGGTGAATGGCTTCTCGTGCATGGCGCAGCGGGCGGCATGGGGCTCGCCGCCGTCGATCTCGGAAAACTTCTTGGCGCGCGCGTGATTGCGACCGCCTCGACAGCGGCGAAGCGCGATTTCCTCAAGTCCTACGGCGCAGACCACGCGCTGCCATCGCAGGGCTTTCGCGAGGCGGTGAAGGGAATGACGGGCGGCGGCGCGGATGTGATCTACGATCCCGTCGGCGGCGATGTGTTCGACGAGTCCGTGCGCTGCATCGGTTTCAATGGACGGCTTCTCGTCGTCGGATTCACCAGCGGCCGCATTCCGTCCGTGTCCGTGAACATGCCACTGATCAAAGGCTTCTCGGTCGTCGGCGTGCGCGCCGGCGAATACGGCCGGAAGTTTCCTGAAAAAGGGCGCGAAAACATCGCCGCCATTGACCGTCTCCTGGCCGAAAAGAAAATCCGCCCGCATGTCGGTGCACGGTTCCCGCTGGAGCGCGCTGTGGATGCGATGCGCACGCTGAAAGATCGCACGATCATCGGGAAGGCTGTGATTGAGTTTTGAGAAGAGTCTCGACTCCACCGGGACCGCGGACGTCTCGTCCGCGTGGTGAACTCTGCGCGGGGGGAACAAACGTGCGGACAAGATGTCCGCGGTCCCGGTGAAGTCTTACTTCACGGCGAGATCGAGAAATTCCAAACCGGCATCCGTCACGCAAACGATCGGTCCGCGGCCCTGTTCGTATCTGCGTGTCACCAGTCCGCGGGCGTTGGCTTCTTCCCAGACGGGCAGCCTCGGACACGACGTCCGCCACGCTTCCATGACTTCGGGATAATCACGATCTTTGCGCGCAATCCAGGCGACGAGATCGATCAGCAATGCGTCGACGGGGTCTGACACAACACCCTCCGCGAGCCGAATTTTCGGCCGGGGGTGTAGCACCAATCCTGCGTTTTGCAAGCCTTACTGTGCCAGCTTCGCCAGCGCCTTCAGGATCGCATCGGTCATCTGGGCCGTGCCCACCTTCGTCATGCCCGGCTGCATGATGTCGCCGGTGCGATAACCCTCGGCCAGCACGCGCTCGACCGCGGACTCGAGAAGCTTCGCGTCTTCGATGCGGCTGAACGAATAGCGCAGGCACATCGCGAAGGAGAGGATGCAGGCGATGGGATTGGCCAGGCCCTGCCCCGCGATGTCCGGCGCGGAGCCGTGGATGGGCTCGTAGAGCGCGGGCTGCTTTCCGGTCTTCGGATCCTTTGCGCCGAGAGACGCCGACGGCAGCATGCCGATGGAGCCGGTCAGCTGCGCAGCCTCATCCGACAGCACATCGCCGAAGAGATTATCGGTGACGATGACGTCGTATTGTTTCGGATTGCGAACGAGCTGCATGGCGCAATTGTCGGCGAGAACATGCGTGAGCTGCACGTCGGAAAATTCCGCCTTGTGCACGCGCGTGACGACTTCCCGCCACAGGACGCCCGTCACCATCACGTTCGATTTCTCGGCGGAGGCGACGCGTTTGCCCCTGAGTCGCGCCAGCTCGAACGCCACGCGCGCGATACGCTCGATTTCGTGTGTCGTATAGACCTGCGTGTCGACGGCGCGCTTCTGGCCGTCCGACAATGTCGTCGTCTCTTTCGGCACGCCGAAATAAACGCCGCCGGTGAGCTCGCGGACGATGAGAATATCGAGACCGGAAACATATTCCGGCTTCAGCGTGGAGGCGTCTTTCAGCGCATCGAAGCACAGCGCCGGTCGCAGATTGGCGAACAGCTGAAGCTCCTTGCGCAGTTTCAAGAGACCCTGCTCCGGCTTCTTGTCGAATTGCAGGCCGTCCCATCTGGGTCCACCGACGGCACCGAAAAGCACCGCGTCTGCCGCTTTGGCTTTTGCGATCATCGCGTCCGTCGCCGGCACGCCGTGTTTTTCATACGAAATCCCGCCGACGAGATCTTCCCCGAAGGTGCAGCCGAAATTGCGGTTCTGCCCGAACCAGTCGACGACGCGGCGCGTCTCGTTCAGCACTTCGGGACCGATGCCGTCGCCCGGGAGAAGAAGAATGGAATGCATAATGGGATGTCCGTCGAGGTTTCAGAACTATTTGCGCAGGCGCTGAAGGCGCTCGGCCATTTCCGGCCCGCGGCCTTCGCTGCGATGGATTTCGTGCGCTAGGCCCGCTTCGAGCGTCATGCCCTCGGTGTCGGCGATCAGCTTCTTGTTGGCGCGGTTGCTGCGCCAGGAATTGGCGAGGACCGCGGCGGCGAATTGCGCGACGGAAGCGTCGAGCTCCGCATCCGGAACGCAGATATTGGCAAGTCCCATGGCGGCGGCTTCGCGTCCCGAATAGGTCTTCGAGGTGAACATCATTTCCTTGGCGCGGGCCGGCCCGATGCGCCGCGGCAGGCGCTGGCTCAGCCCCCATACCGGCACCAGATCCCACTTGCCGTGCGTGTCGGCGAATTTGGCGCTTTCGGCCGCGATGATGATGTCGGCGCCCAGCGCCAGTTCGAGTCCGCCTGTCAGGCAATGGCCCTGCACGACGCAGACGACCGGCATCGCGAGATTGCTGAGGCGTTCGATTGTATGGCTTTCGAATTGCGCCACATGATGGCCTTCGCGGCCGCCGCTGATGTGGTCGAGATCGTGCCCGGCGCAGAAACTGCGGCCGGCGCCCTTCAGGAGCACGCAACCGACATGGGCGGGATGCGTCTCGATATCGTCGATATGGCCCGCCAGCGATTTGAAGACCTCGTAATTGAGCGCGTTGAGCTTTTCCGGGCGGTTCAGCGTCAGCGTGCAGAGGCCGTCTTTATCTTCGCGCAGGACCAGGTCGCTCATAACCACGGGCTTTCGGCTTTGCGGCGGGCTTCGAAATCGGAAATCTTCGTTTCGTGACGGAGCGTGAGCCCGATGTCATCCCAGCCGTTCAGGAGGCACTGCTTGCGGACCGGATCGATGTCGAATTTCACGCAGCCGCCGTCGGGCCCGCGGATTTCCTGTTTCTCGAGATCGACCGAGACGATCGCATTGGCGCCGCGCTCCGCGTCGTCGAGCAGCTTGTCGATCACGTCCTGCGGCACGACGAGCGGCAGAATGCCGTTCTTGAAACAGTTGTTGTAGAAGATGTCGGCGAAGGACGGCGCGATGACGCAGCGGATGCCGAAATCGAGGAGCGCCCAGGGCGCGTGCTCGCGGCTCGAGCCGCAGCCGAAATTGGCGCCCGCCACAAGGATCTTCGCGTTCTTGTAGGCGGGCCTGTTCAGCACGAAATCCGGATTGGGCGAGCCGTCGCTTCGCGTTTTGAGCTCGTGGAAGAGCGCCGCGCCGAGGCCGGTGCGCTTGATCGTCTTCAGGAATTGCTTGGGGATGATCATGTCGGTGTCGACATTGATCATGGGCAAGGGTGCAGCGACACCCGAGAGCGTCTTGAAGGGTTCCATGGCGGAGCGACCCTAGCGGCTCCTCCGGCGTGCCTCAAGACAGGGCTTGAGACTCCGGCGGCGACAGATCGACCGTGTCATGGAAACGGCGAAGATCGACCTCCATCCGCCCGCTTGCGCCGATTTGCAGCACGTCCACGAAGCGCCGGCCGAAGAGAATGTCGTCGGCGGTATAGGCCTGCCGCGCATAGATGACCTGCGCCAGCGTTTCGTCGGTGCCGCTGAGGAGCACGATGATTTCCATCTCCTGATCGTAGAGCGTGTCGATGGTGGCGCCGTAAAGCGGGCTGGTCTCGTCGATCTGGTGCATGATCGTCCAGGACAGGCTGAAGAGCGGGGTGCGCGGGCGCACAAGCCTCAATTCGGTGAACCGGCGCATGACAATGCCTTCCTCGGTCGTCACCTGGCGGGCGAGCGACA
>DATKON010000183.1:0-9574 GCA_035524575.1 Rhizomicrobium sp.
ACAGCTGTTCCATCAGCAGCTCGGGCTCGACCGTCCGGCTCTTGGGCACCAGCACGAGGCGGATATCTTCCGCGGACTCATCGCGCACGTCGTCGAGCAGCGGCAGCTTCTTCTGCTCCAGCAACTCGGCCATGCGCTCGATCAGCTTCGATTTCTGGACCTGATACGGAATCTCGGTGACGACGATCTGATAGGTGCCGCGGGCACCCTCTTCGCGTTCCCAGCGCGCGCGCACGCGGAAGCCGCCTTTGCCCGTCTTGTAGGCTTCCGCAATCGTAGCGTGATCGTCGATGATCGTGCCGCCGGTCGGGAAATCGGGACCCTTCACGAATTTCAGAAGCTTGGCGTCCGTCGTGTTCGGGTTTTCGATCAGCGCAATCGTCGCCTGGCAGAGCTCACCCAGATTGTGCGGCGGGATGGACGTCGCCATGCCGACCGCGATGCCGCCGGAGCCATTGGCCAAAAGATTGGGAAATGCCGCCGGCAGCACCACAGGCTCTTCGTCCTTGCCGTCATAGGTGGCGCGGAAATCGACGGCGTTCTCGTCGAGACCCTCGAGCAGCATCTGCGCCGCTTCGGTCATGCGGCTTTCGGTGTAGCGCATGGCGGCCGGACTATCGCCGTCGACATTGCCGAAATTGCCCTGTCCGTCGACCAGCGGATAGCGCACGGCGAATTGCTGCGCGAGACGCACCAGCGCGTCGTAGACGGCCTGGTCGCCATGGGGATGATATTTGCCGATGACGTCGCCCACCACGCGCGCGCTTTTGCTGAAGGCCGCGTTCGGATTGAGACCGATGGCGCGCATCGCCCACAGGATGCGCCTGTGTACCGGCTTGAGCCCGTCGCGCACATCCGGCAGCGCGCGCTGCGTAATAGTCGAAAGCGCGTAGGCGAGATAGCGCTCGCTCAGCGCTTTGGCGAGCGGCTCCGGCCGGATGTCGTCTTTGATCGGCAATTCGCCCATGGAAACTCCACGCGTGATGGGAAGAAGAGGAAACTAGTCCGATTCGCGGATCGCAAGCTCGCCCAGGCGCTGACGTGCGGCGGGTACGGTGCGGCCGTGCGGCTCCAGGACGCGCTCACGCAGGAAATGTTCGGTCAGCCTCAGCCCTGCTTCGATGTCGTCCATAGACGGCGACGCGTTTTGGGAGCCGAGCAGGAATGGCGGCAGCGGAAATAGCCGGTCGCGATAGGGTTCTCCTGCGCCGCGGGAAACGGCGCGTCCGCTTTTCGGCGAGACATAGATCAGATCGTCCACATCGCCGGTCGCCGCGCAACGCGACAGGTCGAGGCCGAAACCCAGCTCGTGCAACAGCCCCGCTTCCCAGCGCACATAGAGCGGCGCCCAATGCGCAAAGTCGTATGCCGCCATCGCGTCCAGCAAAATCTCGGCGGCGGCATAGACCGGTGCGTGCGGTTCGCGCTCGGGAAGCGCCGCCGAGGCAATGCTGGTGAAAGCATTGAGGCCCAGAAGGGCGTCGCGGCTTTCGAGCATTGTTCCGACCCGCCCGAGTGCAAGCTCGAGCGAGAAATTGCCGAGATGGTCGGAAAGCCGCGCCCGCCATTGCGCGTGGAGCGTGTTGCCGGGCTGCAAAACGCCGCGGACCTTGCGTGAGGCACCGCCGCGCACGAGTCCCGTATGACGGCCATGCTCGCGCGTCAGCGCCTCGACGATGGCGCTCGCTTCGCCATGCGGCCGGACCGAAAGCACAATGGCGTCGTCGCTCCATTCCATGCGTGTTGTTTAACCTACACTGTCATCCCCGCGAAAGCGGGGACCCAGCGGTCGCGCGGCGGCGCGGCGAATGACTCTTTGCGCTCGCGGGCGCTCGCTTACCGGGTTCCCGCGTTCGCGGGAATGACACGGATCTTAAAAGATATCATTCCTCGGGATACTCCAGCCCTATTGACGTGTAATGCTCGCGCATCTCGGCCCAGTTCTCGCGCACCTTCACGAACAGGAAAAGATGAACGCGGCGGCCGAACAGGTCCTCCATCTCGTGCCGCGCCGCCTCGCCGATTGCCTTAATGGCCTTGCCGTTCTTGCCGAGCACGATGGCTTTCTGGCCATCGCGTTCCACATAGATAGTCTGCTCGATGCGCACGGATTTGTCCTTCTTCTCGGTCCAGCTCTCCGTCTCGACCGTGGCGGCATAGGGAAGCTCGTCGTGCAGGCGCAGATAGAGCTTTTCGCGGGTGATTTCCGCGGCGAGGAGGCGCGACGGGATGTCGGCCGCCTGGTCCTCGGGGTAGAGCCAGACGCCGCCCGGCATCTGCCCCGCGCACCAGGCGGAGACATCGTCGACGCCCTCCCCTTCGAGCGCGGAGATCATGAACACATCGGTGAAGACACCGGCTTCGTTCAGCCCCTGCGCCAGCGGCAGGAGATCGGCGCGCCGCATCGCATCGACCTTGTTGAGCACCAAGGCTGCCTTGCGCCCGGCCGATTTGAGTCCGGCCACGATCGCGCGCGTATCACGCGCCGGCAGTCCGTCCGGATCGCCCGCCAAAGCCGGTGCATCGGCGACGACGAGGATCGCATCGGCATCGTCCGCGCCTGCCCAGGCCGAGTTGACCATCGCGCGGTCGAGCCGGCGCCGCGGCCGGAAAATGCCGGGCGTATCGACGAAGACGATCTGCGTGTTGCCGCGGATGGCGACGCCGCGCACCGGCATGCGCGTCGTCTGCACTTTCGGCGTGACGATCGAGACTTTCGTGCCGACGAGATGGTTGACCAATGTCGATTTGCCGGCGTTCGGCGCGCCGATCACCGCGACGAAGCCGCAGCGTGTGTTGGGGCGATCCTCTTCTCTCATGATATAGGCGGATCGACGCGTGCGAGGAGTGTTCGTGCGGCAGCCTGTTCGGCTTCGCGCTTCGAGAGGCCTTCGCCGGTCGCCGCGCCGGCACTCTTTAGAGTCACCTCGACGACGAAGCGCGGCGCGTGATCGGGCCCTTGGCGGGAAATCAACTTGTAAACCGGTGTATCGCGGCGCGCCTGCGCCCATTCCTGCAGCGCAGTCTTGGCATCACGCATGTCCTGGCCAAGATGCGCGAAGGCCGCTTCCCAATACCGTTCGATGAACCGGCGCGCGGCCTCGTAGCCGCCGTCAAGATAGAGAGCGGCAATTACGGCTTCGCAGACGCCGGCGAGAATCGCGCCTTTGCGGCGCCCGCCGCTTGCCACCTCGGACGCGGCCAGCACGACATGGTCGGCAAGACCCGAGGCTTCCGCCGCCGCGGCGCAGGCTTCACGGCGCACCAGTGCGTTCAGCTTCAGCGCCAGGATACCTTCGGGATCTTCCGGATAGAGCCGGTGAAGCTTGTCGGCGACGACAAGGCCGAGAACGCGATCGCCCAGGAATTCGAGCCGCTCGTTCGAACGCGTCGTGTCGGCGCTTGCATGCGTCAGAGCGCGTGCCAGCAGGCTTTCGTCCTGGAACACATGGCCCAATCGGGAGAACAGCGTGTCTTTCGTCTCAGTCAATGGACGTGAACATCCGGCTGAAGCGGATGGTCCAGGGCCAGGTCCAGAATTCCCATAAGGGACCATCGTTCGAGAAGAAGATGAATTCGGCTTTGCCTTCGAGATTGGCGGCGGGCACGTAGCCGACGCCGTCGGGGCGATCGAAAACATCCCCTTTGCCTGTCGGGGCAAAACGGCTGTCGAGCGAGTTGTCGCGATTGTCGCCCATCATGAAATAGTGACCGGGCGGCACGACATAGACGTCGGTGTTGTTCTCGGGACCCGTGGGGTCGCGCGCCAGCACGAGATAGCTTTTTCCGTTGGGCAATGTCTCGCGATAGCGCAGGATATGGCGCGGCGTTCCGAGCTCGTCGTCTTCGATATAGTCCGCGACGCGCACGCGCGGCACAGGCTTGTTGTTCAGATAGATCTGGCCGTTGACCAACTGGATATGGTCGCCCGGCAGCCCGATAACGCGCTTGATATAGTCTGTCGAGTTGTCGCGTGGCAGCTTGAAGACGATGACGTCGCCGCGCGACGGTCCCTTCCCCTGCCAGATGCGACCCGATATCGGCGCGAGCCCCCACGGGAAGGAATAGCGGCTGTAGCCGTACGCGAATTTCTCGACGAAGAGATAATCGCCGACGAGCAGCGTCGCTTCCATCGAACCCGACGGGATGTTGAAGGGCTGGAATAGGAATGTGCGGATGACCAGCGCAATGAGGAGCGCATAAACGACGGTCTTCACCGTCTCGATGATCGAGTCCTTATCGCCTACGACCGGTTTCTCAGGCGGTTTCTTGCCCGAAGGTGTGCCCGAAGGCTGTTGCGGCGAAGGACCGGCGACATTTTCCTCGGCCTTACGCACCGGCGTATCGGCCGTGGCCATGTAGTCCGCCGAGGCCGAATCGCCTGCTGGCACGGGGGCCGGTTTGTCGTCGATCTCGTTCATGCGCAGGCGCTTTCCACCAAATCAGAACAACCGGCCGGTTGCCGGTACGCTCCCCGTCTAGGTAACGATCTTTCCCCCCTCTGCCGAGGGTACCGCCGAAATCACCACGATAGCCTGGGCCAGCGGGAAGTCGTCGGTGATGGTAAGATCGATCTGGGCCTTATGACCGGGCGGCGTGATTTCCTCAAGTCGCCTCAAAGCCCCACCCGTCAGCTTGAGGCTGGGCTTGCCGCCCGGGAGGTTCACGACCCCCATGTCGCGCCAGAATACCCCTCGGCGGAGGCCGGTGCCCAACGCCTTGGCGCAGGCTTCTTTTGCCGCAAAACGCTTGGCATAGCTCGCCGCCCTTTGGGCGCGGCGGTCCGACTTGGCGCGTTCCGTCTCGGTAAAAATCCGCAACAAAAAGCGATCACCGAACCGTTCGATGCTCTGCTCGACACGACGGATGTCGATCAGATCGGACCCAAGCCCGATGATCATCAGGCGGTTCTCCGCCCGTCGACGCCGGCGCGGGCCTCGTCCATCAACGCACGCATGCGCCGGATCGCGGCATCGAGCCCGGAAAAAATCGCTTCGCCAACAAGAAAATGTCCGATGTTGAGTTCCTGGATTTCGGGGATGGCTGCGATCGGCTTCACAGTGTCGAAACCTAGACCATGGCCCGCATGGATCTCGAGCCCACGGGCCGCGCCGTAACGAGCCGCATCGCGGGTGACTTCGAGCAGCCGGTCGCGCTCGGCGAGATGGCCGTGCGCGGCCGCCTCGCAATAGGCTCCGGTGTGAAGCTCCACGACGGGCGCGCCGAGCGACACAGCCGCATCGATCTGCCGGCGATCCGGTTCTATGAAGAGCGATACGCGGATTTTCGCATCGCGCAGCATCGCGACGACGGGCTTCAACCGGTTGTGCTGCCCGGCGGCGTCGATGCCGCCTTCGGTCGTCCGCTCCTCGCGTTTTTCGGGCACGATGCACGCGGCATGCGGTTTGTGCGCCAGTGCGATCTTCACCATTTCGTCCGTCGCCGCCATTTCGAGATTGAGCGGCAGCGGGATTTCGCGCGCGAGACGGTCGATATCCTCGTCCGAGATGTGCCGGCGATCCTCCCGCAAATGCGCCGTGATGCCGTCGGCTCCCGCCTGTGCGGCCAGCTTCGCGGCGCGCACGGGATCGGGATGCTTGCCCCCGCGCGCGTTCCTGATCGTAGCCACGTGGTCGATATTCACGCCGAGGCGCAGGCGATTCATATCAGGCAGATCCTTTGAGCAGAATCGTCACTTATGCAGCTCTTGTCCCAGTTGCGGCCCACGCAGGCGCTCGACCGATTCCACCGCGGTGTTCACCCTTAACGCGCCCAGGATGTTTTGCAGGTGTGCGACATCGCGCACTTCGATGTCCACCATGAACTCGAACAACAGCGCTGTGCGGTTGGTGACCTTCAGATTGAAGATATTGCCGCCGTTGGCGCTGATGACGCCGATCGCGGCCGCCAGGGAGCCTGTCTCGTTCTTTACGCGCACGAGGATGCGCGCGATCGATTGCGCCTGTTCCGATGCGCGCGTGCGCCATTTGACGTCGAGCCAGTCGGCCATGTTGGCTTGTGCCCGCTCGAGCTCTTCGCAGTCGATGGTGTGCACAATGATGCCCTCACCCGGCACCATCAGCCCAACGATGCGGTCGCCGGGCAGCGGATGGCAGCATTGGCCGAGGCGATAGGAGACGCCTTCGGTCAGGCCCTGGATCGAGATCGCCTCGCGCGCGCCGTCCTTTTTGGCGCGCTCCGCCGTGCGTTTGATCTCGGGATAGACCGCGAGCAGCACGTCGTCGGCGCGCATCGCACCCCGGCCCACCTGTGCATAGACTTCGTCGGGCTTCGGCAGATTGAGCTTTTTGGCGACTTCTTCAATCGCCTTGTCGGTGAAGGCGACGCCTTCGTCGGCGAAGATCTTCTCCAGCACCTTGCGGCCGACGCTCGCATGCTCTTCGCGACGTGCCTGGCGGAGGAAGCGGCGGATTTCCGCACGCGCGCGGCCGGTGACGACAAACTGCTCCCATAAGGGCGACGGCGTCTGGTCCTTCGTGCGGATGATCTCGACCTGGTCGCCATTCTTCAGCGGGGTGTGCAGCGGCACATGCATGCCATTGACCTTGGCGCCGACCGTGGTGTTGCCGAGATCGGTATGGACCGCATAGGCGAAGTCAATCGGCGTGGCGCCGCGCGGCAGCGAGATCAGATCTCCTTTCGGCGTAAAGCAGAAAACCTGGTCCTGATAGAGATTGAGCCGCGAATGCTCGAGGAATTCCTCGACGGAATCGCCTTTCTCGAGCAGATCGACCATCTCGCGCAGCCATTCGAAAGCGCGTTCGGCAGGCTGCGACTGGTCCTCGACATGCTCGCGATAGCGCCAGTGGGCGGCGACGCCGCGTTCCGCGATCTCGTGCATCTGCTCGGTGCGAATCTGCACCTCGACGCGCTGTTTCTCGGGGCCGATCACCGTCGTATGGATCGAACGGTAGCCGTTGGTCTTGGGATTGGACAGGAAATCCTTGAAGCGCTCCGGGATCATGCGCCAGTTCGTGTGCAGGATGCCTAGCGCGCGATAACAATCCTCGTCGCTCTTGACGATGACGCGGAAGCCGAAAATGTCGGACAGGGATTCGAAGTTGAGCTGCTTGTCCTTGAGCTTGCGCCAGATGGAGTAAGGCCGCTTGGTGCGGCCATAGACCCAGGCTTCGATGCCATTCTCGGCCAGCTTGCGCTTGATCTGATCCGAGATGCGACCGATGCGGTCGCCCGACTGCGCGTCGAGGCGCGCGAGACGCGTGACGATCGAATTGCGCGCCTCCGGATTGAGTTCGCCGAAGGCCAGATCTTCGAGTTCCTCACGCAGGTTCTGCATGCCGATGCGGCCGGCGAGCGGCGCATAGATGTCGACAGTTTCCTGGGCGATGCGCCTGCGCTTTTCGGCGTTCTTGATGAAATGCAGCGTGCGCATGTTGTGCAGGCGGTCGGCAAGCTTGACCAGCAGCACGCGGATGTCATTCGACATCGCGAGCATCAGTTTGCGGAAATTCTCCGCCTGCTTGGTACGCTCGGAAAAGAGTTCGAGCTTGGAGAGTTTCGTCACGCCGTCGACGAGGCCGGCGATTTCCTCGCCGAAGGTCTCCTTGATGTCGTCGTAAGTGACGGAGGTGTCCTCGATCGTGTCGTGGAGCAGCGCCGTCGCAATAGTCGGCACGTCAAGCTTGAGCTCGGTCAGGATGCCCGCGACTTCCAAGGGATGCGCAAAATAGGGATCGCCCGAGGCGCGGAATTGCTGGCCGTGCGCTTTCATGGCGAAGACATAGGCGCGGTTCAGCAGCGCTTCGTCGGCATCGCCGTCATAGGCCTTGACGCGGTCGACGAGCTCGGTCTGCCGCATAAGCTTGCGGCGCGTGGGCTTTTTCGGCGGGACTTGCGCGGCGGAAGATGTCTCGAGCCCGCCATCCACCAGGGGGGCAGGACCAGCCTGCCCCGCGCGCTTGGTATCAGCGTGCTGGGTCGGAACACTCATCGTGTCCCTAATATAGGCAGAAATCCTCAACGAAACGAATGAACAGGCCCAACAACCTTAGATATCGGCCTATTCGTCGTAGTCCGCTTCCGGCTCGGGCTGGGGCTCGGCGCGGCGCTGGGCCTCGCTGGTGAGCGCACGAAGGAGCTCTTCCTCCGTCACCTGGCGGTGCTGCGGATCCTCGCGGTCGAGATCTTCGTCGGCGCGCGCCTCTTCGGGCTCGTCCACTTCCGCGTGCTTCTGGAGGCTGCGGATGTATTCCTCGCGGACCTCATCCGGCTTCAGCACTTTGGCCGCGATCTCGCGCAGCGCCACGACCGGATTTTTATCGCGATCGCGCTCGACATGTGGTTCGGCGCCGCCCGAAAGCTGGCGGGCGCGGAAGCCGGAATACAGAACCAGATCAAACCGGTTCGAGACCTTGTCGACGCAATCTTCAACGGTGACGCGGGCCATCCAAAGTTCCTTGGATCAGAATTTCCTGGGCGCGCTCAAAAGGAGAACGCGGACCCTTAAGGGCACGGGACCATATATAAAGCGTGGCCCTACGGCAAGCCACTCATTCTCCGCTCACCCTGGAGGCGGGGACCGGTTCCGCAACCGGTTGTACCGGCCGGCCGTCCTGCGCGGCGACGGCCTTCCGCTCGGCATGGGCGGCAAGAAGCGGCCGGGTCCGGCGCCAGATCGCAACCGTCTGGGCGATCAGCACCCCGACCGTGAACACCAGCAGGCCGTTGGCAACCGCCATCACCTGCCCGCCGGCGTGGCCGGGGTGCTCGAGTTCGGGAAAGGCGAGCTTGACGCCGAAACGGACCCCAAACAGGCCCAGGAAGAGCGCCGTGCCGATCGTGCTCGAGCGGCTGGAGATATGTCCCGACTTCTCGTCGATCGTCAGGTGCTGATGGCTCGCCATATAGGTGCCGAGTGCAACACCGATAGCGCCGGCCGCAACGAAGCCCGCGATGGCGATCAGGCCAGGCATCGGTGCAGCAGCGAGCGCGCCGGCCAGCATCAAGAGCAAAATGATCGGACGGATCCACATCCGACCCGTGTTCACTTTGCGCGCCTGCATGCTGCGCCGGACGATCAGAGCTGCGAGCAGCAGCGGAACGATATAGGGAGCGAATTCTTTCAACATCACCGGACCCTTAGTCGACACATCATAAAGGGCAATGCAGGACGGCGCGAGCAGAGAAAACGAGCCGAAGGCGTCACTTGAGCTCTTCAACCTTACGCTGGCCTTGCGAAAGTCCTGCGATCAGGGTTTCGACGGTTTTACCCGAGACGGGATGACGCCATCCGGGCGCAATGTCCGCCAGCGGGATCAGCACGAAGCCCCGCTCCGCCGCGCGCGGATGCGGCAATTCCGGCGGACCGTCTTCGACGCGTCCATCATAGTCGATGAGATCGAGATCGAGAGGACGCGGGGCATTGCGGGCACCACGCTCCCGACCGAACGCGGCTTCGACAGCGTGCAGCACGTCCAGCAGTGCCTTCGGCGCAAGATCGGTCCGGATTCGCGCGACGGCATTCACGAAAGACGGATCATTCGGATCCGGCCAGGCCGGCGTAATAAAAAACTTCGAGACGGCGCGCACGGAA
>DATKON010000184.1:0-4013 GCA_035524575.1 Rhizomicrobium sp.
TCCACCGCTTCGCGGTCCCCCTCCCCCACGCTTCGCGCGGGGGAGGATTTGCGGACGTGAACTTGTTCTCCACTCGACGGCGGTGGAGTAATGAAGAACGGAAAGCCATTCCTCGAATTCAGGCCAAGCGCCGCCAGGATCGTTCCCATGCTCAAGAAACTCCTCATTGCCAATCGCGGCGAGATCGCCATCCGCATCGCGCGGACGGCCGCCGAGATGGGCCTCGAAACCGTAGCCGTCTATTCCGAGGACGACGCAGGTTCGCTGCATACGCGAAAGACCGAGCACGCACGGCCGCTGAAAGGCTCAGGCCCTTCCGCCTATCTCGATGGCGATCAGATCGTGCGCACCGCGCGCGAGACGCAGTGCGACGCCATCCATCCGGGTTACGGCTTCCTGAGCGAAAATGCGGCTTTCGCGCGGAGCGTCGCCAAGGCGGACATCGTCTTCGTCGGGCCCGATCCGGCGACGCTCGATCTTTTCGGTGACAAGGCTGAAGCACGTGCGCTGGCCGCGAAGCTCGGCATCCCGACCCTCGCCGGCACGAAGCGCGGCATTGAAATAGCCGAGGCGGAAGCGTTCCTGGAAAGCCTCGGCAAGGCCGGCGCCATCATGCTGAAAGCGGTCGCGGGCGGCGGCGGGCGCGGCATGCGGCTGGTGCAAAGGGCGGCCGAGCTGGAAGACGCCTTCGCGCGTGCTAGCGGCGAAGCCCTGCAGGCCTTCGGCAACGGCGATCTCTATGCGGAGGAATATTTCCCGCATGCCCGCCATGTCGAAGTGCAGATCGTGGGCGACGGTACCGGCGCGGTCTCGCATATCTGGGATCGCGAATGCAGCCTGCAGCGGCAGCGCCAGAAGATCGTCGAGATTGCGCCGGCGCGGAGCCTTCCGGAAGGGGTGCGCAAGAAGCTGTTCGATGCGGCGGTGAAGCTCGGCCAGGAGACCAGCTACCGCAATCTGGGCACGATCGAATTCCTCGTGGGTCCGAAGGACCGCTTCGCCTTTATCGAGGCGAACCCGCGCCTCCAGGTCGAGCACACGGTGACCGAGGCCGTGACGGGCCTCGACCTCGTGCGCATCCAGCTCGAGGTCGCGAGCGGGGCGAAGCTGTCCACGCTCGCTCTGCAGCAGAAGGACATCGCGGCACCGCGCGGCACCGCCGTGCAGGTCCGCATCAATCTCGAGACCATGACGGCCGACGGCCAAGTGAAACCCGCGGGCGGTACGCTCGGCGTCTACGAGCCGCCGTCCGGCCAGGGCGTTCGCGTCGACGGCTTCGGCTATGCCGGCTATCGCACCAGCGTGCGCTTCGACTCGCTCTTGGCGAAGCTCGTCGTTCACTCGCCGTCGGACCAGCTCTCCGATGCGATTCGCAAGACCTATCGCGCGCTGTCTGAATTTCGCATCGAAGGCGTTCCGACCAACATCCCGTTCCTGCAAAGCCTCCTGAAGCACGACGCCGTCGGCCGCGGCGACGTGCACACGCGCTTTGTCGAGGAGCAGATTTCTTCACTGCTCCCGGACGCGAAGCATCAGCGACTCTATTTTGAAAGCACGCCGTCTTCGTCGTCCGCTTCCCGTGCCGGCGCCAAAGTCGACAATGTCGATCCCCTCGCCGTCCTCGCGCACGGCAAGCAGGCCGGCGACAATGGTCTTCGCGGCGACTTCGATATCGCGGAAGACGACACCTGCGTCCTTCGCGCGCCGCTGCAGGGCACGATCGCCACGCTGCAGGTTTCGCCCGGTGACACGGTGCGCGCGGGCCAGCCTATCCTCGTCATGGAAGCGATGAAGATGGAGCATGTGATCGACGCACATGTCAGCGGGACTTTGCGCGAATTTGCTGTGCAGCCCGGCGACACGGTGTTCGAAGACGCGCCGCTCGCCTTCATCGAGGAATCCCATGTCGAAGGCGGCGCGCACGCGCATGACGAGGATTTCGACCTCGACCACATCCGCAAGGACCTGCAGGATCTCTACGACCGCCGCCGCTTCACCACCGACGAAGCGCGGCCCGATGCCGTGGCGCGCCGCAGGAAAACCGGCCAGCGCACCGCACGCGAGAACATCGCCGATCTTCTGGACCCCGGCTCCTTCACGGAATATTCCTCGCTGGTCGTCGCGGGGCGCCTCCGCCGTACATCGATGGAAGAGCTGATCGAGCGCACGCCGGCGGACGGTCTCGTGATGGGCCTCGGCCGCGTCAACGGCCATCTCTTTGCCGACGAACAGGCCCGCGTCGTCGCCATGTCCTACGACTACACGGTGCTGGCGGGCACGCAGGGGCTGCGCAATCACCAGAAGAAGGACCGCATGCTCAATCTGGCCGAGCGCTGGCGGCTGCCGATCGTGTTCTTCACCGAAGGCGGCGGCGGCAGGCCGGGCGACACCGACGCGATGAGCGCCGGCGGTCTCAACACGACGACCTTCTGGCAATATGCGAAGCTTTCGGGGCTCGTACCGCTGGTCGGGGTCAATTCCGGGCGCTGCTTTGCCGGAAATGCGGCGCTCTTGGGCTGCTGCGACGTCATCATCGCGACCGAGAATTCCTCGATCGGCATGGGCGGGCCGGCGATGATCGAAGGCGGCGGTCTCGGTGTCTTCCATCCCGACGAAGTGGGGCCGGTCTCGGTGCAGGCGCCCAACGGCGTCATCGACGTGGTGGTCAAGGACGAAGCCGAAGGCGTCGCTGTCGCCAAGAAATATCTCTCCTATTTCCAGGGTGCGACCAAAGACTGGGCCTGCGCCGATCAGCGACTGCTGCGCCGCGCGATTCCGGAAAACCGTCTGCGCGTCTACGACGTGCGCAGCGTCATCCACATGCTGGCCGATACCGGCTCGGTGCTGGAGCTGCGACGGCAGTTCGGCGTCGGCATGATCACCGCGCTGGCGCGCATCGAAGGCCGTCCCATCGGCATCATCGCCAACAATCCGAAACATCTGGGCGGCGCCATCGACCGCGACGGCTCCGACAAGGCGGCGCGCTTCATGCAGCTGTGCGACGCCTTCGACGTGCCGATCCTCATGCTCTGCGACACGCCCGGCAACATGGTCGGGCCGGAAGCGGAGAAGACCGCGCTGGTGCGCCATAATTCCCGCCTGTTTATAATCGGCGCCAACGTCACCGTGCCCGTCTTCACGGTGATCCTGCGCAAAGGCTACGGCCTGGGCGCGCAGGGCATGGCGGGCGCGAGTTTCCTGGCGCCGTTCTTCACCATCTCCTGGCCGACCGGCGAATTCGGCGGCATGGGTTTGGAAGGCGCAGTGAAACTCGGCTACCGCAACGAGCTCGCCGCCATCGAGGACCCTGTCGCCCGCAAAGCCAAATTCGACGAAATGGTCGCGCGCTCCTACGAACGCGGCAAAGCGCTGTCGGCGGCGACGCTCTACGAATTCGACGAAGTGATCGATCCCGCGGAAACCCGCAACTGGATCATGGCCGGCCTGCGCGCGGTGCCCGCGCCGCCGAAACGCGAAGGCAAGAAGCTACCGTGGATCGACGCGTGGTAATGGCTACGTGAATTCGCAGTGTTCAGGAGACGGACCGGCGATGCCGAGGTGGATTAAGTGGGAGCGTTGGATGCGAACCACGCCCACATGGCGCGGACATTGTCGCCGGTCTCGCGCGTCATCCAGACGACGCTCGCGATCAGTGCAAAGACAAGCAGCGCCAGGACGAAGATATGCCATCTCGGGCCAAGCTCCTCTTTGGCCATCTTGAGGAGCGGAGTGATGTCCATCGGCCACCCCATTCCATTTAGGTGATGCTACAATACCAGATTGCGCACTGGCCGAGTATGATTTTTGCAGGGACTATAAGCACTTAGCTAAAAACTGCGCCGACTTGTCCAGTAGTACCAAATCTCGTCCGTGACCAAATCGAGTTTTGGTTATCGATCCAGCATTGCGTATGCGACAGGCCGGCGAACTTACTCTTCGTCGAAGAAGTCCTCGTCGTCCCCAAGATCAAGAGCGCCTTCGATCGCTGCCGATAGCTCCTTGCCCGAACCGAC